>DATGXW010000167.1:0-13102 GCA_035298585.1 Phycisphaerales bacterium
GTACGCCGCCAGGTGGAAAGGCGTCCCCTCCGTCGCCGGTCGCTCGGTGACCACGCCCGATGTGCGGTCAAGCGCCCACAGCCTTCCATCGTCGCGCAGCAGCATCAGCAGGATCTTTCCATCCTCTCCCGCGTCCAATCGCTCGATCGGAAGGTGATCCGCGGCGATCGGCGTACCGATCAGCGTGGAAAGCTGCTCGGCCACCTTCGCATGGTCAAAGAGCGCTGTCCGCTCACCCTTGGCGGCATCCACCAGCCAGAATGCACGCTTCCCCTCCGCGAGGTTGGTCCGGTACCAGAAGCGGTCCTGGTCCAGCCATTCCGGCCGCACTGTCGTGTTTGAAACCTTCCCCCGAAAAATCTCCCCAAGTCCCGCCGAACGTGCGTAGTCCGCCTTGCTCCCCTGACCCATCGCGGTCGAAGCAAGCACCGACGCACAAAGTGCAGCCGCCAACGCCAGGACACGGATCTTCCAACACATCATCGTGTGCATTTTCTTCTCACAACCCGCCCGAAACCCATGGCTATCCCGGAAGCGGCACGATACCACATGTACTTGCCTGTCGACGCCCCGCCGGAACCGGTGGACACGCCCGCCGGTGACCCGTCCCCCCGTTCACGCCCGCTTCACCCGGGTAAGACCTTGACCGATACCACCCGCCCGGGCGCGTACTGTCTCTAGAGTCCGTTGGAGTTATCCATGGCTTTGAACTCGAATACCAATCAGAACGCAACCGACGGTGAGAACTTCTGGGCCGCCGCCAATGCCGACAAGAAGAAGCAACCTCCGATGGGCACACGGCCGCCGGGGAAGGGTCCACTGTGGCGCAAGATCACGATCGGCGTGGGTGTCGGGATCGTCGTTCTGGTCGTGATCGTCTTTGCCGCGGGCATGGGCATCGCCAGCTCGATTGCACCGGGGATCATCGAAGAGAAGGCCGCGCAAGCCATCGCCGGGAAGGTCAAGGTCCAGGGGACGAGCTTTTCCTGGGGCGGTCCGCAGATCATCGGGCCGATTGCACTTGCCGATCCGCAGGGAAATGACATCGGGCTGCTCAAGATCGAGACCACCGCGGGAGTCTGGGGCCTTCTCACGGGGTATCTCGGCGGCGCGATCGACCTGGGCCAGATCGCCGTGACCGGGCGGGCCGCGGTGGTCCGGGAGAAGTCGGGCCAGACCAACCTCGAGCGTGCACTCGAACCCAAGGCATCCCCCGCGCCGGGCGCTGGGGGCGAACCCGCCAAGACGGAGCCGGGAACGATCCAGCTCGGTGATTTCCCGGCGATCAAGGCCAAGCTCTCGGTGAAGGACGTCGACATCACCTACACCGACGCCTCCGCGCCCGCGGGCGCGGAGCCGTACGTCCTGCGCAACTTCTCCGCCACCAGCGATGTTGATGTCAGCGCGAGTTCGGGCGTGAAGGCGGTCGTCGACCTCTCAACCAGGATCGGCCAGGGGTCGGCCCCCGCGGGTGAACTCACCGTCGCCGGTCGGGTCGACATGCCTTCGACGGCGGGCGCTGCACGCCTTGCCGACGCCAAGGTCAACGCCAAGGTCAACATCGTCTCCGCGCCCGTCGACGTGATCGACGCGCTGGCGATGCAGAAGGGCACGCTGATCACCGCCCTGGGCAAGACCGCCGATGTCGCGCTGACCCTGAGCGGCGACATGCAGAACGCGCAGGCGGCGATCGTCGCCGATACGCCCAATGCACGCGCCGACCTTGGGTTCAATATCAAGGATGGCCTTGCGACATCATCGCGGCCCGGCTCGATCCGCGCCAAGGGTCAGACGATCCGCGCCCTGGTCCCGGCCATCGATGAATCCCTCGCGGGTCAGAAGCTCGTGACGCTCGAGTCCTTCCCGGATGTCGCCGTGGAAGTTCGAAGCCTCGCCGTGCGCATCCCCCAGGGCTCGGCCCCGATGGATCTTCGCGGGGCGGCGCTGGATGTCGCCGTCGCCACCACGGCCTTCGGGGGCCGGGTGGTGATCGACAAGTCCCAGCAGCCCTCGGCCTTTGGCGTCGCGCCGATGTCGGTCGCGGTCAAGACTCTGGATCTCGCGGGCCCCAGCACGCTCCAGCTTGCGACCAGCGCGACCGTGGACGGTCGTCCGGGCGGCGATCTTCGGGTGGACCTGACCGCGAACAACCTGCTCGACGCCAAGGGTGCTCCCGCGCCCGCCAATGTCGCCGTGCAGGGCGCTGTGGCCATCGAGAATCTCGCCACCGCGATTGCACAGCCCTTTGTCGAGTCGCTGAAGATCGACCTGCCGCGCGATGTGGGCCCCGAGCTTGATCTCAAGCTCACCGCGAGCACGACGCCGGGCGCGGCCGGTGCTCTCCCCGCGACCGCGGTCGATGCCGACATTCAGTCCGCGAATGTCAGGGCCCGTGCGAGCCTCGAGCTTGCATCGGGTGTTCTCAAGACGCGTGAGAATGGGATCAGCGCTGACCTCGCGTCGGCGGGCGCGATCGCCGCTCGGTTCATCGATCCCGCGAGCGGCTTTGCACTTGCTCCCAACGGCCAGGCCAGTCTTCGCGTGAAGAACCTCAGCCTGCCGATCCCCTCCGGTGGCGCTGCGCTGAATGTCGGCGATGTATCGGGCGACGTCGAAGCGCGGCTGGGGGGGCTCTCGCTTGCGCCCGCCACCGGGTCTGGCGCTTCGGGCGGCCCCGTTGATGTTCAGTCCCTGACAGCGCTGGTGACGCTGGTCGCCAAGGGCACGCCGCGTGTCGTGATGGACGGGACGTTTGCACACGAACGCCAGCCGTTCTCGCTCAAGTCTTCCATGGAGCTTGCGGGCGTCTTCACCGTCCGGGATGGTGTGACGCAGATCACCCCGGGGCGTGTTCGTCCGCAGGGCACGCTCGACCTGGTCAATGTTCCCGTCTCGCTCGCGGGGCTGCTTCCCCGGTCGACCCCCGTCGCGGCGACTCCGGCGTGGAACGATCGGGATCGCCCCGCGGTCATCCTCGCGGCTTCCCCGCGCGAAGTGAACCCGAGCCAGCCGCGCGAACCTTCGGGCGAGAAGCCCAGCCCGGCGCCCGTCAAGCCTTCACCCACGCCAGGGGGGAGCGCGGGCCAGCCCACGGCACGGCCCGCACATCCCAACCCGGGCGCGGCCTCGGCCGCGCCCAACATCGATATCCCGGGTCTTCTCAAGGGCGCGGTCGGGCCCACCGCGACGATCAAGCTCGCCTCGATCCCGCGTGGTGAGGCTCTTGACGTCACGATGCAATTGACCGCGCAGCACACGGCGATCGACGTGGCCGCGGGCGTCGAGGACCGGCTGCTCGATCTCACCAAGGCGACGGTCGTCACGACGATCTCGCCCGCGACGGTCGAGTCGCTGACCGAGGCGATCCTGAAGGAGAGTGCAAAGCCGCCGCGGCTCCGCCAGACGACCCGGGCCACGATCACGGTCGCCCCGATCAAGATTCCCCTCACCGAGTCGATCTTCTCTGGCTTCAAGCCCGATGTCGCCAACGCCCCTGACGCGACGCTCACGATCGCGCTCCCCGACCGGACTTTGGTGGAAGGGATCACGATCGCGGGGGCCGACGGCGCCAAGCGCGACCTTGGCGCCGTGGGCGTCGAGAAGTTCCAGATGACCGCGACGTTCCCCCCGGCGCTCCTGGCGGGTTCGAGTGCACGCTGGAGCAAGCAGGCCCGTGCACAGCTCTCGGGCAACCTGCTCTCGGGTGAGAACGAGGTCCTGATGACGCTGGGGGGCGATGCGACGGCCAAGGTCTCGGCGGCGGGTCCCGAGGACACGTTCCCGCTCGACACGCTGCGTGCATCGCTCAACCTCCGGCAGGTTGCGATGGGACCGATCGAGCGGCTGAGCATGCAGGAGCCGGGCTTCATCACCAGCGCGATCGGCGAGATCGCCAACCTGACCGTCGACATCTCGGTCGATGCACCCGATTCGGCCAAGTCACTCGACGACGCCGCCGTCAACGTCGACGCCACGCTCGATACGCCCCGGCTCAAGATCCCCGAGCCCGTCCGGCTCCGCATGCTCCCCGACCGCCTGGCCATCGGCAGCCCGATCAGGATGACCTGGGACGCCGATCCTCGCTGGCTCAACAAGTTCATGGAGCCCGCTCGGCCCGCCGATGGCTCCGCGCCCGCGCCGGCCGCCGCCAGGTTCACCAAGCCCACCACGCTGCGTGCCGAGGTGACCACACTCTCGATCGGCAAGGGCGCAGGACGCGGGCCCTTGGCGCCCGGCATCTTCGGGCTCGAGGCCTCCGCGCAGATTCCCGCGGTCGAGATGGTCGCCGCCGACGGGAGCACGATCCTTCTCGACGCGACCACGATGAAGATCGCCTCGCGGTCGGTGAAGGCTGCGCCGGGGTCGGGCCAGGCCGAGCCCGGCGAGGTCATCGACCTGGACGTCTCGATCGCGTCGGCGACCGTGAACCGCCAGGGCCAGGCCCCGGCGCGTGCAGAGAAGATGGCCGTCAACGTCGGGCTTTCCAGGCTTTCTGATGGACAGGGTAATGTGAACGCCCAGACCGCGACCGTGGATGCACGGGGCGACCTGCCGGTGATCCCCGTTCCACTGCTCGACATCCTTGCCAAGCAGGACGGGATGCTGACCGAGGCCCTGGGGCCGGTCGCGCAGGCCTCGATCCGTGCGACGCAGCTCTCAAAGTCCGGCGGCATGCTGGAGTTTTCCGCCAAGTCCGGCAGGGCCAGCGCCAATGTCAAAGGCACGATCAAGAACGACGTCTTCGTGACGACCGCGCCCCTGAACGTGACGATCACCGAGGTCTCGCCCGAACTCACCAAGCGGCTGCTCAAGGGCGTGCCGCTGGTGGGCGCGATCGAGAAGACCCCGCAGGACCAGCCCGCGACCGTGGTCGCGGCCCCGCTGAGCGTGCCCCTGGATAGCGATCTTTCCAAGCTCAACGGCAAGGTGGTCGTCGATCCCGGCGAGGCGCGATTCGCCGCCGGGGGCGACTTTGCCAAGCTGCTCAAGGCGCTCAAGGGCAAGACCGAGGGCCAGGCGGGTAAGCGCCTCGAACCCCTCACCGTCGACATGGCCGGCGGCATCGCCACCTACCAGCGGTGGTCGCTGCCCCTGGGCGAATTTGTCGTAGAGACCGAGGGCAAAGTCGACCTGGTGAACCGCACGGTCGACGTCATCACGTGGCTCCCCATCGGCTCACTGACCGACGAGGCCGCGGGAGTCTTCAAGTCCGGCGGCGGCCTGGGCCAGATCTTCGGCGGCAAGAACCAGGACCAGCTCGCCTCGGCGACGATGGTGCCCTTCCGCACGCGCGGCACGTACGAGAATACAAGGACCGAGCCCGACATCGAGCTCTTCGCCAAGGAGTTCGTCAAGACGCTCAAGCCCGAGGATGCACTCAAACGAGGACTTGAGGAACTGCTCAAGCGCCAGGGCCGCAAGTAAAGCCCCGGCCGCGTCCAAGAGAGCATGCAATTGCACGAGGCCCGGCCCCACGCCCGCCCCACGCCGGGCCCATGTCTCGTCTACGCCGCCGGCAGTGCATCAAAGCACCAGCCCGGGATGACGCCCTTCACGCCCGCGATCGTGCACTTGATGTGCCGGCGTCCTGGGTTCTTGTCCGTGATCTCGATCTGGGTCCAGGGCACCGACGATGCCTGTCCGCCAAGCCAGCGGAGCAGCGCGGCGGGAAAGAAGTGGATCCCGAACCCGTCGACCGCGATGTGGACGCAGAATCCAAAGTTCGCGGCCCCGAACGCAAGCGACTGAAACTCCCGCCGAACCGCGTCCTTCCCGGGCTCGCGCGGCGGGTGCTTTTTGGTGAGCTTGCCGAACGACCCGGAGATGAAGGCGCTCAGGACCGCGCAGACCACCATCATGTCGAAGAGAACCAGCCCGATCACAACGAGCGCCACGGTCATGCCGCCGAGCATACGCGGGTTTGATGGTGTGTGCACAACCCACGGGAGAACATCCAATGAAAAGCCCCCGCTCATCGCGGGGGCTCGTGCATTCACCGGTCACTGGCGGTCACTGGCGGGCCACCGGCAGGTCAGCCTGGAAGGACTGTCCCGCCCGCGCGATCAATCAGGGGAAGATGCCGCGGAGTTCGTACACCCGGCGCAGGCGCTCGAGCGCGGCGATGTAGGCCGCCGTCCGCAGGTCGCAGTCGTACTTCTGGCGAGCCGCACGCGTCCGGTTGGCCGCGTCGACCATGTGCTTGTTCAACTCGCGGTCCACATGCTCAAGATCCCAGGCGTGGAAGGTGAGGTTCTGGACCCATTCAAAGTACGAGACGGTCACGCCGCCGGCGTTGCAGAGGATCGCCGGGAGCACCTCGATGCCGCGTTCCAGGAGGACGCGCTCGCCCGCCGGGGTCGTCGGGGCGTTGGCGCCCTCGGCGACGACGATGCAGTTGAGCATCTTGGCCTCGGTCTCCTGGACCATCTGCTCGAGCGCTGCGGGGATGAAGACATCAACCTTGGCGCTGTAGAAGTCTTCCTTCGAGCACGCCTCAGCGCCGGTGAAGCCGCGGACGCCGCCGGTCTTGGCCACGTGGTCGGTGAGCGCCACCGTGTCGATGCCCTTGTCGTTCTTGAGGAAGCCGGTGTGGTCGGCGACCGCGGTCATCTTGCCGCCCTTGGCGGCGAGAATGCGCCCCGCCCATGAGCCGACGTTGCCGTAGCCCAGGACGCTGAACGTCACCTTCTTGATGTCGAGCCCCAGTTCGGGCAGCATGATCTCCAGCGTGTCGACCACGCCCTGGCCGGTCGCCTTCTCGCGCCCCAGCGAGCCGCCCGACTCGACCGGCTTGCCGGTGATCACCGCGTTGGCGTTCTTGCCCGCCGTCTCGGAGATGAACGAGTAGGTGTCGGCGATCCACGCCATGTGCTGCGCGTTCGAACCGACGTCGGGCGCGGGGATGTCGTAGTCCGGCCCGATGTTGTGTGCAATCGCCGCCGTGAACCGGCGCACGATCCGCTCCATCTCGGCCATAGAGTGCTTGCGCGGATCGACCTTGATGCCGCCCTTGCCGCCGCCGTAAGGCAGCCCCGCGAGCGAGCACTTCATCGTCATCAGGAACGAGAGGCTCTTCACGTCGTCGAGGTGGACGTCGTGGTGGAACCGCAGGCCGCCCTTGAACGGCCCCAGCGCGTTGTTGTGCTGGACGCGGTAACCCTTGAAGAGCCGGAAGCTCCCGTCGTCCATCTTCACCGGGAAGTGGACCATGATCTCGTTCTTGGGCTGCGCCAGGATCAACTGGAAACCGTGCGGCAGGTTCATCACCTGCGCTGCGTACAGCATCGAACCGACCGTCTGACGGTACAGGTTGTTCGGGTCCGTGGGCAGGCCGCACTCATCAAACACCGGGCTACCAAAGTTCCCCGGCGGAATGTTCTTGGGCCGTTTGTGCTTGGCGGGTGCGGATGAGAGGGTGGTCATAGGCCTTTTCCGGTTATCCAGGGACGTGCATCGTGCACGTCCAGATCAATCTTCTCCCCGGGTGGAGTCGCGGCCGCAACGTCGCGGCCGCACCTGCCCGGCCCCGAGAGTGGGGGTCCACCGTACGGCCGCTCCCGGCCCCGGTCGAGGGCCCGAGAAAACAGCCGATCGGGTCGAGACTGTATCGGTCCATTCGCCGGTCGTAAACATTTCCGTAAACGATTCCAAGCCCCGAATAAAGAGCGAAAAAAGACGCCGCGTTAGCTTCCGTACTTTGCGAACTTCGCACAACAGTTTGGCGCGATTCGACCTGTCCTGTGCATCACCGACCCGCAACCATCCCGCGATGATCCTCTACTTCGCCACCGACCTGCTCTGGGCCTCGAAGATCAAGGGTGTCGCCGACGCCCTGGGCATCCCGTGCCGGCCCGTCCGCACCCTGGAGATGCTCGAAGCCCGGCTCGCCGACTCCGAGCCGCGGGCGATCCTGGTCGACCTGACCACGCCCGAGACGGCCATGGCGATCATCGGTCGCCTCCGTGATGCAGATGGCGCTGCACGCGAGCGCGGGATCAAGGTCATCGCCTTCGGCCCGCACGTGGAAAAGGATGCACTCCAAGCCGCGCGGAACGCGGGCGCGGACGATGTCCTGACCCGGGGCGCCCTTGACCACCACATGGAAGAGATCCTGCTCAAGCTCTCGGCTCGCTGAGCGAAGCCCTGGTGGCCGGCAGGTGGCCCGTGTGCACACGGGTGCGACGCGGCGACGCACGCCCCCGGCGTCATTTGGCGGGAAATCCCGGATTGCACGTGAGTGCGTGGACGCGATCCCGTTCCCCATCTCCAGAGTGATCCCGGTATTCGTCGGCCACGGCGAGCCGGGACTTGTCGAGAAGCCCATGTGCATGCACACATGCGGACACACGGATCCATCGCGGGAGCGGAACCGCGCACGCTGTGTTTCGGGGGCCCGGGCTGCTTGAGAACCGGCCCGGGTAAACCGAGCACTCCTCACCACGCGCCGGAGCCCGCGAGGGCTCCGGTGGCTTTCTCGCCCGGGGTGGAGGCGGTCGGTGTCGTTCGTCAAAGGCCAGAAGCAGAGCCTAGCCTGATCGCTTCCATGGCCAGTCACGACACGATCATCATCGGCGCGGGGATTGTCGGCGCGGCGTGTGCACACCGGCTTGCACGCGATGGCAAGAAAGTCCTCATCCTCGACCCCGGCCCCATCGGCGCAGGCGCGACCGCGGCCGGCATGGGCCACGTCGTCGTCATGGACGATTCTGATGCACAGTTCGCCCTGACACGCTATTCACGCGACCTGTGGGACCAGCTCGCCCCGCAGCTTCCCGCCGAGGCCGACCGCATCACGGCCGGGACCATCTGGGTCGCCGCCGACGCGGACGAAATGGCCGCGTGCGAGGCCAAAGCGAGGTGGTACATCCAGCGGGGTGTGCATGTCCAGGTGCTCGACGCCGCCGGTCTTTACCACCACGAGCCCAACCTGAGGCCCGGTCTTGCGGGCGGGCTCTTGGTGGGGGGAGACAGCGTGGTGTATCCGCCCGTGGTTGCACACTGGCTGGTGGAGCAGGCCGCCGCGCTGGGGGCCGTGTTTCGCGGGGGCGTAAAGGTCCGTCGCATCGAGCCGCGTGCGGTGATCCTCGACGGGGGCGAGCGGATCGCGGCCGATGTCATCATCAACGCCGCCGGCGCGTGGAGCACGGGCCTGACCCCGGGCCTTCCGATCCGCCGCCGCAAGGGGCACCTGGTCATCACCGACCGGTATCCGGGCTTCTGTCGGCATCAGTTGATCGAGCTTGGGTATCTGAAGAACGCACACGCGTCGGATGCGGATTCGGTCTCGTTCAACATCCAGCCGCGCGGCACGGGGCAGATGCTGATCGGTTCCTCGCGTCAGTTCGACCCGGTGGATGAACAGGGACACATCCGCCCGCTCTCGGCCAGCGTCGATGAGGTGATGGTGGCGAAGATGATCCGACGTGCGGCCGAGTACATGCCGGGGATCTCGAACCTCAGCGCGATCCGTGTATGGACGGGTTTCCGCGCGGCGACGCCGGATTCACTCCCGATCATCGGCAAGCACGCGCAGACTGAGGGCCTGTGGCTGGCGACGGGTCACGAAGGCCTGGGCATCACGACGAGCCTCGCGACGGCGGAGATCCTCGGCGACCTCATCGCAGGGAAGCAGCCCGCGATCGCGCCCGAGCCCTACGCGCCGGGCAGGGCGTATTCGCACTGACCTGTGCGTATGCGCGGGCTATTCAGAGGCATTTTTGCCGCGGATTACGCGGATAAGCGCGGATCAGAATAATGCAGATGTGAATCGCGTGCGAGGATCAGGCAAGCCTCGATGCCTTAATGCCCCGATGCCTCGATGCCTCGATGCCTCGATGCCCTCACTCCGCCTTCTTGTCTTCCGCCGATGCTTCTTCCGCGCTCTCGGGGAATGCGGTTCGCTCCATCGCCAGCACCCACTCTTCGAGGGGTGAATGGCGCAGCAGGTCGAGCACGATCTCCTTGCCGCCGAGCTGCGGGTGGCCGGGTTTGACCTTCAGGTAGATCAGGAACTTGTCCCACTTGCGTTTGTCGAAGACCTCGATGTCCGCGGGGACCAGCGTCACGCCGCCAGGCAGGTGGAGGCGCTGGGATTCGGGTTCATAGTGATAGCGGGTGCGCTTGACGACCGCGATCAGGCAGAAGAGGTAGAGACCCACGCCGCACCCGACGGCCGTGATGAGCCACTGCGCGGGGATGTCGTACCACGAAAGCTCCTGCGGCGCACTGGTCTGCGAAGTCGCCCACCGGGCCTTGAGGTCTTCGAGCGCCTTGCGGGGGTCTGCGACCTGGGTGTACTCGGGCTTGAGCTTGCCGATGAGCTTGAGCTGGCGCAGCCAGTAGAACTTGGGCTGCTCTTCGGGCGTCAGCGTCGAGGCGTCGCTCTTCTGGCTGAGCGTCTCGTACTCGGCCTCGGGGTCGATCACCGACGCCTTGTTCAGAAAGCTGCCATCGTTCTTCTGGTCCAGCATCGTCAGGTATTCGTGCTGGTGGAAGGAGGCCGCGCGCTCGCCCCGCTTGGGGTACGCCGAGAGTGCGTCGTACAGGCCCCAAAGCCCGAAGGCGAACATGAACAGGCCGATGATGACCATCTTGGTCATCCATCCCCGGTTGATGGTCGTTGTCTGCATGTTGGCCGAAGCGTCGGTCATGGAACTTGTATCCTCAATCCTGCACGCACACCGTGTGCACCGCCGTGCGTTCCGCCCCGCGGCACACCCCGGCCCCCAGTCAAACCCCGCACACGGGGCCATTGTTCCCAAACTCCCCCGCCGAACTCCCCTGAGTCCAACCCTTTCAAGACGGGCTCTCCAGCCAAGCCCACCGGCCGAACGCTACATCCGGGAGGCCGATTCGACGGCGTCCGGTCCAGTGTTCTCGGTCCGTCAGGGAGCTTACTTCACCCCCGGGTTCCGCCCCGGCCTTCTTTTGCATCGTCCACCTGATCCAATGCGAGGGTCCACCACGCCTCGGAAACATGCCGACCGTACGCCGTGCCCTGAAGGGCGGAAAAACCCCCTTCGTCCACGCGCCGGATCGGGATGCGGGGGTACGACTGCCCGGACGCAAGTGCACGTGAGAGCCATTGGGAGTGCACACGCCGGGCGACCTCCCCACGCTCCAGGATGTCTGACTTGCGCCAAAGCTTCCAGAACATAGACAGAGTGTATACAGAATCGATGTGCAATGAAAACGTTGCCGAAGGGCTTTGGTAGGGCCGATCAGCCGATCGATGCAGCCCTGGAAAGATTCAACGCGACCGCGCGATGCACGAGCTCCGCGAAGGCCGCCGCGTCGAGGGTGTCGCCCTCTCGGAGATCGATCGCACGCCTGGTCCCGCCATCGAGGCTTGCGTTGAACAGCTTCCGAGGATCATCCAGCGATGCACCCTTGGCGAACGTCAGCTTCACCGCGTTCTTGTACGTCTCGCCCGTACAGATGATGCCCCCGCGCGACCAGACCGGCACGCCCTGCATGCCGCGAGAGGGTTTGCGCCACTTGACCTCCTCGACGATGAGCGAGTCGGCTCGCCGGATCGTTGCACGGACGTGATCGAGCATCGCGACCCGCCAGTCCGGGTCGGGCGAGGCCGCGGGCGCTGGACGTGGCGAGCGAGCGGGCGGGCGTGATCGCGCGGCGGCTTGCTTTGCTTTGCCAGCGCGGGGTGTTGAAGCCTTGCGGGACACATTCTTTGGGGTCCGCGTTCGGCTCCCTTCTTTGGACGCTTTGGGCCTGGGTGTCCGTGTCATGGCGTGAGTCTACTTGGTGTGTGGGGGGGATGGACACGATGATTGCATCATGAAAAACCCCCGGGCGATTCAACCCGGGGGGCGTTTGAAGCTGGATGCTGGTCGAGCGTGAATCGACTTTTAGAGCGAGGGGATGATCGTCGTCGTCTCGGGCGTCCACGTGCCCGCGGTGATGTTGAGACGGAAGAGCGCCAGCGTGTCACCTTGTTCCTGCGTCTCTCGCGCTGCGACCTGCAGGAAGTTGCCGACCGCCGAGCCCGCGACCGGGAAGCGAACCTTGGGGCCGCCCGATGCGGTCGTGATGTTGGTCGCGGTCCAGACCTGGTTGGTCGGCGTCCAGCGGATGATGATGAGATCGCCATCCTCCTCGACGCCGAACATGTTGAGCCCGCCGTCGTCGGAGAAGGTCGTCTCGACCGCGCCCGCGACGGGGCCCTGGCCGGAGGTCGCCGAGAGGTCCACCGTCTGCCAGTTGCCCGGCCCGAGCACCGGCGACCACCAGTAGGCGTAGATCGCGCCCGCCTCGGTCTGGCCGACGATGTTCATCGCCCCCCAGGAGGTGACGAAGGCCCCGAGCTGGCCGGTGAGGGCCAGGCCGTTGAAGGTCGTCGTCATGTTGAACGAGCTCCACGAATAGCCGGGCGCCCAGTAGTAGACGATGATGTGCCCGTCGTCGTTGAGCCCCGCGATGTTGAGCGCGTCGTTGACCTCGCCGCTGGTGATCGTCGACCACGGCGTCACGAAGCCGGCAAGGCCCCGGGTGAAGGGCTGGCCCCCGATCGCGTCGGTGAGGTCGGCAAAGGCCCAGCCGCTCCCCGAACCGGGCTGGTAGTAGTAATTGACCGAGTGTCCGCGTGCATCGATCCCCGAGATGTGCAGCGTTCCCCAGCTTGGCGTGTAGTACGTCAGGTCGCCCGTGATGCCCGGGACGCCGAGCTCGGCGGTGAGATTGCGCACGGCCCACGATCCCGAATCGAGGATGCCGACAAAGAGCCACAGGTTGCCGCGGTCGTCGGTGACCGCAAGGTCGGTGAAGACCGTGCGCAGGCCCGGGTCGTAATAGGTGAAGGCCACCATGTCGTTGACGCGGCCGGTGAACATCGCGATCGCGGAGATGTCCTGCGTGGTGGTCTGGCCGTTGGATGGGTTGTAGATGCGGGCCTGGGGCTGCATCCCGGCGTCGAGGTAGAAGGTGACGAGCTTGCCGCCCGAATCGATCGAGGCGATGCGCTGGGTCTGGCCGATCGCCCCGCGAGCCTTGAACTTGATCGCGACGTCCCCGGCAAAGTCGGGGAGATTGATCGTCATCGTGCCGTCGCCGACAAAGACGCCCGACTGGGTGGAGAGCGGGGCCG
>DATGXW010000168.1:0-20287 GCA_035298585.1 Phycisphaerales bacterium
CGTAGAGCCCAAGCACGTGCGCCTGGCTCCACAGCGAGCTCTTGCCCTGGTTGGCCGGGTGCAGCGGGTTGCCCTCGATCTTCGTCGGCCGACCCTCGTGCGTCTCAACCAGCAGGCCCTCCGCGCCCCCGCCCACGCGGCTCATCGAGGTCGCGTAGAAGAGCGGCTTGCCCGGGATGATCTCCTCGGGGACGTTCTTGCTGAAGGGCAGGATCTTCTGCTCGGGCCGCCGGCAGCCGGGGATCGTCGCCGCGCCCGCAAGCGCCACCGTCGCGCCCATCAACTGCAGGAACGCACGGCGCGAACCCGAGAGCAGTTCCGACGCGCTGGCCGGAAACTCACGCTCGACAAAGTCGCGGAAGTCGAGGGTGTCCGCAACCTCGTCGAGGCTGCGCCACACCTGGGGCTGGCCCCGCCCGGCGGTCTGCAGCACGCGCTTGGCGCTGGCAAGTTCCGCCTTGGAAGGCATCTTCTTCTCGCCCTTGGTCGTCGAATGGCATTGGTCGAGCATGGGAATTACCAACTAGCACTTCTAACCCGAACCGATCACAGAACCGCCATCATCCGCCGCACCGATCTCGCACCGTTCTCAGACGCACGTGTCTTTCCACCCGCGCCCGATCCCCGATGCCCGGTGCCCCGTTCTTCTCAGTAATGGCACGCGCCGCAGTTCTCAGGCGGCGTCAGCTTGATGTTCTCAAGAAGCTTGGCCGCCTCCGCCGCATGGTCCTGCGGCTGCGCCATCCGCTGCTCGACCGCCATCAGCTTGGTCACCATGTCCTTGGGGACAAGGAAACGCTCCGGGCGGTCGTTGTCACGCACCGCGCGGTGGCAGTCAAGGCACCAGCTCATGCTCAATGGCTCGGCGTGGAAGACCACGGGCATCCCCATGATCTGGCCGTGGCAGGAGTAGCAGCTCACGCCCGCCGCAAGGTGCACGTTGTGCGGAAAATTCCGGACATAGTCGGGCAGCTTGTGCACGCGACGCCACTCGATCGGCTCATCCTTCTGGTACGCAGCGCGGATGAACTCCGTCTTGTCCTTGTGTGCAGGCACCTGGAACTGCGCCAGGCGGTTCTCCGCGTGGCACCCGTAACACACGTGCACCGGCGGGATGTTCGCCTCTGCGCTCTCTTCAATCTTGCTGTGGCAATACCGGCAGTCCATGCCGAGCTTGCCCGCGTGCAGCTGGTGATTGAAGCCGCCCCCCGGCTGCGTCGGCATGTACCCCACACGCCAGAACTTGGGCGTCGCGTAGTACCAAAAGCCGCCGATCGCGGTCAGAAGACCGCACACCGCCCCCACGGCAAACATCGGGGGCAACTTGTTCATCCACTTCGGGAAGATCACGGACACAGGCGTGTCTCCTGGATCGATGTCGAACCGAATTCATCTGGCCCGCTCACGGTGTCTATACACCCGACAAGGGACCAACCGGACCCTGAAAAGGGAGGCAATATAGCCTCGGCTCCATTCTCGTGCGCCGAAATGGATTGCTGTCCGACCGGAAATTTGTGCCTGCTTACCTACGCTGTCAAGCTATCAGTACTGTCTGACAGCAACTGAGACAGGTTCTCAATACTTGGTGGCCCATGGAAACGATCAACCAGACCCACTCCACCACACCTCTCCCGAACCACCCGTTCGACCATCCAGGGTCGCCAAGACCCCTCCGATTCGGGCCCGGGCTCGTCTACGGCTTCGCCTCAGTCGTGTGCATGTGGGTCGTCTGGCTCCTCACCCACACCCCAGGCCTTGAGCTTCCCCCCATCGCTGTCGGATCCGCACTCGTCATCACCCTCATCGCCGTCACCGTCGCCGCCGGATGGTCGATCGCCAAAGGTGGCGCTGGACGCGTCGCCTGGCAGGTCGGGGCGATCGCCGGATTCGTCGCCTCAGCCGTAAACCTCTTGATTCTGGGGTCTTATATCGCCGAGCAGGCCCGGCCAGGTTCCAAGCCCGCCGAAGGCTTCAGCGGCCTCGAACCTTCCAGCTTGATTTATATCCCAGGGTTTTTACTGGCTGGCACCGTCATCGGCACCCTCTCCGGCCTGATCGGGTCGCTGCTCACCAAGGGCTCCACGCCGCCCGGTGGCCGCTACGCGGGCCATGACCACTGGCTCTCGCGCCTCGCGCTGATCGCGACCATCTCCATCCTCCCGCTCATCACCCTGGGCGGGCTGGTCACGACCACCGCCAGCGGGATGGCGGTCCCGGGCTGGCCCGATTCCTACGGGGCCAACATGTTCCTCTTCCCGATCTCATTGATGAGCCATCCCCGCGTTTTCCTGGAGCATTCGCACCGGCTCTTTGGTGCGATGGTGGGCCTGAACATCCTGGCCCTGATGATCTACACGCTGTGCGTCGAGAAGCGCCGATGGGTCCGCGGGTGGGTTGTGGTGGTCTTCATCTTCGTATGCCTCCAGGGCGTCCTGGGGGGCGTCCGCGTCAACGCCAACAGCCAGTTGCTCGCGATGGTGCACGGCGTCTCGGCCCAGCTCTTTTTCGCGATGACCGCGGCCGCGGCGATGTACCTGACCCTGGGCTACCGCGAGTTGAAAGCCGCTTCGGCCCCGGCTCAGCTCAATGAAGAAGACGCGAAGATCATGAAGCGCCGCCGCGTGATGGCGACGGGGCTCCTGCACATCCTGATGGTGCAGCTCATCATGGGAGCCTGGTTCCGCCACTTTGGCCAGATGCACCCGCTGTATACGCACATTGCCCTCTCGCTGGTCATCGTGATCATGGGCTTCTCGACGGGCCTGCTCTTCCGCCAGACGGCGGACCTCACAGCGCGTGCAGCGCCAATCTCCCGCCGGGTCGGCATGGGCATCCTGATCTGCCTTGGACTTCAGTTTGTCCTGGGATGGGGCGCCTTTGCGGTCGTGCTCCTGGGGCCCGCCAAGGGCAACGTCCCGCTGCACGATGACCTGAATTCCACGCCGATCCCCTCGTACCTCCAGTCGATCGTGGCCACCGGCCACCAGGCGAACGGGGCGATCCTGATCGGCCTGGCCGCCGCCGCGACGGTGCTGGGGCGGGCCGCCGCACGCCGGCGAGCCGCGTGATCCCCCCGTCCGGAAATCTTCTGAATTCACCTCCCCCAAGGGGCTATCGGCCGCGGGCATTCCGATAGATACTGGGCGTACCGGGCCCTGGGATGCGATTCCCAGGAGCGTGGATCGCGCGTGATGTGCAATTGCACACGCCGCGAATCGTTGTGCGTACGGACCGATTGTCCGCGAGGGATGCACTGATGTTCCGCCCGCACGATTCAAGCCTCGTCAGCCGCCAGCCCGAGGAACCGGCCGCACCCGCCGCGCCGCCGGCCAAGCCTGCCCCCCGGCAGGCCCGCCGTCCCACCACGCTGACCGCGCTCAGGCCCGAGAAGTTCGGCTACGACCAGGCTCGCCACCTCCTGTGGCGCGCGGGCTTTGGCGGAACGCCCGAGCAGATCCAGACGCTGGCATCCTGGGGCCCGGACCGCGCCATCGACTACATGCTCGAGTACGACCGGGTCAACGCCGACCCGATCAGGAGCGACCTCTTTGACCACGACATCATGCGTCCCTTGTCGCAGGAAGAGCGCGAGACGCTCCGGCGTGCACAGCGGGCGCAGGATGAGGACACCGTCAACCGCTTCCGCCAGGAACGCCAGAACCGCGAGCGCAACGACCGCGCCCAGATGACCGAGATCCAGAAGTGGTGGCTCAAGCGGATGATCGAGACGCCCCGCCCGCTCGAAGAGAAGATGACGCTCTTCTGGCACGGGATCCTCGCCACCAACTACAGGACCATCGAGAACAGCTTCCACATGTTCCTGCAGAACTCGATGTTCCGCAGGAACGCGGTGGGCAACTACGGCCGGCTGCTGCACGACCTGATCCGCGACCCCGCGATGATCAAGTACCTCGACAACGACGAGAGCCGCAAGAACCGCCCCAACGAGAACCTCGCCCGCGAGATCATGGAGCTCTTCAGCCTCGGCGTCGGCAGCTACACCGAGCGCGACATCAAGGAAGGCGCGCGTGCACTCACCGGCTTTACCTTCCGCGACGATGAGTTCTACTTCGACCGGAACAACCACGACAACGGGGAGAAGCAGATCCTCGGGAAGCGCGGCACGTTCGACGGCGACGGCTTTGTCGACGTCATCCTCTCGACGCCCGAGTGCCCCGGCTACATCGCGCGGCGGCTCTACGGCTTTTTCGTCCAGGAATTGCCCCCGCAGGAGCGAATCCCCACCGAGGACCTGGAGCCAGAGCAGCGCGCCGTCATCAACGGCCTGGCCGAGACGCTGCGGTCGGGCAACTTCGAGCTCCGTCCCGCGCTCCGCCGCCTGCTCCGCAGCGAGCACTTCTACGACGAGCGCTTCGTCGGGGACCAGATCAAGAGCCCCGTCGTGCTCGTGGTGGGCGCGATGCGCTCGCTCAACGCCCCCGTGCGCGACCTGGGGATCGTCAACGACGCGCTCGACCTCATGGGCCAGAACATCTTCTTCCCGCCCAGCGTCAAGGGGTGGGAAGGCGGCCGCTCGTGGATCAACACGTCAACGCTCTTTGTCAGGCAGAATATCCTGACCTTCCTGCTTACCGGCAAGAAGCCCGTCGGATACGACCCCACGGCCGACACGACCAGGTACGACCCCTCGACGCTCCTGGCCGAACTCGCCCGCTCCGACGCGAGCGCGGCCAACGACCCCGCCCGGGTCGTCGAATACCTCATGAAGCTGACCCTGGGCAGGACGCCCCCCCAGGCCCGCCAGACGCTCGTCGAGTTCGCAAGCTCTCGCGGAGGGGCGATCACCCCCGACGTCATCACCGCACTCCTCTTGATCATCACGACCATGCCCGAGTACCAGCTCTGCTAAGCCGCCGCCGGCGCCACGACTCAGTCCCTTGTTTCCCGTCCCGGAGCCATTCATGTCCACCAACGCCTTCACGCGACGCGAGTTCCTGGGTTCGAGCCTGTCGCTCGCATCGGCGACCCTCGCGGTCCCGACGTTCCTGCAGAGCTCCGCGCTTGCGATGCACAACGCACTGGGCGGTCTCTCTTCGGCCCCCGGCGTCCCCGAGGACCGGATCCTGGTCGTGGTTCAGCTCGGCGGCGGTAACGACGGACTCAACACCGTCGTGCCCTTTGGCATGAACCAGTACTACCGCGCACGCCCCGCCATCGGTATCGCCGAGCGCGACGTCCTCAAGCTCTCGGGCTCCGACGGCATCGGTCTCAACCCCGCCATGACCGCGATGCGTGAGATGTTCGACAACGGCCAGTGTGCAGTCGTCCAGGGCGTCGGCTACCCCAACCCCAACCGCTCGCACTTCAAGTCGATGGACATCTGGCACACCGCCGACACCACCGCCACCGGCGACGGGTGGCTCGGTCGCTACTTCGACGCCGAGTGCTGCGGCTACGGCAAGGGCGAGAGCGGGAGCAAGGAAAAGCCCGCCCGCTCCAAACCCGCCAGGAAAGGTGAAGACGTCAAGCCCGCCGCAACCGCCAACACGATCAACAGCCCCGGCATCGCCATCGGACGCACCGCGCCACTCTCGATGCAGGGCCGCATGATCAAGCCGATCTCCTTCGAACAGGCCGAGCTCTTCCGCTGGGCCGGCCAGGACATCCACGAGTCGCTCGTCGATCCCTACAAGAAGATCGCCCGCCGCGAACCGGCCGCCGGCGAGGCACGCCCCGACTCAAGCGCTGAGTTCCTGCTCAGGACAAGCCTCGATGCACAGGTTTCGAGCGACATGATCCGCCGCGCCGTCGCACTCCGCCCCCAGACGACCTTCCCCGGGACCGACATCGGCCGCCAGCTCTCGATGGTCTCGAGCATGATCCGCGCGGGGCTCAAGACCCGCGTCTACTACGTCACGCACGGCAGCTTCGATACGCACTCTGAGCAGCTCAACCGCCACGCCAACCTGCTCCGCGACTTCGCCGCGGCGGTCAAAGCCTTCCACGACGAGATGAAGGCCCAGGGACACGCGGGCCGCGTGATGACCATGGCGTTCAGCGAGTTCGGCCGCCGCGTCGGCCAGAACGCAAGCCGCGGCACCGACCACGGCACCGCCGCCCCGATGTTCCTCTTCGGGGACATGGTCCGCCCCGGCGTCCATGGCGAACATCCCTCGCTCACCGACCTTGACGACGGCGACCTCAAGTACACCATCGACTTCCGCTCGGTCTACGCCAACATCCTCGAAGACTGGATGAAGGCCGATTCCAAGTTGATCCTCGAAGGCTCCTACCGCGGCCCGAGCCTCATCAAGAACATCTGAAGACGGCCCTCCCGACTCATACGGATCCCCGCTGATTTCCGGGCGCGTTCGGCGCGTGTGAGGTTGCGCGGGGGGGGATGATCTGGGATGATGGTGGCGGCAGGAGGCCGCACCATGCAGATCGTCGAGCGCAGCGTCGGGGACATTGATCGCCTGACCGAACTGGTCGCGATGGAGAAGCACGCCGACCGGCGTGATCGGTACCGCATCGCGCTCCTGGCCTTGCGCGGGCGCGAGAAGCTTGAGATCGCCGAGGTTCTTGGCGTGGCCAAGAGCACCGTCGAGCAGTGGGCGTACGCGTATCGCGACGGCGGCATCGCCGCGCTGGCCGGCAAGAAGCGCGGCGGCAGCAGCCCCAAGATCGCCGGGGACAAGTCTCTGCGGCTCCGTGCCCGGCTCGACGCCGGACCCACCGAGGGCGACAAGGTTTGCACGCTCCGCGGCAAGGACGTGCAGCGCATCGCCAAGGACGAACTCGGCGTGGACATCTCTCTCAACGGCGTGTACCGCACGCTGCGCCGGCTGGGCTACTCCTGCCTCGCCCCACGCCCACGCCACGAGAAGCAGGACCTCGAAGCGCAGAAGAAGTTCAAGGACGAGACCGCCCCCCTTTTGTGAGCACGGTGCGCGATGCGCTGGCACCGCTCGCCGGCGACGTCCGCGTGTTCTTCATGGACGAAGCGCGGTTCGGCCAGCAGGGCACCACCACGCGCATGTGGGCCCCTCGCGGCTCACGACCCACCGCGGTCAAGCAGACCCGCTACGAGTGGGTGTATCTGTACGCCGCGGTGGAGCCGGCGACGGGGTTCAGCGTTGGGTTGCAGGCGCCGCTGGTCAACACGCCGACGATGAACGTGTTCCTGAAGATGCTCAGCGCAGAACTGGGACCCATGGATCACGCGGTGCTGATCATGGACGGCGCGGGCTGGCACAAGAGCAAGACCCTAAGGGTGCCGGACAACATCACGATCCTGATCCTGCCGCCGTACAGCCCCGAGCTGAACCCCGTCGAGCGTCTGTGGGCTTACCTCCGCAGCCACTACCTCAGCAACCGCATCTTCGACGACTACCAGCACCTGCTGGACGCCGGAGCCGAAGCCTGGCAAGACCTCACCACCGAAACCCTCCGCTCAGTCTGCGCCTGCGACTACATCACGCCCGAGTTGGAGCGGTGATCCGTATCAGCCCGACACAGAAAAAAACAAGGGCTCGCCCTCGCGGCGAGCCCTTGCTCATGCTCGGTCCTTGTGAGTCGCCGCACATCCCGGCGAACGGCCCTCACGCGGTCTTGGTCTTCTTGGTCTTGCTGCCCTTGGCGCCCGGCGCGGGCTCCTGCATCGTCTTGGTGTCCTCGTCGGTGATGTAGAGGATGCACCCGCACGAGACGCAGAGCGTCAGCCTGCCCGAACCCAGGACCGAGCTGATCGTCTCGACCGGGATCGACATCATGCACGCCGAGCAGTTGTACTCGTGGCGCTTGCGGTCCTGGATCTCGATCTGGGCCATCGCGTCGTCGCCGCGGGCCCGGATAAGCTGCTCAAAGGTCTTGAGTGCGTCCTTGGGAACCTCGGCGACCAGCGCTGCACGCTCGGCCTTGAGCTTTTCGAGGCGTTCCTTGATCTCGCCCGCACGGGTGTTCCGCTCATCCTCGGCGATCTTGACAAGCTTGGAGCGGTCGTCGCGCTCACCCTGGATCCCGTCGAGCTGGGTCTTGAGTTCGGCGAGCTTCTTGCTCAGCTCATCGACCTCGGTCTGGTTCTTGTCGCGGTCGGCGGTGAAGGTGTTCAGCTCGGTGAGGAACGCTTGGTATTCCTTGTTGGTCTGGGCCGTCTCCATCCGGCCGCGGACCACCTTGAGCTTCTCTTCCAGCCGGGCGACTTCACCTTGGCGGTCGGCCACGGTCGCCGTCAACTGGCGCACCTGGCCTTCCAGCCCGGTCCGGCGCGTATCAATCTGTCCCAGTTGCCCTGACTGCTCGGCGAGGTACTTCTCGGAGGCTTTGAGGCGGGATTCAAGCCCGCGGAGCTGCTTATCGACGAGGAAGACCTGGAGGAGCTTTTGCGTGACGGTCATTCGACACTCCGAGCCGGACGCGAGGGGTACAGAGTGGAGTGTATGCCGCGCGGAGGCCGGTTATGGCGTCCACGATGCAAGACATTCTCATCAGAAATCGGTTTTCCTGGATTTTGAGGCCGCCGAGGCGGTCATGGAGCCGCCGGTTCAAAGGCCGGATGAACGATCCGCAGCCACCAATAGGCCACCGGCGAGACCAGGATCAGGGAATCCAGGACATCCAAAAGCCCACCAAACCCCGGAAGGCTCTGGCCCGAGTCCTTCATCCCCGCATCCCGCTTGTAGAGGCTCTCCCCCAGGTCCCCAAGCTGGCCGACCAGGGAAAACAGCATCCCCGCGATGAACCCCGTCCACAGGGGCGGAACCGCCACATCGGTCCATCGATCGATCAGCCACAGGCCGCCAATGCCCACCAAACCCGCAAAGAGCGTTCCCCCCACCAGCCCCTCCCACGTCTTTCCGGGACTGAGCCACAGGATCAGCTTGTTGCGGCCCATCGCCCGGCCCGTGAAGTAGGCCCCGATGTCCGAGCTCTTGGTCGTCAGCAAGGCCCACATCATCACCCAGACCGAGTGCTCAGCACGGATCAGCAGCAGGCACCCGAGCATGAATCCCAGGTAAATCACGCCCAGCACCGTTCCCGCCGAGGAGGTGATCGCGCCGGCCACGGTCTGTCCGCGGGAATAGACGATCTGGGCGAGCACCAGCGAGAGCGCCGCCGCCGAGGCCATCGCCGGCGCGGTCAGGTCGCGCATCGTCGGCACAAGGGCCGTCGTCATGGCCAGCATCCCCAGGAGCGCCGATACCCCCGCCAGGCGAGAGGACGCCAGGACGCCCTTCTTCCGCAGCATCTCGGCGAGTTCATACGCACCACCGAAGGCCAGGAGGTTGCAGATCACCGCGACCACGATCCCCGGCGGCAGCGTCGGGCCACCCAGGAGCCACGCCAGGCCCGCCGGCGTCGGGAGACGATCAAGCCACTGGTCCAGCGTGCACAGCACGAGCACCAGGAGGATCATCACCGGACCCAGCAGCAGCCGCTTGACCATGAACCCTTTCCAATAGACGCCGCCCGCCCCTCAACGCGGGGGACACAATAGCGGCACGGGGCGATTGATGCGCCGACATGAACACCGTCAACGGCACGCCGGCCGGGCTACGACCTGCTGTTCGTGGAAAGCCCGCCGAACTTGCGGGTTCGCGATGCATAATCGCGGACCGCCGTGTGCAGATGCCCCGCGCCAAAGTCGGGCCACAGCACATCCGTCACGTGCAGCTCCGCGTAGCTGATCTGCCACAAGAGGTAATTGCTCACCCGCATTTCCCCGGCCGTCCGGATCAGGAGGTCCGGATCCGGCACTCCCGCGGTGTAGAGCCTTGATTCGAACATCCCCTCGTCGATCGCGTCGGGAGCGAGCTTCCCCGCCGCCACATCCGCCGCGAGGCTTCTGGCGGCATCCACGATCTCCCCGCGGGATCCATAGTTGATCGCCAGGCACAGATTGATCCGGCGGTTGCCCGAGGTCATGTGCTCGATGAGCTCGAGCGCCCCGCGGACATCCTCGGGCAGACCCTCGCGGCGTCCGAAGACACGCACACGCACACCCTGCGAGGCAAGCTCGGTCTGCTCGCTCTGGCAGGTGTCGATGCACAACTGCATGAGCGCACGAACCTCATCCTCGGGGCGTCGCCAGTTCTCGCTCGAAAACGAGTAGAGCGTGAGGTACTCAACGCCCAGCTTGGCCGCCGCCGTGAGCGCCACGCGCACGGCCTGCGCTCCCGCCCGGTGCCCCTCCTTGCGTTCAAGCCCGCGGCCCGTCGCCCAGCGGCCGTTCCCGTCCATGATGATCGCAACGTGCCGGGGAATACGCACCGGATGGATCTCCGGCAGGACTTCCTGCGGTGACGCCTCCGGGTTATACGTGTGCATGCGGCCGATCGCCGCCACCGCCTCGGGATTGTCCATCCACGACGCACACCCCTTCGACGACACCTGGCCTGTCTGCACTGGAAACTCTCCCGCGACCACGCCCCCCACACCCCCACCCACAACCCCACGCCCCACGCCCCACGCAACGTCCGGCCGGACTGCTTACGCGTGAGACACGGTGATGGTTTGCTCTCTTCCAGGCCCGACGCTCACCATCGAGATCGGAACCCCCGTGAAGCTCGCGACAAAGTCGAGGTACGCACGTGCGTTGGCCGGGAGCTGCGCGTACGTCTTGCACCCGGAAATGTCGTCCTTGAAGCCCGGGAGCGGCTTGAGGATGGGCTTGGCCCGCGCCAGGGTCTGGCCGTCAGCACTGAAACGGTCGGTCGAGACGCCGTCGATTTCGTAGCCGATGCACACCTCAAGCGTGTCAATACCCGAGAGAACATCAAGCAGCGTCACCGCGATCCCCGTCGCGCCGTTGATCATGCACGAGTAGCGCACGGCGACGAGGTCCAGCCAACCCACGCGGCGCGGGCGGCCTGTCGTGGTCCCATACTCACGGCCGCGCTCGCGGATCCCGTGTGCAGTGTCGTCAAAAAGCTCCGTCGGCATCGGCCCCGCGCCCACGCGCGTCGAGTACGCCTTCATGATCCCCAGCACACGCCCCACCGCCGAGGCCGGGACGCCCGTGCCGGGCGCGATCCCCGCCGATGTGCACGACGACCCCGTCACAAACGGGTACGTCCCGTGATCGACATCCAGCAGCGATCCATTGGCGCCCTCGAACAGGACCCCCTTGCCCGACCGAAGCAGGTCATGCAGCAGGTACGTCGTGTCTTTGATCCTCGGCGCCAGGCGCGCACCAAGCTCGAGCGCCTGGTTGATCAGCGCCTGCGGGTCGAGCGTCGTTCCGTTCTCGGCGAGCGTCGCACGCTTCATGCGGCACGCAAGCTCCACCTTGCTCGACAGAACCTCGCGGTTCAGCAGGTCGCCCATCCGCACCGCCGACCCGCGCTGGATCTTCTCCGCGTACGCCGGCCCGATCCCCCGCCGCGTCGTCCCGATGTGCGAGACCTTCGATGAGTCCCCGAACTCCTCATCCTCCGATGCACGCTTGAGGATGTCCTCCCGCAGCCCATCCTCGATCTTGTGGTACGGCATCACCACGTGTGCGCGGTCCGAGATCACAAGCCCCGAGGTGTCCACACCCCGTGAGGAAAGCCCCTCAATCTCCTTGAGCAGCGCCTCAGGATCCACAACGACGCCGTTGCCGATAACCGCCGCCTTCCCGGGCGTCAGGATGCCCGCCGGGATCAGGTGCAGCGCAAACCGCTGGCCGTTGATAACCACCGAGTGGCCCGCGTTCGCGCCGCCGTTGTAACGGACCACCGCGTCGAATTCCTCGGCGAGGTGATCGACGATTTTGCCCTTGCCTTCATCTCCCCACTGCAGCCCCACCACCGAGAGGGTCTTGGAACGGACGTTGGAAATGGGCTCTGGCATCTGAATCCCAATGCTGGACGAAAGCCGAACACATGGTGTACCTGGCGGGTCGGACGGCCCGATCCACGGCCAGACATTAGGACTCGCACAGACGCACTCCAAGGACCAACCGGACACTCCCCCGTCAAGATCCACCCCGTTTGGTCCGATGGAACCTCTCGGAGGCTTTCCTTCAGGTCATGAATCCAGAGACGGTCAAAATCATGTGCCCGAAGCTGACGTGCCGCAAGGTCCTGTCAGTTCCCGCGTCGGCCCGCGGCCGAACCGTTCGCTGCCGCCTCTGCGGCACCGCGATCAAGGTTCCCCAATCCAAGCCCGCCGGCAAGCCAGACCCCGCCGACCCCAACAAGAAGGGTTGATCGGTCGCAGGCTTACCCGCCCCCTCATGTGCACAGTCTGTGCGTCAACCCCCGGCGCATCTCTTCCCACACGTCATCGGGGCCCTTGGAGGCATCGATCACCAGGTGCCAGCCAGGCTCCGCCCGCGCCTGGGCGAGATACCCCTCGCGGACCATGCGGTGGAACTCCAGCCCCCTCGCCTCGATCCGGTCGAGTTCACCCCGGTCCCGCGTCGACCTGTCCCCGCCCTCGGTGTGCAGCAGCGGGTTCATCCTCCGCGACGCCGTGACCTCATCCACGTCGAAGATGATCACCATGTCGGGGACCAGGCCGCGCACTGCACACCGCGCCACATCGCGGATTTCCTCGACCGGCAGCCCCCCGGCGGCCCCCTGGTACGCCAGCGTGGAGCTCACAAAGCGATCGGCGATGACCAGCTTCCCCTCCTTCAGCGCGGGGATGATCTTCTCTTCCACAAGTTGTGCGCGGCTGGCCATGTAGAGCAGCATCTCGCACCGCATGGAGAGTTCGCCGGTCTTCTTATCGAGCAGGATCTCGCGGATGCGCTCGCCGATGAACGTCCCACCCGGCTCACGAACTTCGATCATGGGCACCTGCACAGCCTTGCAGGCCTCCACGAACCGCCGCAACTGCGTGGTCTTCCCCGACCCGTCGGGTCCTTCAAACACAAGAAACTTCCCCGCGAGGGAGAGCGGCCAGGAATTGGAATCATCTCGCGTCACGGCGGCGAGTTTAGCAGACTGCCCTCGCTGTTCGCCGCTCGCCGTTCGCTGCTGGCACGAGATCACGAGGGCGAACGCTGCAAGTCTCTGCTGATACGCGCCAGCAATCCCGTCAGCATCTTCCCGACATCATCCGCGACGATGTGCACAGGCGCCACCGACTCCTCCGGAATCAGCTTGACCCGAGAGACCAGTTCAAGCAGAGTCTGCAGTTCAGTCAGGCTTCCGCGTGCAACCCTCAGGAACTGCGCGAATTCCCTGTCGCCCATCCGTCCCTGACCTTCTGCGATGTTGCAGGGAACAGACACCGCGGCCCTGGTTAACTGAGATCGCAATCCGAACACTTCTTCCCTCGGCAGAAGTGCAACGAGCTTGTAGACCATCTCCGCCAGATCCATGCCCCGCACCCACACCCTCAGATCGCGGTACGAGCGCACCATCTCCCCGGACGTTTCCATGTCGATCCCCCTTCTAATGTTCCTGCGAACGGCGAACTGCGAGCAGCGAACCGCGCGGCAGTTTACTGCATGATCGCGGCCATGCTCGACACCATCCCCATCCCCTGCTCATCCATCGCCGCGGCGTACTGGACGATGTCGATCGAGGTCGGCTCGGTCACCTTGATCGCGGCGACCATGTTGCCGATCGAGCACCAGCGCGTGGGGTTCTGCTGCCACGCCATCGAGGCCACCAGTTCGTCGGGGCGGTTCTGGCGGAGCACGTTCAGCATGTCCTGGTCGTGCTGGAAGGTCTTGTTGCGGAACTCAAGGCCCGGGCCTTCCTCGCCCGCGAGGGGCTGGCGGTCGCCAAAGGCCGGGCCCACGTGGCTCAGGTCGGCCGAGGAAACGACCAGCGTCCGCCCGCCAAGCTCGGCCAGCGAACTCTTCAGGGCCTCGACAAATGGATCGAGCGCCACGCCCTTGCCGTCGTAGCTCTCACCCGCGTTCACCGTCGGGTCGTGCACCATCACGCCGTAGACCTTGCAGAAGTTCCCCGCATCATCCTTCCCCAAAACGTGCTGGATCCACGGGATCTGCAGCTCGATCGAGTGCTCCCGCTCGTGGTCGTACCGCCCCGCGTACAGGGGTTCACCCAGCTTCGACCGCATCTTCTCCACAAGGTCGCGGTCGACCTCGCACGTGCCCAGCGGCGAGATATACCCCTTGTCGCACGCCGTCACACCCGTCGATTCACCAAAGTGGTTCGTCCCCAGCACCACCACGCGGTCGGGACGGTCCGCCACCCGCAGCCGACCCCAGACCGAGGCGTAGTTCAGCCACCCGCGCGGATAATCAATGTGCGGCGCAATAATCGCCTTGGGAAGCGCTGACAAGCTGGGGTTCTCCACCTTCTCCAGCGCCTGTGCAATCCACTGGTCCATCAGCTCCCGCAGCTTGGTCGCCCCCACCTCGGCCTTCTGCGCTTCGGAGGCGTGCTCACCCAGCTCCTGCTGCGCGAGCGAGTCCGCCAGCGCCGCCGTCGAGGCCGGGGGCAGGTTGGGCGAGGAGTCAAAGTCGCGCTTCATCTTCTCAACAAGCTGATCAAAGACCGGCCCAAACAGCAGCCCCGCATCATCGAGCTGCGCCACGAGCTGCTCAACCGTCGGACGCGTCAACCCCCGCCCCACCGCCGCCACGATCTCATCGATCGTCCGGTTGCCATCAAGCATCTGCAGGATGAACTGCGCGGCCGGCATCGTGAAGACGACCTTGTCAGAAATCTGACGTGCATCCGCCAGCCCCAGAATGTCCCGGTCCCCCGCCTTGGCCGGGAACCCGCGCACCGGCCGAAGCCGAGGCTTGGCATGGTGCGGAAGGCTCGCGTTAAAGGGGGCGACGGCGGGCTGGTTGGGGTTCTGGGAGGGGGAGGCGTCACTCATGGTGCCACTGTAGAAGGTCCACGGTGGATGTTCAGTCTCGACCCCGAAGGACCTGCACCCTTCTCCCTTCCTTCGGGCTGTGTTTCGGAAGGTGCGGGGGTGTGGCGGTGGGTTGGGAATGCGCCTATTGTCTCAACCCCGCGTTCCGGCCGACCTGGCCCGGAAGCCATTGTGCGGGATGTGAGGTAGACCATGTTCGACTCGATCAAGCCCGGCACCAACATCACCTGCACGATCACCAAGGCTCCTCGCGGCGAGGGTCGAATCTCGACGCTCGAGCGCCTGATGCGTCGGGACCCGGCCTCCAAGAAGGCCCTGACCAAGAGCCACAAGCGCCGTCAGCAGAACCTGCTCGTCTACAACCGCGGTAACCGCGATTGGACCAGCCGCGTCCCCTGCGCCAAGGTCGTCCGCGTCGCCACCGGCGAGACCTGGAACATGGTCTTCACCGCCGACCTCATCCCCGACTTCAAGAGCGTCGAGGCGTTCGTCTCGGTCAAGAAGGCCTGAGAATTCAGGCACTGGGCGCTGGTCACTGGGGCGCTGGCAAAGAACACAAGACCCGTCGCGATCGCGGCGGGTTTTTTCATGCGTGTGCAGAAGCCCTTCGTGAGGCAAGCCCGCGGCAAACACCGCCGCGATTTGGCTTTCACGCTCGTCCACCCTTCAATCTCGGCATGAAGTGTGCACACACCGCCGGAACGTTCAACCCGGCCCGCGTGGCCTGGTTCATCCCACGCCTCATCGGCGCTTCGTTCCTCTCGCTGGCCGTGTGCATCTCCGCCTGCACACCGGAAGCACCCCCGGCCCCGGCACGCACACGATCGACGATTCCCGTCAAGAGCTACACCGTCAATGGCGTGGTGGAGGCCGTGCCCGTCGCGGACAAGCCAAGCACGCAGTTCATCGTCCGGCACGAAGAGATCCCCGACTTTGTCGCGTCCGATGGTCGACTGGGCATGAACAAGATGGCGATGCCCTTTCCCTTGGGTGAAGGCGTCTCGGTCGAGGGCCTCAAGCCCGGCGACCCCGTGGTGCTCGATTTCACCGTCGATTGGAACGCGTCTCCGGCATACTGGATCACGAAGATCACCAGGTTCGAAGAACCCGCGCCATCGAGTCGGTGACGTCCGAAGAGGTCACCTGCATCGGTGAACACCGGGCCGACTTCATCGATGTAAAAGCGACGTCGACGTAAAAAAACCCGGCACTCGGACGAACCGAAGCACCGGGTCTCGTGGGGGTCGTAGGTGAAACGCCTTCATCCGCGGCCTTCCGAGCCACCTCGGCAGGCACCTTGCACATCTCGCGGATCAGTCGTGGCTGTCAGTTCCAGACTCGCCGGAACATGTTTCGCCGGACATCTATTCGCGGCAAGTGAGACGGGGTTGCAGCCAAACGTGTTTTTTTGATTAGGGTGGATGCCTGACCCGCTCGGCGTTTCTCGGGGCAAAACACGTTTGCGAGCCTTATTTGCCTCGGTCCGATTCCCAGGTGCATCAATCGCTCGCGCGTTATCCGGGACCAGCGCTTTGCTTCGCGAGTCCGAGGCGATCCATCACGAGCTGCAGATCGGACCAGACCTTGGCACGCTCCTGCGGCGTGTAATTGCGCAGGAGGTATGCGGGGTGGTACGTCGGCATCACATGGAACGTCTTGCCGCCGGCGAGACCGCCGGGATTGAAGCTGGCCCATCTGCCGCGCAGCTTGCCCATCGCTTCCATGGTTCCAAGAAGCGTTCGTGTCGCGGGAAGCCCCAGCGTGACGATCACCTCAGGATCGACAATCGCGATCTGCTCGTAGAGATAGGGTGCACACAGACGCGATTCCTCGAGCGTCGGCGTCGCGTTGTTGGGAGGGCGGGTCTTGAGCACGTTGGCGATGTAGACGCTGCTGCGCTGAAGGCCCATCGCGACGATCATCTTGTCCAGCAACTGGCCCGCGCGGCCGACGAACGGGCGGCCGGTCTTGTCTTCTTCCTCGCCGGGCGCTTCGCCGACAAACATCAGGCGTGCACACGGGTCCCCCTCCCCAAAGACGATGTTCGTAAATGACGTCACGAACTGCTTGTGGGGCGCGTCGGCCTCGTAGCGGGCGCGGAGCGCATCGAGCTGGGCCTGGCGCTCCTCGGCATTCTTCCCGGCTCCATGCGTGTGCACAACGGCCGGACGAGCAGCGGGCGGCGGAGGCTGGGCCGGGACTTCCACCACCACGGGCTTGGCGCTGGATGTTCGCCCGATTTTCAGCTCCGGGGCTGGCGCAGGCGAGGTGGAGTCCGTGCTCTTGGGCGTGTGCGCGGCCATCTGCGTTCGCTTCAAGACCGGCTCCGAATGCGGCTTTTCGACCGGAGAAGTTGTTGCCTGTGCGAGGGGTTGAGCCTCTTGCGGTGCGTTCTGCGGCGACGGGGAAGTGATGGCATGCGCTGCGCTGCCGCGAACATCGCGCTCGCGATAGACGGGCACGAAGTCAACACCCAGCAGCCGGGCTGTCTCGGCGTGCTGACGAACGACTCTCGCGATGTTGGGGGAACCCTGTGACATGCCGTGCAAGCTCTACGACTGGCCATGTGCACACGCGGCACACCAGGACCATACTACGGCATGCAGGCACGGAACGTCATCCCGCTGAAACACGCGCAAGACGCGTGCACATCACGATCGGGATTCTGGTTTGAATCCTCACTTGGGCTCGATGACCGTGTCGTTGCCGCCGGCAGATCCGGGCGCGGACTCGGTCTTGGGCTCAGGTGTGGGGGTTGGCGTGGGGGTTGGTGTGGGGGTTGGTGTGGGGGTTGGTTCGGGCTGCTTGGGCGTGGGGCCCGCATCGGCGGGTGCTGGGCTCGAACCATCGGCCGGCTGCTGTGGCGCGGGCTCGCTCGTGGGCCGGGCTTGCCCTTCTTGAGCTTGTCCATCTTGCCCATCTTGGGGCTGGCCACCTTGACCATCAGACGGCTGATCCGCCGGGGGTTGTTCTGACTGCTGCGACTGCTCTTCCTGGCGGCGCTCATCGAACGTGCCGCGCTGGACGGGCTCCTGGCCGCCGGTGATGGCCTTTACATTGCCCGGGCCGCCAAGGCCTGTCAGGAACGCACCGGCGATCCCGCCGACAATGAACCCGATGATCAGACCGGGCAGGAACGCCTTGGTGAAGTTGGTACCACCCGCCCCACCACCACTCGTGCTCATCGAAGCCATCGTCGACACTCCCAAAGCTCGTGCACATCGACCGGGGGTCCGGAAATACCGGCCCTGTGCGATGCGGGCACAGCGCGAATACCAAGCATACCCCGCCCACCCGTCCGTGAGGGCTGAATTCCCGGGCTGCTGTGTGGATCGGGCGGCCACCGGCGGGCACTTTGACAAAGTCTTATAAGTCGGCGGTTATTTCACACACCCCGGAGGTTGATCCCGCGGGCGTCATCGCTCGCGGAGCACACGCACACAAGGGTTCAACCGCCGCGCCGCATCCTGTGCATCCAGCGTGCATACGCGATCACCGCATGAAGGGTTTCCCATCTTGATGTGGGCATGCCCCGGCCAAAGGCGGTGTGGATCCGCCATGACCAGTACGCGCCCTTGAATCGAAAGCGGGTGATCCAACCAAGCCGGAGGAGTTCCCAGAGTCCGCCCAGCGTGTCCAGCAACCAGCGCATGCTCGAAAGCCACTCCTCGAATCAGTTCAGCCCCGGCGGACCGCCGTGCCGGCCGGAAAATGCATCTGGAAGTGTGCGACAGTCTCGGCCAGACCGGTCTCAAGGCTGGTGACCGGTTCATACCCCAGCATCTCGCGTGCACGGCCGAGGTCGGCGAGTGAATCCTTGACATCCCCGGTGCGTTCGGGGAGGAACTCGTGCGGGCGACCTTCAGCACTGCACGCCGAGGCGAGCATGTTGGCCAGATCGACCACCGATGTGCGCCGCCCGCCGGCGATGTTGATCGCCTCGCCGCGGAAAGGCCAATCGGCGACACCGGCCAGGAGCGTTCCCAGCACCGCGTTGCCGACATAGGTGAAATCGCGTGCCTGGGAGCCCGTTCCGTAGATCGCCGCGGGCTTTCCCGAAAGCAGGCGCCGCATCATCGCCGGAATGACGGCCGAATATTCCGAATCCGCGGATTGCCGAGGGCCAAAGACGTTGAAATACCGCAGCGAAACCGTGGAGATCTCATAGCTGTTCGCCCACGCGGCCATGATCCCCTCCGCGGCGGCCTTGCTCGCGGCATACGGAGAGAGCGGACGCGGGAGCATCGTCTCCACCTTGGGAAGCGGGGGGAGTTGTGCACCCACCGACACCTGCGGATCGCCGTACACCGATGAAGAAGATGCCAGCACCACGCGCTGCACAGGCACCCGGGGACCCGTGGGGGGCTTGGCGGTCGCAGCCACCAGGACGCGAACGGTTCCTGTGGCGTTCACCGACCAGGAACGCTGGGGCGTGGCGATCGACTTGGGGACCGAGCCGACCGCGGCCAGGTGGAACACGATCTGGCACCCTTCCCCGGTCGCACCCTTTCCGATCGCCTCCAGCAGTGCATCATCATCCAGCACCGAACCGTGGATGAACCGGACGCGTTTGGGCTCCATCTCCATCAGCGATGCGATGTGCTCGGCCGTGCTGTTGGAAAGGTCGTCCAGCACCGTAATGGAAGCCCCCAGGGAAATCAGAGCATCGCACAGGTGGCTGCCAATGAAACCAGCGCCGCCGGTCACGCAGACCGACCGGCCCCGGTACTTGGCCCTCAAACGTGCGACGACATCGGCGGGGAGCTTCATTCCAATGGGAGTCTATCAAACTCGATGGCCGGGCAATCCAGACGTTGACAAATCAACCCGGGACGCCCGCGAAAGAGTCCCATAAATGCAGAAACCCTCGCAACGCGCGAGGGCTCTGGTGGGAAAGAATTGTCAGATTCAGAGGTGAGGCCTGGGACAGGATCCCAGCCGCTCACCGGTTCTTCGGACGCACACGTGGAGTTGGTCGTTCCCGATTCCTGTCACGAATTGGCAATAATTGTGTCACTGAGTGACAATTTTAGTGACACACGGACGAACTCGCAACCCGGACCCCTTTTGGACCGGTGTGCGTTGTCGATACACTGGAGCGAGGCGTCTTCTTGTGTTCGGATTTTGAAAGGATTTCGTGGCCAAGTCACCGGTCGAGATCTCCGAATCAAGCCTTGTGAGGCTTCAGTTCCTTGGCCGGCGGTTGGCTGGAGAGCTCGTGGCGGTCATTGACGCGGTGCCGGAGCCAGCCCGGACCGCGCGTGGCCTGGCGAAAACACTTGGGATTGATCGAGGCACAGCCCAGCGTGCATTGGTTGCAGCGCGGCTGACAAGCGAGCCGTTGGAAGCTTTGGCCCGCGGGCCGGGGGTTGCGGCCCTGCGGCAGATCGTCAAGGGTGCGCAGGAGGGCGGGGTCCACGCGGACGCGGTGGGTGCACTTGCGGCGGCGACGGACCAGATCGAATCGACGCTCCGGGAGCTTGGGATCAGCCAGGCGGCGTTGATGCGGACGATTGAGCCCGAATCGGCGGAT
>DATGXW010000169.1:0-3059 GCA_035298585.1 Phycisphaerales bacterium
CATGGCAGAGTCGACCACCATCCAGATCAATTTCGGCAAGCCCATGCCGATCTTCCCGCTCGACTCGGTCGCGCTCCTCCCCCAGCAGGTCCTCAGCCTCCACATCTTCGAACCCCGCTACCGCCAGATGGTCGAGCACGCACTCGACGGCTCAGGCCAGTTCGCCATGGCCACCTTCAGCGGCTCCTCCTGGAAACAGAACTACCACGGCCGGCCCTCCGTCCGCCCCGCCGTGTGCATCGGCCACATCCTCGAACACGAAAAGACCCCCGACGGCAACTACAACCTCGCCCTCCACGGCCTCAAGCGCGCCCGCATCCTCTACGAAATGCCCCCCTCCATCACCCACCTCTACCGCGAGGCCATGCTCGAACCCGTCGGTGAAGATGAGCCCGATCCCGAAGCCCTCCAGCCCGTCCGCGATCAGCTCGACGAGATGTTCTCCCACACACCCCTCAAGCACCTCCGCGCTGCACGCCCCTTCCTCCAGTACCTCCACAACGAGCAGGTCCCCACCGCCGTCATCCTCGACCTCATCGCCTTCAAGCTCCTCTCAGACCGCGAGCTCCGCTACACCCTTCTCTCTGAGAGCGACACCTCGACCCGCACATCCCTCATCCTCAAAGAACTCCAGACCCTCCGCGCCCTCATCGAGCGCGCCCAGGCCCAGCACCCCGAACGCTGGCCCCGCGGCTGCAGTTGGAACTGAAACCCTCCCAACCGCCCCCGCCTCTTCACCTCCGCTCCCGCACCCAGTGCCACACATCCGCCGGCGTGATCGACCCGGTCTCCTTCTCCACCTCCTCGCCGATCTCCTCATAATCCTTCACCACCGGCGCCCCCGCGAGCCCCACCGGCTCCTGTACATCAACCTTCGTCAGACCCAAAGATCCATCCCCCGTCACCGTCACCACCCACCGGCCCTCCCCCAGCGTCCGGTACACCGCCTTCCCGTACCGCGCCCGGCTCGAATCCCACTCCACGTTGATGAACCGCGGATCAACGATCAGCCCCTTCTCCGGCGGCGTCGACGCATCAAACACCCGCCGGATCCACAGCCGGTTCTCGATCACCACGTAATCGATGTAGATCTCGCCCCCGGGATTGAACGGCGTCGCGATCTCCTGCAGCACCCCGTTGATCCCCCGGATCCGCACCGACAGCTTCCCGCCCTCGACGTTCAACTCTGTCACCGCCGTCCGACGCACCGCCTCGTTGTACGTCGTCGCCAGCTTCTTGTACTCCCCCGCCACATCCTCAAGCTTCCGCCGATACATCGACGCCGCCAGCTCCGCCCGGAAAAACTGATACCCAAGCAGCCCGCCCAGCCCCACCACCAAGGCAAGCGCGCCCGCATTGACCACGCTGGAAAACGATGGAATACGCATGTGCAAGCTCTCTTGAGTCCCGGCGTGCCGATTCCCGGCAAACTCGATCGCACTATTCATCGGCTTCACCATCGCGGGCCCGCCGCAGATTCCCCATCACCCCTTAGGTGTGTCGAGATTCCGCTCTTCTTGACCACCCTCTCCGCCCGTCTACCCTTCATGCTGACGTGACGCATCACCTCTTCCAGCCTTGCTGCTGTTGTTGCACCGCCCTCCGCGGTGCATGTGCGTGCTGCTGACCCCGCGCCGCCGCCCCACGCGTCAATCCCCACATCCAGCACGCACACGCCCCTTCAGGACACCCCGCTCCGCGGCCCCGCGTCCCGTGTGCATTCCCCCTCCCGGCCCCCACCGCGCTCCGTGCACGAGGCCCTCCCCATGAACCACGCCACACGCGTCTACGGCAGCATCCTCGAAATGCTCCCCTCCGAGGAAAACCCCTCCCCCATCGTCCTCATCCGCCGCCTCGCACCCCCCGGCGCGTGCATCTACGCCAAGCTCGAATGGCTCAACCCCTTCGGCTCGATCAAGGACCGCGCTGCCCACGCCATGCTCCAGGACCTCGAAGAAAAGGGCAAGGCCGGACCCTACACCCGCCCCGACGGTGAACAGGCCCTCCGCGGCATCGTCGAACCCACCAGCGGCAACACCGGCTTCTCCCTCGCCGCCATGGCCGGCCTCCGCGGCTACCCCATGCGTGCAGTCGTCCCCGCCAAGGTCCCCCGCGAGAAGCGCACGCTCCTGCGCATCGCCGGCGCTGATGTCGACGTTGTCCCCGACTCCCTCTGCCCCCTCCCCGGCCAGGATGAAGGCGCCATCGGCCTCGCCAAGACCTACGCCCGCGCCAGCAGCCACAAGTACTCGATGCCCAACCAGTACGAGAATCCCGCCAACATCCGTGCACACGAGACAACCACCGGCCCCGAAATCTGGCGTCAGACCGAAGGCCGGGTCTCCCACGTCTTTGTCTCCCTGGGGACCTGTGGAACCGTCACCGGCATCGCCCGTTTCCTCCGTCAGAAGAACCCCGATGTCCGCATCATCGCCGTCCAGCCTGCGCCTGACCACGATGTCCCGGGCATCCGAAGCGCGTCCGAGCTCGCTGCCACCAGGCTCTACGACCCCGAGCTCATCCATGAAGTCCTCGAGATCGATGGCTCGCTCGCCTACGCCACCGCGCTCGAGCTCTGCCGCAAGGAAGGACTCATGGCAGGCCCAAGCTCCGGCCTCATCTTTGAGGGCGCACGCAGGACCGCCCTCAAGGAGCCCGTCACCTGCGGCGTCGCCATCTTCTGCGACTCGATCTTCAAGTACACCGCATCGATGGAGCGCCACATCCCCGCGCTCGCCGAGTAACCCCGTTCAACACCACAAGCACACACCCCGCAACGATCAGCACACGACGGAGATTCACCCATGGCCCAGTACGCACACCCCGAGGTCCTCGTCTCGACCGAGTGGCTCGCAAGCAACCTCGACAAGCCCGGCATCCGCGTCGTCGAGATCAGCGTCGATCCCAAGCTCTTTGACGCCGGCCACATCCCAGGCGCGGTGAGCCTCAACTGGCACACCGAGCTCCAGGACCAGCTCACCCGCGACATCGCCTCGCAGTCCACCCTCAACCGCCTGCTCTCGGCCCGCGGCATCCAGCCCCAGGACACGATCATCCTC
>DATGXW010000170.1:0-28200 GCA_035298585.1 Phycisphaerales bacterium
CAGGACGAGATGATCCTCGTCGCCCGGCGCGACAAGCCGGCCTGTTCACCGATCGGGCTCTTTGGCATGTGCGGCCGCGGCTGGAAAGAAGCACGCCCGATCCTGATCCCCGACGTATCGACGCTCGGGGCCAATTACATCGCGTGCGATCCCAAGGATCGCTCGGAGATCGTGATCCCGATCATGAACCCCGATGGTTCGTGCTGGGGCGTTCTTGATGGCGACAGCCATGAGTTGAACGCGTTTGATGAGAACGACGTCGTGTCGCTCACCAAGCTGCTGCGATTGGCGGATCTTGGAGCACCCGACCACGCTCCATTGGTGCTGTAGCACCTGCTGCCAAGCTCGCGCGGGATGGCGTGCGATCCACTCGCCGCGCGATCACGAGGTCGCCATGAGGTAGATCGCCTTGCCGACTCCCATGAGCATGGGAAGGGCGTACGCCAGAACGCCGACAATGCCCATCGCACGTGCGAGCTTGCGCGTGGATTGACGCTTCTCGAACGAGTCATCCCGCAAGAGATACACGTTGGCGACAGGTTGCCGGGAATCCGCGCCGCACTCGGGGCAGATGCTGGAGTGTGCGGGGTACCCGCACGCAGGGCAAACGACGGACACAGCAAGGACTCACTGTCAGCAAGCGGTGAGGCTACGGGTTCTATCTGGGTGGGTGCGTTGGGGGTGGATGGTATTGACAGAGAAACTCGCGGGGTCCGGGTACGCGGATGCCACCAATCCGAGGAAAGCGAAATCACCCGAAATCCCGCGGAACGGGAAATGGTCGCATGTTTGGGCTGTGCGAGCTAAACCCTTGCAGCAAAGTTCTTTAGGGAGTCCCTCTGTAATGCGAGTGAGCGGAGCCGTCGGCAGACAGCGAAGTAGCCCGATATCATCTGGCCCCCCCGAAGTCTTTGAAGTCCACCATGCTGAAGTCGCTTGCCATCCGAAATTTCCGCTCCTGCCAGAACGTGCAGGTCGATCTCAGCGAGCCGGTTATCGCGTTGCTGGGTCGAAATGGCGTGGGTAAGACCAACGTTCTGCATGCGATCCAAGTCGTGGCGGATCTCTGCATTGGGGAAACCGAGCCCTTGTTCACGCTTAGTCCCCACATTGCGGATCAGCCGGTGGCGTTCCAGCTCACGTTTAGAGTTGGGGGATCCACTTACGAATACGCCACCGAGCGGAGCATCCGTGGCAACCACGAGTCCACAGAAGCTCTTTGTCTTGACGGGCAGACACTCTTCAGTCGAAAGGGTGAGTCGGTTGAGGTCGCGGGTACGGAGATCACGCATCTAAAAATCGGACTCGTAGCACCGACGCTGTCGACTTTGCTCAAGATTTTGCCGTCGCATGATCAAGCCGCTCTAGCGCTTCGTCCAGCTGCAGACTACTTGCGCAATATTGGCTATTACCCCCTCATTCAAGGCTTCCAGGAACACCTGAATGGACCTCCTCCTCCGCGAGCTCAGTACGCCGAGCTGGGGGGAGATTATTCGTCCATCATTCAAACAGCTGCATATGAGCTTTGGAAGATTGAATTGCAAAACGGGCGAGCTCGTCGCTCGGTGCAGATGCGGCTCTTGCACCTGTCGTTGACGGACCCCGATCGGTTTAAAGAGTTGAAGCAGCTCCTTTCGCGGCTCGAACTTGTGGACGACATTCAAATTGAGAGGATTCAACTTCAGGGTCGCACCTTGCAAGATAACGAGCGTCTCAGTCATGAGACTGCATATCGCATTGCGTTCGTACCGAGCAGTTCGCTCGCTGGTCATGGAAAGACATTTCGATACAACGGACTTTCGGCTGGAACGTGGCGCATCATGCAACTGCTGACATACCTGTTGTTTGACCAGAACTCATGCATGCTTCTCGAGCAACCGGAGGACTCTGTTCATCCGGGCATGCTGGCGAAAGTGATCGATATTCTCCGTGCCTACGCGAGCAGGACACAGTTGATTTTTACGACCCATTCCCCCCGTGTGGTCAACGCACTGGGTCCCAAGTGTCTTCGTTTCGTAAAGGCGACGGACGGGGCCACCAGCATATCCGAATTGTCGCCGGAGGAGATTCTAGAAGCAGAGCGTTACGAAGCAACGCAAGGAACATTGGCCGAGTTTCTGGCTACGTTGGAGTAAAGCGATGCTAGCGATTCTCGCAGAGGACCAATCAGACGCCGAGGCGCTGAAGGTGATCGTTCGAAAGCACTTGAAAAATGAATCCCTAAGCATTCGCATGAAGGGATATGATGGAGGAGGTAACTTACTTGCCAAGGGATGGCGTGATATTGCAAGCTGGAGAAGGCGTGGGTACACAAAGTTCTTACTGTGCCATGATTCCGATGGTAGGTCCGTCGATGATGTTCTTAAGACCCTGAGAGATGAGGTGATTCAAAGATGCGGTCTATCTTCGGAGTGCTTTTGCCTGGTCGTTCCGGTTCAAGAGCTTGAGGCTTGGCTCATCGCCGATGAAGTGGCAGTTCAAGATGAAATTCCGAGCTTCCGCTTCACGGGTCACGAGCATCCCGAGAATATCAAGAGTCCTAAGGAATGGCTTCAGGATGAATCGCATTCTAAGAAGGCTCGTCCGTTGTACGTGCCCAAACTCAACAACCCCGGCATTGCGAGCAAGTTGCGACACGATGTAGTGGCTAGGAAGTGTCCCTCCTTTCGACGACTCCTCTCGGATCTGTCACGCTGTTTCAGTACGTGAGCAGCCCCCTTGAAATAGGCTCCTCACACAGCCCTTCTAGACTTCCCGGCGTGATCAATCTTGACAACAACGCGACGACGCGGCCGACGGATCTGGTGGTGCAGGCGGTGCACGCCGGGCTGGTCGAACGCTGGCACAATCCCTCCAGCGTCCACCGCGGCGGACAGGAAGCTCGCAGAGGGGTGGAACTCGCACGCCAGGACATCGCGGACCTGATCGGCGCCAAGGCGCGGGACATCACGTTCACATCGGGGGGGACCGAGTCGATCAACCTCGCCGTCCGCGGCGTCCTTGCGGCTCGCGGCGCGCCGGGCCGAACGCCCCGGCTCATCACCTCGCGGGTCGAGCACGCGGCGGTGCGCGACCTTGCCGATGATCTCACGCGGACCCGGCAGGCTTTGGTTTCCTGGTGCCGCGTCACGGGGGAAGGACTCATCGATCTGGATGCGTTTGCACACGAGGTCAAGGACGCCGACGCGGCCATCATCCAGTGGGCCAACAACGAAACGGGGGGGATCCAGCCAATCGACCAGATCGCACGGCTCTGCCGCGAAGCGGGAACAACCTTCATCTGCGACGCCACGCAATGGGTGGGCAAGATGCCCACCCGCGTGTGCGATGAGCCCGGCGTCTTGCCCCCCTCGGTCGACCCCGCGCACGCCTGCGACGCCGACATCATGATCTTCAGCCCGCACAAGTTTCACGGGCCCAAGGGCGTGGGTGTTCTCTGGACCCGGCGCGGCACACGGCTCAGGACGATCATCCACGGTTCACAGGAGCTTGGCCGCCGTGGCGGCACCGAGAACGTCCCCGGGATCCTGGGCGCTGGCGCGGCCGCTCGCGAATCGCTCGAATGGCTCGGTGACCCGCTCAATCGCGAAAAGTCCCGGTCGCTGCGCGATCGGCTCGAGACTTCGATCTGCGCTGGCCTTGCGTGCGCCTCTGTCAACGGCCCGAAGAACCCTGCACATCGGCTCTGGAACACCACCAACATCGGCTTCCCTCCCCTGGAAGCCGAAGTCCTTGTCCTGTACCTGAGCGAGCGCGGCGTCGCGGTCTCTGCGGGTGCGGCGTGCTCTTCGGGCTCGCTCGAACCCTCGCCGGTGCTGCTGGCGATGAACGTACCCGAGCCGGTCGCACACGGTTCGCTGCGGATGAGCCTCTCACGCTTCACGACCGCGGCCGAGGTCGACGCGGCGGCGGCCAAGGTCATCGAAGCGGTCAAGTCCTTGGGCGGGTGACCCGGATCACGACGCGCAGCATCGGGAACGGGCGGGCGGGGATCAGACCGGCGAATCTTCGGGGGGCGTGGGCATCGGCGGGGTGGTCTGTCCCTGCGGCGGATTGTGCATCGCGACATCCTGGGTGACGGCGTCGAGTGCACGCTTGGCGATCGATCCGATGACCGCCAGGACCGCGATCGTGCTCGCGACGGCGGCGGGGATCGCCCACCAGGGCTGGTTTTCCACCAGTTCTTTCAGATTGGATGCGCCCGTCGCGGCTCCGGCCGCGGCCAGCCAGACGGCGATACCCGTCCGGGGGGCCATGCCGATCGCGGTGCCGAGGATGTACGTGCCCAGCTTGGCGCCCGATGAAGCTAGAACGAGGTTGGTCAGCGCAAAGGGAGAATTGGGTGGAATCCGGATCAGGGTGACGATCAGGAGCGATCGCCAGAACCCGTGTCGCAGCAGTGCATCGCGGACCACCAGCCCCTTGGGATGCTCCTTGAGCGCCTTTTCGATGCGTTCCTTCGAGACGGTCCGCGCGATCGCGTACCCGATCAGGCTTCCGCCGACAAATCCCAGCATCGCCCCCAGGAAACCGACGCCAAAGCCAAACGTCCATCCGCCCAGGAAGGACTGGCCGTAGGTCGGGAGAAACCCGACGCCAGCCGAGAAGATGAAGATCGCGACATACGCCGCAAAGCCCCAGGGACCAAGCCCGCGGAGCCACTCGGCCACGCCGCCCAGGTAAATGAGCAGCATGGTGCCAAGAACCGCTGGACAGAGGGTCCACAAGGCCCCCAGGATGGCGGTCGGGCCGAGTTGCCTCAGAAGTGCGGCGACCGAGGCCGCCGCCGCGGGCGGAGCGGGTGCGAACGAGTCGCGTGCAAGCTTGCCGCACGAAGGGCAGACCCCGTCGTCGGCGACGCCGGCAAGGGAGGACTTGCAGTACATGCACACGATCGGGGTGGGGATGCTCATGCTGCTGTTGGCCGCCCGGCGACCCATGGGGCGGCCGTTGTAAAAAGTCCGAGAGCGAGGGTACGCCGACCGGGCCTTCCGGGGGACTTTGATTGATTCCAAAGGGGGGTCACCACCTTGCACGCAAGGGTGATACCCTCTTGTCATGACATCAGTGTCCTTTGATCCTCGCGGGTTTGACGCCGAACCGGACATCCTTGAGCCCGAGCGCGCCAGCATCCTGGCGATCCTCGCGCTGGTCTTTGGCTTGATCTGCTTCATTCCGCTCTTGCCGCTGCTTGGAATCATCTGCGGCATCGCCGGTCTGATCGTGATCAATCGCTCGCGCGGAAGGCTGGCGGGCACGGGGATGGCGATCGCGGGGCTGATCCTGGGCTTGCTCTTCACGGCCCTTCAGGCGGCGATCATCCTGGGCATGGCGCAGGCCTTCAACATGATCACGCACCAGCTCGTCAAGCCGGTGGACCAACTGATCATGGCGATCGACCAGAAGGACTTCGCGACGGCGCGCCAGGCGCTGGATGCACACTCGCAGACGCTGGTCACCGATGAGGCGATCGCGAAGCTGGGGGATGAGGTCCGCGCGGAGATGGGGGCCTTCAAGAGCATCCCGACCAGCCTGGGCGACCTCATCTCGGCGTACGGCGAGGTGGGACAGCTCTTCCAGGCGACCAAGAACTTCCAGGGTCCCCCGCAGGGGCAGAACGGCATGATGCCCGTCCCAGCGCACTTTGAGAACGGGACAGCGCTGGTGCTGGTGTGGTTCGATCCGCCCAAGGGCGGTCCGGGCACGCCGCCGGGCCAGACTCCCGAGTTCACCTTCCGCAACATCTCGATCATCACCAAGGATCAGAAGGTCTTCAATCTCATCGAGCCCACGCTGATCCAGCCTCCGACGCCCGGCGTCCTGCCTTCTCCAACACCCCCACCCCCGCCCACCACGCCCGCCCCCGAAGCCCCGGCGAGCGATGCCCCCACGCCCGAAGGTGAGAAGCCCGCCGAGGGCGGTTCATCGGGCGGGAACTGATTCACGCGCCCCTGTGCATTCCCGGAGAACGCTCGTGCCGCAGGATGCAAGCCAACCCGCCGCCGCGACCGCACGGGGCGGCAAGACGCCCGTGATCTCCTGCCGGGGGGTCGTGAAGCGGTTTGAAGGCCGGACCGTCCTCGACGGGATCGACCTCGACGTCTTTCCCGGCGAGACGATGGTCATCATGGGCGGCTCGGGTTCGGGCAAGAGCACACTGCTGCGGCTGCTGATCGGCGCCCTCAAGCCCGACGAGGGAAAGATCCTGCTCTTCGGGCAGGACACCTCGAGGCTCAAGGAGGCGGAGCTCAACGAGATCCGCAAGCGGTTTGGGATCCTCTTTCAGTCGGGGGCGTTGTTCAACTCGATGACGCTCGAGGAGAACGTCTCGCTGCTGCTGCACGAGCACACGCCCCTTGACCCGGAAACGATCGACACGGTGGTGAAGATCAAGCTGGAGCTGGTGGGCCTGCTCAAGCACGCCGACAAGTTCCCCGCCCAGATCTCCGGCGGCATGAAGAAGCGCGCGGGCCTGGCGCGGGCGCTTGCCCTCGACCCCGAGCTGCTCTTTTACGATGAACCCTCGGCGGGGCTCGACCCCGTGACCAGCGCCCAGATCGATCAGTTGATCGTCGATCTCTCGAAGAAGCTGGGCGTGACGAGCGTGGTGGTGACGCACGAGATGGACTCGGCCTTCACCATCGCCGACCGCATGGCGATGCTCGACAAGGGGCGGATGCTGACGGTGCAGACGCGCCAGTGGTTTGACGACCTGCGCAAGGCAAGCGCGGACGCCTCCGCGGGCTGGCCGGTCGATGAACGGCTGATCCGCCAGTTCCTTCGCGGCGACCCGGAAGGGCCGATCACCGAGCGCAGGTCGCTGCACGAGTTTCACGAAGAGCTGCTGGGCCCGATGGACGCCGAACGTCCGCAGGTTGTGCCGAGCGTGCTGCCGACGAGGCATTGAGAAGGATGCCCGAACACAATTACGCGGACGGGCACCTGTCATTTTCTAAAGTTCAGCAGCCGACTTCGTACGCTTCAACAAAGGCGTCAAAGTCGACGGTATCGACAAATCCAGATGAATCCACGTCAGTCCAGGGATAGCCCTGTTCAAAGTCATGCACGAAAAGATCGTAATCCTCGGTATCGACAAAGCCAGAGAAGTCGTAGTCCGCCACGCAACCACCGCCTGCACGCCAGCAGGTTGAACTCGGGCTCGTGTCCAGCACGCCGTCACGGTCGCAGTCGAACCCCACCGTGAACTCGTATTCAAAGTCCGCAACCGAAGGCGGCGTGGCGACATTCAGTCCGTCGCAGTAGAGTCGTGCAGAGCCGGTCAGACGGGGTGTGACGCGGTAGGTACCTGCGTGCACATACATGCCGGGGTCGGAAGCGCCGCCGCTCCACTTGTGGCCGCGGATCTTGATCTCGCGTGCGGGGCGGTTCGAAGTGTTGCTGTCATTCATCTCGACCTTCCACCGATGCGTCACATCGATCGGATTGCCCGAGATCGGTTCGATGTACGAGATGATGACCGGCATGTCGGTATAGGTGACGCTGGTATGATCGACATTCACGCCGGTCTTCACCGGGCCGTAGAAGCGGAGCGTGACTGCCTTGGCATCCCAACTGTCAATGTCCGGCCCGCCGCCATCGGTGTCTGTGTCGTTGCTCCCGTCGATCTCAGTCTGGAGGAACTGATTGGCCGCAGGCGGGTCCGCGAAGACCGGCGAACAATCGTTTCCGTACAACTGGTACGGGACGTGCCCGATCGCTCCGCCGCCAAGTGATGACGATGCAGCGGAATAGTTTGGCGTAGGTGAAAGGGTCGTGCTGCCGACGACGACCGAGCCGGACCACGTTCCTGCACCGTTGCTGCCGTTGATGATGACTTGGCCCTTGAGACCCGAAGCCGAGTCAAATTTGAAGGTGGTTCCTGAACTCAGTGTGTTGCCAATTACAAACTTGCGTCCCGACACAAACTCGCCATCGATCTGGATCTCGGGATTGGTGTTGAGCGTGTGAGTGTTTACCTTGTCGGAAATGAGAATATCCGCGTCGAGATCTCCTGCAATCCAAAATCTTTGTGTCACGCTGCTGTGATATTTACTCAGAACTCGTCCAGTAAGCGACCCTACAAAATTTCCAGACGTTGTGCGAAATGTTGCAATGCCAGTTGCTACATCGATGTTAGCATCCACATCTGCGTAGATTGATCCGGCAATGAGAGAATCGATGTTCTTGGAAACGGTAATCGTCGAGGGGTTCAACGCGTTTCCAATTGAGCCAGCAACTGTCAAACTTCTGATTGAACTATTGTTTGCGGTGATGTTGCCGAGCACATCACCTCCCACTGTCATGTTTGCGATGTAGCCTTCGGTCGAAGAACGCGACACGATGATGTTGCCCAGAATTGAACCGTTGACGCTAATGATCGGAGTCGACGCAGAAATCAATGTGACATCAATGGCGTCGCCACTTCCAGTGCCAACATTACCCGACACTAAAAGTTCGGTGATCCATACTTCCTTTGTGCCAGTGCTCTTTATGCTCTCCACTGAGGTAAGCGGAGTTGTGCTGCTAGCTGATCCACGAATGGAAAGACGAGCCGGCTGAGCGCCATCGTTTTGCACTGTTACATTGCCAACGCGATCGGTTGCCAAGCCACGCACGCTGACGTCGACCGTAGTGCTTGCCCAATTTGTAAAGACTTCAACCCTCCATTCGCCGCCCGGCATTTGTGTTGCGATGCCGTAACCTGCGCCAAACGGCGAGACATTTACTGTGACATCTGCATTCGACATCCCCGCAACGAAGGCAATTGCTGCGATTCCGAACTTGGAAAACTGATTCATGAAATTCTCCATCAACTAATGAACACGCCGCCGCCTGACACAAATGCTGGCAGTCACGGCCAGGAAAGCCATGCCCGACGATGGGCATGGCACTGTCGTCGCGATTCGGAACGCAAACCCCGTAACCCACGGAGCCGTCGCACCACCGCTGCGGTCAAGACGCTCTCCCACCTGCCAATCATCCGACCAAAAGAGAGTTGAACCAACGAGCCTTCTTGCAAACGGAAGTGGTTCGCCCCACGAACCCGTCCACTCCGGCAAGCTTCCCGAGACATCCTTCAATCCCCAAGGACTCTGCACGTCGTACGAGCCGACGTCAAGGAAACCGATAAGGTCCGACGGGTACTCACCACCCGCGTTGGTCTGGCCGCCGTTTTCCGGCAAGCCTTGAATCGGTGCCGTATCCGAACTCGTCGGGAACGTCCAGTAGCCGGGACCCTGCCCGTTTTTGTTGGGGTCGTAGTACGAAGCCTTGACGAGTTCATCCCACGAAGGCAGCCAGTACTTGGCTCCGGGACTTGGCTCGGGCTGGTCGGTGAAGTAGTTGTTGGCATCCTTCCCGAACGTCGACGTGTCGTACACCCCCGACTCAAAGGCCCACGCCTCGGACGACTTCCCGTTGTGCAGCCAGTTGCAGAACCGTGCAGCCATTCGCCACGAAGTATCCGCCGAGTACTTCTCCGAGCCGGGCAGGGAGTAGTACGAGGCCGGAATGTTTGGATCAAGACTGGTCGGCGCAACCCAGTAACCAGTGATCTCAGGATGAAGACGCGAGCCGGCGTAGTAGGGCGCATACGCATTCGCAAATTCAACCCACTGATTCACCGTCACTTCAGTCTTTGAGATGCGATACTCGTAGCTCACGCCGCCAACCGGGCGATCCACCCACGTGTTGTCCACCGGCACGTACGGTGCATTCCCCGCGTCGCCGATGGTGACAAAGTCAAAGCCAGATTGTGCTTCGACGGAAGTTCCGCATAAGGCAAGCGACATCAGCGCCGCGGCGATTCTCATTCACGCCAAGATACCAGCGTCCACACGGACCGCAAGCGTGGTTATGGCTCTGCACATGAACTGCGAGTCATCTTGCATGGCCCCGCACACGATCTTGCGCGGGGCGCCGCTTCACCCCTGCACGGTCGTCCCCGCCAGGTGCTTTTGCATCTTCTCGCGGTACATCAGGAGCGTCATGTACTCGTACGTCGCCATGAGGCTCGCGAGATGCCAGCCTGCACGGCCGTCGAGGAAGCCAAGACGCAGGACGAACATGTCGATGAAGCGCATGATCGGCCGCCACGGCACCTTGGGGAGTGCATTGCCCGGCCCCGGGCCGCGCGACGCGAGCGGGCGCAGGCGATCGGGCGCGCCATCCCCGAGCTCCGCGCGGATGAGTTGGTCGCTCTCAAGATCGGCAAAGCGGATGTGCTTGGTGATGAACTCGTGGACTGTCTCGCGATGAACATGGAGCGCGGGAGACTTGCAGCTCCCGATCCGGCCCTCGCAGACGACGCCTTCGTGGACCGTCCGATCCTCGAACGATGCGCGTCCGCGCTGGAAGAACATGAGCTTGCGCTTGGGGAAGACGCCGCCGAAGCGGATGCGCTGGCCCATGAAGATCACGATCTGGTCGATCATGTACCCCGAGAGCGCGCTGGGGTCGGCGGCGATGCGGTTGAGCTCTTCCGCCAGCGCCGGCGTGACGCGTTCGTCGGCGTCCATCACCAGGACCCACCTCCCCTGGAAGGGAATGTTCTCAAGCCCCCAGTTCTTCTGGCGGGAGAAGTTCTCGAAGGCGTGCTCGACGACCTGGGCGCCGGCCTCGCGCGCGATCTCGCCCGTCCTGTCCTTGCTCATCGAATCGAGGACGAAGACCGGGCCGACCTGGCGCGCGTTCTCGACGGCCTCGCGGATCTGCGATTCCTCGTTGAGCGTGAGGATCATGACTTCGATCAATGGAGCCTGGCTGGTCATGCTGCACTCTCTTGTGCCGAAGTGCCCGCGCCCGAGGATGGGGGCGCGGGGTGGTTGTTCTCCGCGGCGCGGGGCGCGGTCCTGCCCAGGAGCCTGCGCGCGATGGCATCGCTCACGCCCCGCCAGTCCTTGGAGGTTTCCTTGAGCTTGGCCTCGATCCAGTACTCGTAGACCGACATCATCAGCGAGTAATGGAACCCCTGCGGCCCGTCGAGGATGCCCAGCCGCAGGAAATAGAGATAGATGAACCGCGCGGCGTGCCGCATCGGCAGCCGGTTGAAGATCTGCTTGAGCACCACTCGGCGGACGATCGGGTCGCCGCTGAAGAGGTCGAGCAGGCGGATCACCGGCTTGGCCTTGCGCGCCTTGATGATCTCGGCGGTCTCGAAGCTCGAGTAGCTGTTGTGCCGCTCGAACCAGTGGTACGTCCCCTTGCTGAAGGGGTAGTGGATCAGGTGCTCGGCCAACTCCCCGGTGGGGCCGTCCACCACCGCGACCGGGTTCACCAGCCGCTCGTAGCGGATCCTGCCCGGGCGGAAGACGCGGACGAGCCAGGTCGGATAGAGCTGTGCGTGCTTGAGCCACCGGCCGTTGAACATGTCCTTGCGACGGAGGCGGAAGGCGGCCTCGGGGCGCGCGGGGTCGCATGCACGCATGACCTCCTCAGCAAGCTCCGGCGGGACGCGTTCATCGGCGTCGACGTAGAGCACCCAAGGGTTCCTGAAGGGGATGTTCTCGACGCCCCAGTTCTGGTGGCTCGACCAGTTGTCGAACTTGCGCTGGACCACGCGGACGTTGGGGTAGTTCCGCGCGATCTCGAGCGTCTTGTCGGAGGAGAACGAGTCGTAGACCACCACGTCGTCGGACCACGAGAGACAATCAAGGCACCGCGCGATGTTGATCTCTTCATCCTTGGTCAGGATGAGAATCGAGACCGGGTGTGCGGTCTTCCCCGCCGCGCGCTGGCCGGGCGCCGGGTAGGCCGAGGCGGGGCTGGCCGAAGCGCCCTTGGAGGCGTGCTTTGCCATCAGGCCGCGCACGACCCCGTCGGTCCGCGCGGCCCAGTTCCGCTTGATCTCCTTGATCTTGACCTCGATCCAGTACTCGTACATCGAGATCATCAGCGCGTACTGGAAACCCGCGTCCTTGTCCATGAACCCCCGGCGGGCCAGGTACATGTAAAGGAACCGCACCACGCCCCGGAAGGGAAGGTAGAACGTGATGTTCTTGAGTGCACGCCGCTTGACGACAGGGTTCTGGTCGCGCAGGTTGCGTATGTGCGTGAAGATGCTCTGCTTCACGACCTTCGCCGCCTCGGTCCCCTCCATCGTCGAGTAGGAATTATGCTTGGTGAACCAGGGGATGAGGCCCTTGTTGAAGCTGTAATGGATGAAGTCGTGCTGCATGTCCCCCATCGGCCCCTGGGGCTTTGGGTGGGGGTTCACGTCCCGCATCTCGTAGCGGATCTTGTCGGGCTTGAACAGGCGGATGATCCAGACGGGGTAGATCCCGCCGTTCTTCAGCCACCGCTCCATGAACATGTTCTTGTACTTGAGCCGGTAGGCGACCTCCGGCTTCTCGGGCGCGTTGCACAGCCGGATGATCTCGTCGCGCAGCTCCGGCGGGATGCGTTCATCCGCGTCGCTGTAGTACACCCAGGGGTGCTTCCAGGTGATGTGCTCGAGCGCCCAGTTGGAGTGCCTGCTCCAGGTGTCGAATCTACGCTGGACGATGCGGACGTTGGGGTGCTTGCGCGAAAGCTCGAGCGTCCGGTCGGTCGAGTAGCTGTCGAAGACGACGATGTCGTCGGAGAACGAGAGCGACTCGAGGCATGCCTCGATGTTGATCTCCTCATCCTTGGTGAGGATGAGGATGCTCGGGGGCTCCTGCCCGGGCGGAAAGACCTTGTCAGAGGTCGGCAAGGGAAGCGGCAACGGCGAAACCGTCGCCATGGCATCGGGGGCGGGCGTCGATGCGCCCGCCGCCAAAGGCGAACCCGTCTCTGAACTCTTCCCCACATCCGACATTACGCCGCACTCCCGCGGACCTGACCGCCGGCGAGCGACGGAACGGTCTTGGCCCACTCAAGCGTCCTGGCGATCCCCTGTGCAAAGTGCACGACGGGCTCATACCCCAGGATCTCGCGCGCCCGCGAAATGTCCGCGACCGAGTGGCGGACATCCCCCGCACGCGGGGGCGCGAACGTCGGCGTCGCGTCGATGCCAAGGGCCTTGCCCATGTCTGTCAGCACATCGAGCAACCGGGTTCGATGCCCTGTCCCGATGTTGAAGACCTCCCCCGCCAGCGGCCTGGGCGACGTCGCCGCGAGCAGGTTGGCGTAGACGACGTTGTCGATGAACGTAAAGTCGCGCGTCTGCTCACCATCCCCCATGACCGTGGGCTGGCGGCCCGACAGCAGCATCTTGATGAAGGCCGAGATCACCGCCGCGTAGGGCGAGGATGGATCCTGGCGGGGACCGAAGATGTTGAAATAGCGCAGGCTCACCGTCGAAAGCGGTGTGCAGCGCGCCTGCGACTGGAGCAGGAACTCCCCCGCCACCTTGCTCGCCGCGTAGGGTGACCAGCAGTCGGGGATGTGATCCTCCCGGCTCGGGAGCGAGGGCGTGTTGCCGTAGGCGGCGGCCGAGGCCGCAAAGACCAGCCGCTTCACACCCGCTTTGGATGCCGCGGTCAGGACACGCTGCGTGCCCACGAGGTTCACCTGTGCACACTTCTCAGGCTCGGCCACGCTCTGGGGGACGCTCACGAGCGCTGCCTCGTGGTAGACGTACCGGCACCCCTGGATGGCGCGGTGCAGCGTCGCCTCATCGAGGATCGACGCCTTGTGAAACTCGGCGCCAGGAGGAAGGTTCTCGACGTAGCCCCCCGAGAGATCATCCAGCACCACCACCTTGGCCCCCAGCCCGTGCAGGGCGTGCGACAGGTGAGAACCGATGAACCCGGCGCCGCCGGTGACGAGCACCCGCGCGCCGGCAAAGTCCGAAAACTCTGGGCGCTGAAGCCACGGACATTCCTGGGAGGCTGGCGAACTCGACGAACTCATCTTCATGCCCCTTGGATCGGCCCTTCGCGTCCCCGCTTTGCGGCCGAGTCGCCATCTCACGATCCGAAACGCCGGGATGCACACGGCGACCTGAGCAAATACCAAACAAATGAACCCGCACCCCCGAGAGTAGGGGTCGATTCTACGACCCGCGCCTCTCGCGGTGATCCGGGGCCGGGAGATCGCACGACCTTGGTCTAGACCGTACTGGGGGACGGGTGGTGAAGTTCAGCGGGGACCGCAACCGGGGTGATATGCACCATGCGGGGTTACCGGTGAGGAAGGTGAAGAGGTGTGATTTGTGTGTTTTCGGGGATTATCCGGATGTATCCGGGTCGCAGGTGACATAGGCTGCCCCCCTTGCGTCCCGGGTGTGCACATGCATGTGCATACGGGCAGCGCTTTGCGTGGAGTGCACACGACATGACCGCCCGGCAGGTTCGCCCATGTCCGATCTGTTCGTCGAGCGCCCGGCCGTGCTACTCGGCCGGACAGTTCCTGATGTTCCGCTGCGAGGGGTGCCGGACGGCGTACGTGGATCCTGTTCCCTCGGACGATTTCCTCCGCGAGTTCTATTCGAACTACCACCTTTCGGCAGAGCTGGGCGGGACGTACGTCCAGGTCGAGTCGCGGATGCAGGCGGACTTCCCGACCAAGGTCGCGATGGCCAAGCGGTTCGGGCCGACCTCAGGGCCGATCCGCTTGCTCGACGTGGGGTGCGGCAAGGGCTATTTCGCACGTGCAGCGCTCGACGCGGGGATCCAGGCCGAGGGGTGCGACCTTTCCGACAGCGGCGTGCGGCACGCGATCGAGAAGCTGGGCGTGAAGGCGTACGCGGGCCACATCGGCGAGCTCAAGCAGACGATCGGACCCGAGAGCTTTGACGTTGTGACGTTCTGGGCGACGGTGGAGCATCTTCCGGACCCGATCGCCGTGATGCGGGACATGCGCGACATGCTCAAGCCCGGCGGGGTGTTGCTGATGGATACCGGCATCGGCGACGACTGGCTCGACAGGCTCGTGCCCGGGCGCGTCCAGTGGTACGACCCGCCGCAGCACCTGTTTGTGTTCTCGGGCGCGGGCCTTGCCAAGGCGGTCGAGAAGGCGGGCTTTGCGGTGGTCCACCACGACCTGTGCTTTGAGCGCTCAGCCTCGCGGAGGCTGATCCGCAATGTGCGCAACGGCGTGACGGCGGCGATCCTGCGGTTTGGATCTGAACTGGGCCGGCTCAAGCGAGACGCCTTTGAGTCGACGCGGTTCCCGATGGGGAATCTGCAGAGCATCGTGGCGCGGAAGGTGTGATGGCATCGCGCGGGCCGGTTCAGCGGCTCTGCTCGGCGGTCTTGCCCAGCTCCAGCATCCGCCGCTCCTGGTCGTTCATCCCCGAGCCGAAGATCTGCAGGAAGAATCGGCGGGTGTTGTCGAAGGGAACGCTCGCGACGTCGGGCTTTCCCAGCGTTCCCGTGACCTGCGTGGTGACGATCTCGTTGCGGATCCCCTCGAGCAGCCAGTTCAGCACCGGGATCCGGCGGACCGCCTTGGAATTGAAGCGAAGATCCAGGGCCATCCCGGGCCAGGTCATCGTCCCAAAGCCCAGGATGTGGACGCTCTTGGAGAACACCGAGAGATCTTCGAACGCCAGCACCGGGCCGTCGATGTAGAACTTGGCGTCGGCAAAGTCGAGCGGCTCATCGGTGGGGAGCTGGAAGTTGCTGAAGCGGATCAGCGGCATCACCAGCGGCATGCGGAGGACCGAAGGCCCTGAAATCCGCGCTGAACCCCGGCCCCGGCGCGACTTGGCATCCTCCAGCCGGCCGCCGATCGCAAGCTGTGCATCGACCAGCCCGCGGCTGGCGTCATCATCCGCGGGGGGATTCTCTTCGAGAGGCTTGCCTGCGGCGACGGTGAGGTCGCGCAGCATGGGGGCGAATCGCACGCCCGAGAGTGAGAAGTCGGCCTGGAAATCACGCGGTCCCGAGCCGGGCCTTCCGACGACCGCCTTGGCCACAAAGCGCCCGCCGTAACAGTCGGCGATGACGCGCTCCACGGTGAGTTCGCCCGTGTCGGGCCTGCCCCGGACCTGCACCATGCCCCGTTCCATCGCCAGGCCGCTCACCTTGAAACGATCGAGGCGGGCTTCGAGGCCAAAGCCCGCCGGCGTGCGGAAATCGTTGTTCTCGACGCGGAATTCAAGGACTCCGCTGCACTCGGTGACGGGGACGCCCAGGCTCAGCGAAGCGCCGCGCAGGTTGACCTTGCCTCCGGCCAGAAGCCGCTGATGCTCGGGAGAGGTTGAGTCCGTGATGCGAAGCTGCATGACGGGAAGCTCCACCTCGTCTGCCACGTCAAACTCGATCGTTGTGAAGATGCCGCGGACGGACTCGGGGAGGAGTGCACGCAGCGTTGCGGGAAGTCCCTGGCTTCGCCCCGAGAGCGTGATATCGATCTCCGTCTCCTCAAGGTCGTTGCGTGACCACGAGCCATCGGTCCTGAGCGAGAAGAGTTCGGATGTGCCCTCGACCGCCCGGAGCTGTCCACCCTGGCTGGAGAAGGTCACTTCACCCGTGAGCTTTTCGAACGGAACATCCATCCCGTTCATGAAGATGGTCATGCTGCGCGGCCGAACGAGCCCGACCAGCCCCGGCGCGCCGGCGGCCCCGGCCCCCGCCTGCATGGTGAACGAAGCGTCAAACTCGCCGCGCGGGTTGAGCTGCGTGAGGAGTTCTGCGTTCTCTTCCGAGAGCCTGCGGCAGGCCAGCGCCCGGAGGATGGGCGCCTCAGCTCGCGCGGAGGTGAGCGTGGCCTTGAAATCAGGTGATGGGACCGTCTCACCCTCGGCATCACCGGCCGCGATCGCGCCCTCGACGGCGATGCGTCCCTGGGCCTGTCCCTGCGTGGCCCCCGCGCCTCCGACAAGGTTGGCCGCAAAGTCGTCGAAGCGGACCGCCCCCGTCGGCTCGACGATCACGCGCCCCTCGACAGCCTGGACGAGCGTTGCCCGCCCCTCGAACGCGATCGAGAGATCCTCGAAACGCTCCGCCGTGACGGTCGCCACGGAGCCTTCCGTCCCCGGAGTGATCTCGACCTTCCCAAAGACCTTTCCCGCCGGCTGATAGTCGGCGGCGAGGGAGTACCAACGGCCGGCGGCCATGGGAGAGAAGACGCCGATCATCTGGTGCAGGGGCGCGGCAAGATCGATCCCCTCGGCGTCGACGGTGCTGTTGAACACCGATTCGCCCGAAGCATCGGGGCCCGAACGCCCGCGCACGTGGACGTTGGAGGACTCGGTGAAATCGACGCGATCACCACGCTTGACGCGGGGCTGACCGGTGAAGTCAAAGAGCACCTCGCGATCCTGGATCGTCACCGTTCCCTGCGCGGCAACCTCAAGCTGCGATGCATCATCCACAACCTCGGCCGCGGCGACCTCTACTTCCGGCGTTGGCGTGAGGATCGTCGGACCCACGTCGACCTTGGCGTAGACGTGGCCCCGCTCCTGGTCATCGTTGTAGAGCCGAAGCTCACCCGCGACCAGGCCGCTGGGATTGAGATCATCGAGGATTCCACGGATCCGTGGGCCAGCCGAGCCGCCCGGATCATTCCGATTGGCCCGCTCGATCGCAGCGCCCACGGCAAAGCTCAGGAGCCTTCCCGCGGGGACATCCGCCGCGTTGACGGTGACGACCGGAGAACCATCCTTCTCGGGGTTGATGACAAGCTCATAGTCAACATCCGCCGTCGCCGTGGCGTGCCCGCCCACGATCGGCCTGTATTCTCCGCCGAAAACCCTGATCCGGTCCTCGCCGATCCTGACCGCGACGTCGTGTGCAATCATCGGGAACGGGAACCACTCGGGAAGCACCGTGAGGAAATCAAAGTCGATGTCGGTGTTCTCGAGCCACTCGGTGTCCTTGCCCGCCGGACGGGTCACGACCGTCCGGACCTTGGCCAATCCATCAAGTGCAAACCGCGGAACCGACGGCTCGGCGGTCTGGTCGCCGGGCGCGGCCAGGAGCCCCGCCGCGAGCATCCTCGTGTAGTGCGTTTGGTTGAAGATGACCGGAGGAATGCCCTTGCGACGCGCGGTGAGCGCGCGGATGACATCCTGGTCGATCTTCAGGCCTTCAACCTGGACATCGATCACGCAGTGTGCATCATCCGTCGGCGGCTCGATGAACCCGCTCGCCTGGATCTTCGCCCCGGTCTTCGAAACCCCGCGGATGTCGAGGAGGTCGATCCGGGTGTCGCTGAACTTCACCTTGCCCGAGAGCTTCTCGAACTCGTAGGGGAACCGCTTGAAGGCCGAGACCGCATCCTTGACTTCGAGGTCCCCCACCACCGAGAGCGGCGCGGGTGAGCCATCCACCGGCGGGGGTCGCGAGATCACGACGTCGGTGGTCACCAGCCCCGTCGGCCAGTTGAAGTCGGCCAGACGCTCGCGCACCAGCGGGGGCACAAACCGCAGGATCCGCAGACCCTTCTCCATCCGAAAATCCTGCGTGGAAACCTTCGCGGTAAACGGGCTGTTCTGCTCGATCCCGTCGTAGGAGAGCGAGACACGGTACGGAACTTCCTCGATGCTTCCGACCAGGTCGGCCTTCACGCCCTGGCTTGAGAACTCGATCCTGCCGTTGACGTGCGACATTCGCAGGAGCGGCGCCTGCGCTGAGTCGGTGACCTGTGCATCCTCCGTGATGGGCAGGTTGAGGGCCACGTCGACCAGGTCTGTCGTGGCCGTGACGGCGGCGCCGCCGGGCCTCGACGGGGAGTAGGTAAAGGTCGTTCGACCGATCTGCCCTTCCACGTCCAGCATCTCGGCGAGCACCCGCATGCGCGTGGGCATCGCCGACATCGGCCAGTCCTTGAGCGTGACGCCCCCCAGCTCCATCGAGAGATCACGCCCCTTGATCTCGCCGGAGATCCGCAGCGGGGATGCCTGTGCCTCCTTGGCGTCGGGCGTCAGCACCACGTCGATCGATCCATCCGCGCCCGGGCTTGCCGGTTCGATCCTCCCCCGGACATCGATGTGCTTGAGCAGCGTGAACGTGTCTCGCTCCCCGTTTCCACCGTGCTCACCCAGCTCGATCACTCCCTGATCGATCTGGACCAGGGGGAGGGTGATCGGCTTCGAGGCGTCCCGCGACTCCGGAAGCTTGATCACCGCGACGTTCAAGGTGCCGTCGGATGCGTTCTGGCTCAGGCGTACGCGCGGGCTGATGAGCAGGATCTGCTTCACGGGCTCCGCCGAACCGCCGAATCCCAGCAATGCCGGCCACGAGACCGTGGCATCAAGCCGTTCAAACGTGATGAGCTCCCCGCCGGGTCCATCGATCCCCGGGGTCCTGATGATGGCGTCCTTGATCTGGACATGGCCGGTGAAGCCGAGCTTGATGCTCCCTTGCTCGAGCTTGAGCCCGGTCGCGGCGGCAAGTCTTGAAGAGACGACCCACCGAACCAGCGGGGACTGGGTCGTCACCCACCAGACGGCGACGATCAGAGCCAACGCGATCCCAAGCCGGCGCACCCATCGCCTGCGAGGCACCGGATTGGGCGACAAAGGCGCGGGAGAAGTCATCGAGTTCGGATTCGCCATGGAGGTCTGTGGAGGTCTTTGATGCAGTGATCTGTGCCGGGTGGGCGCTTGCCATCCGCCGCTGCACACGCTCTGTGTGTCCTGGTTCCAGCCGGGCCGGAACCGCCGGGCCGCGAGCAAAGATCCCCTTGGATGGTACTCGGGACGCGGCCTGAAACGCGGATGAAGCAAGGGGGTGTGCGTGCGGGTAACGTGTGGAGGGCGTACGCTCCGACCAATGGCCAAACCCCGCAACGTTTTCATATGCCGCACATGCGGGGCGACGCAGACCCGCTGGATGGGAAAGTGCCCCGATTGCGGGACGTGGGAATCGCTCGAACCGCACACGATCGACCCCGCCGCGCAGAAGGATCCGCACCGTCCAGCGCTCGCGTGGACGCAGGAGGATGTTCAGCACGGTGGCCCTGCCAACCCGGCGCGCCCGCTGACCGAGGTGGAGGCGGCGGGCGTTGTTCACGGCAGGCTGGCTACCGGGATCGATGAATTTGACCGTGTGATGGGTGGTGCGGGGCCGGGAGCGCGCGGCGTGGTGCCGGGATCGGCGATCCTCGTGGGGGGTGAACCGGGGATCGGCAAGTCGACGCTCCTGCTGCAGGCTGCACACGCGTGGACCCGTCACAAGACCCGCGTCCTCTACGTCTCGAGCGAAGAATCGGCCGAGCAGATCAAGCTGCGCTCAGCGCGGCTGATCAAGCCGCATCCGGGAAGCTCAAAGACGCAGGACGATGAGCTCTTTGTTCTCTCGGACACCAACCTCTCGCGGATCGTCGAGCAGGCCCGACGCATCCAGCCCGGCGTCCTGATCATCGACTCGATCCAGATGATCTACAAGTCTGACCTGCCCGCGGGCCCGGGCTCGGTGACGCAGCTCCGCCGCTGCTGCACGGACCTGGTCTCGCTCGCCAAGCTTTCGGGCATGGCGGTGATACTTGTGGGGCACGTCACCAAGGACGGGACGCTCGCGGGCCCGCGGCTGCTGGAGCACCTGGTCGACGCGGTGCTGTCGTTTGAGGGGGACCGGTATCATGCACACCGGGTGGTGCGCGCGGTCAAGAACCGCTTCGGCACAACGCTGGAGATCGGGCTCTTTGAGATGACCTCCGAGGGACTTCGCCAGTCGCCCGAGGGCGCCGGCGTCGCGGCGATCACGCTGAGCGAGAAGCCGCGCCCGGGGTCGGTCGTCTCCCCCGTGATGACGGGCACGCGCTGCGTGCTGGTCGAGATCCAGGCGCTCACCGCCACGGGGTTCCTGGGCGCGGCCAAGCGCAAGTGCTCGGGGATCGACGCCAACCGCCTGGCGATGCTCATCGCCGTGCTCGAACAGCACGCGGGATTGCGGCTGGCCGACCGCGACGTCTTTGCATCGAGCGTCGGCGGGCTTCGGATCGTCGAACCGGGCGCTGATCTTGCGTTGCTCCTGGCGATCGCGGGTTCGCACTTCAAGCGTGCACTCGCGCCGGCGACGTGTGCACTCGGCGAGATCGGGCTCGGCGGAGAGGTCCGACCGGTCCCGCATCTTGATCAGCGGCTGGCCGAGGCCTCCCGGCTCGGGTACAAGCGGATCATCATCCCGGCGAGCGACCTCAAGAACGCGCCCCAGCGCACGGGGGTTGAGATCGTCGGGGCGGCGACGATCGATCGGGCGATCGAGGAACTGGGCTGAAGCGCCGCCGCGGCGGGGACATAGAGCACACGACATCACGATGGGAAGGATGCACGAAACATGCGACGAGGTCAGACACGGCGGCCGGAGTATCCGGAAGGGCAGGGGTACACAAAGGAGGTCCTGCTCGAACTCTCCGGGCTTTCCTCGAAGACGTTTGATCTCATCCGCAAGGCAGCGCGGGTGAAAGGCCCTCCTCACGGCGGGCTCAACTGGGTCTTTCCCCGCGCGGATATCGAAGAACTGATCCGAGTCGCGGGGGGCGGGCGCTTCACCGAGCGGGGTGGACCCGCGGCCGAGGCGTGGCGGGGTCTGCTCGACGGCACGATTCAGCCGCCGAGCGAAGATGCGGAAGAAGAAGATGAGGATTTCGAGGATTGAATCCGCCCGGCCTGAACGTTCAGGGCGAGGGCGATCGCGGCGCGCCGATCGAACCCGGGGGTAGATCAAGCATCGCGGCGGGGATCGCAAAGACCCAGATGATCGAGTCCTGATCCTTGAAATCATTGTCGGTGGCGACCAGCAGCGTGGCGCGGCCGGCCTCATCGCGCGGACCGAAGCACAGCCCCTCGACCTTCTCGGGAAACGCGTCGCCGGCAAGCTTGAATCTCGGGTCGAGAAGGTCGATGAGCACGCGCTTGGAGGCTGGCTCGACGCCCGAAGGCAGCCCGCGCGAAGGCAGGTTTGCGATCGTCGTGACGTCCGAGGCCTTCGAGATGTCGGCGAGCATGATCCGCTTGAAACGGGCCTTGCCGCCGGCCTTGCCGTCCCGCTCGAGCACGAGCAGGCGATGCTCATCCACGGCGAGCATCTCCGAAACGCCGTACGAAGGTTCGTCGAGCGGATAGATCCACTGGCGGCCGGCCTGGTCCGCGCCCTTCTCGCGAGGGTTGATCGTGAGCACGCGTATGTTCACGCCCGCACGCGTGCCGCCGGCGTCCAGTGCGCCATCCTGCAAGAGCGGGCTCTGGGGGATCGCCATCAGGAGGCCCGACGGCGTTCGCGCGAGGCCTTCGAGCCCTCGATTGGGCTGGCGGCCGCGCGTCGAGTGCGGCGGCAGTTCTTCCTCGGGGATCGAGCTGAAGTGTTCGGGACGGTAGGTGGAAGGAATTTCCAGCGAACCCCGCCGGGCGCCGTCCGCGCCGAACACATCAATACGCGGACCATACTCCTCGCTGATGAAGATCGTGCCATCGGGCTCGACCCTCAGGCCTTCGGGGTCAAACCTCGCCGAACCGAAGGGATCCGCGGCGTTGATGCGGTCGGCCGCGCCGATCAAGACCGTACCGTCCGGGGCCTTGAGCAAGGTCGTCGAGAGCAGCCGCCACCGAGGCTCGCCGCGCAGGAACTCAAGGCTCAGGCGCTGGATTCGCGTTGCGTACGGCGACCCGCCGTCGATCGGACCACGATCGGGGAGCATGATGTACTCATCACCCCCGGCGTACTCGATCGCGGACCCGATCCCCCCGAGCCGGTTGTGGGGAACGCCCCCGGGAATCGTTTCCTCAAGCCCCGACGCATCAACCGCGTCAAAGGGGATCTTGATCGTCGCGATCAGCTCGATCGCCCGGTTCTTCTCTTCCGAGCGAGCGGGCTGTGCACAGACGCACGGTGCGAACAAGGTAACGCCGGTCCATCCGGCCAGTACGGATCGCATGCGTCGGTTCATCGGCGTGATTTTAGGATCGCGTCAAGATCGTGTTGCCGCGGGATCATCAAGCGTGCGCTAAGACCGCACGGTCACGCGTGCGGGCCCGCGAAAGCCACTTCGATCTCGCTTTGCAGCGCGGCGATCTGTTCACGCGGGTAGAGCGCAAAGGGCCAGTCGCGTGCGCCCGCCTGGAGGCCCGACTCGACCGCCCGCTCGATCAAACGCACCTCGTCGTGAAGTGCACGCAACCCCGAGGCATGCACACGGCGGTGTGCATCAATCCGCTCGTGCATCGCAAGGTACGCCCGCCGACGTTCCGGGCCGCCACGCCCCGAGCCCGCGATCGTGTCCACCATCGCGAGCTTCTGCCGCTGGCCCGTCGCGTCGCCCACCACCCCCGGATTGTGCATCGCATGGTGCATCCGCCACGCCGCGCGCGCACGCGCCTCAACACCCTCGGCCGCGCTCATCATCGGCACGCCGGGAAACGAGAGCCTGAGCGTCGCGGAGACCACCGCCGTCGCGGCAAGCGCGGTCCCCGGCATCCAGGCGCTGAACCAGTCGTCGCACGCTCGGTCGTAGATTCCTCCGCCCAGGCCGTGGATGAACAAATCGCAGGCGTGGCTGCGGAGCAGCCCCGTGAGCATGATCGCCCGGGGCGCGATCCGCATCTTCTGCCCGCGCAGATCCTCCGCATACACCCGTTCTCTCGCGCCCGTGGCAACGATCCTCCACAGCGGAAGCTCCCAGCGATCGTTCACCGCATCGGCGGTGAGGGGCCGGAGCCCGCTGGCAGAGTGCTGCGCTGCGGCACGGTTGTAGGAATCGACACACCGCTCGGGGTCCTGCTCCATGCGAGCGAGCATCACCCGCATGGTGAAGGTTGACCCCAGTTCCGAGGCGTACAGGATCCTCGGGACATCACCGCCCACGAGGCTCGTGGAAGCCTGCATGACCTGGTGTGCCAGCGACGGTGCGTCCGCGTGCTGCACGATCGCGGATCGGATGCGTTGAAGCCCCTGCCCGGCAGCCGGCATCGCCGCGTCGGCCGGCGCTTCGGAGGGTTCTCCGCGAGGCGCCTGCATCACCGGCGGTATGCCGGGCGCAAAGCGTTCATCCCATCTCCACACCCCGCGACCCACACCCCCCTCAACCACGCTCGGGTAGGGGATCACCGCGGGATCATCGGTGTCATGGTCGACGGCGATCCACGCAGAGGCTCCACCCACGGCCCGGGCCGCCGCGTCCATGGCGTACCACTTGGCGAGAATCCCAGGATGCCAGAAGAGCGTCTGGTGACCTGACATCACGACCGGACGGTCGGTCGGCAGCCCGAGCTCCTCCCTGGCACGAAGGATCTCGGGCGATCGCCGGACACGGCTCCAGGACTCTCCGATCAACCGCGCCCATGTGCGGGCGTCGGGTTCAATATGGATCGAATCGCGGCGAGGCACACCGTCTTCACGCCCCCTCCAAGCGGGTTCCCGGTCACCGCCATGCGCCTGCACGTTGCTCAACTGGCTCCCCGTTCGCGGTCAAGGCACGGACAGTTCACTGGCACGCACACCCAAGGCACATCCCGCGGATCGCCTCGGGCCCGAGCTCCGCGGCGTGCACCGCGATCTCGCGCTGCATGACCTCACGGTAGTGTGCAAGCCGGACGTCGGGATTGTCGAGCGCTGCGCCGAAGGAGCGGTTGGGGTCGTTGTAGATCAGTTCCACCGGGATCTCGCGCACGCGATGCCCCCGCGCTGCCGACTGCACCCAGAGCTGCATCGGGAAGGCGTACCCCTCCTCCGTGAGCGAGAGCTCCGAGGCCGCCGCGACGCGGTGCGACTTGAAGCCGCAGAACCCGTCTGTGAGCCAGGCTCCCAGGCGGTGCGAAAGACGCTCGTTGAGTTCGTGCGTGATGATCTGGTTGATGCGCTTGCGGTCGGGAGGCACCGCGAGGCTCGCGGGCGCGGTCGAGACTTCCCTGCGCACCGCATGGCCGTTTGAATCGTTTCCGCGAGCCGGGGCGCCCGGCTTGCGCGAGATCGAGGAGATGTAGCGCGAACCGCTGATGATGTCGGCGCCGCCCCGTTCCTGCTCGCGGAGAAAATCGGGGATGCGGTCGGGCTCGTGCTGCTCATCGCAGTCCATCGTGATGACCCAGTCGTACCCGTCGGCCGCCGCCCACCGGAAGGCGTCGGCGATGCTGCGGCCGTAACCGCGGTTGACCGCGTGCCGGATCACATCGACCGGGAACTCGCGCACCAGGTCCGGGGTGTCATCGGTCGAGCCGTCATCCACGATCAGCACATTGCCCACGTAATCAAGGACGCGCGACACGACCTTGCGGACGTGGCTCGCCTCGTTGAAGACCGGGATGGCGACAAGCGTTCTCATGGACACCTCCAGACCCGCGCCCCGGCCGCGGCCCGCCACGACCGCAGCAACCAGCATACCCGACGACGGCTGAAACTCGACCGGGGCTCTTCATACCGAACAAAGCCCCAGAATGTTCGCCGCTCGCCCCGGGATTGCGTGCCGCAAAGGGGCTCGCGACGACCCAGCGGGTTTCGCAGGGTTCGACACCTTGGATGCCGGGGCGTGAGCCCGGTTTCACCCTGCCATGAAGGCAGCCTGGAGTCGTATATCGACGTTCATCTATTCGAGGGTGTGCCACTGGACCTCGACGCGCCGGTTTGAATCGGACGCCCCCCCCAGGGGCTCTTCCCAACCCCGCCCGACCGTTTCAATCCGCGCCTGGTCGATCTTGTGCTGCTCGATCAGGATCCGCTTGATCTCCGCCGCGCGCCGGTTGGAAAGCTCCATCGCCTCAAGCGCCTTCTTGCGCACCAGCGTCTCGCCACCCTGCTGGCGGAACTCCTCGATCTTGGCGTTGTCGACGTGCCCGCGCAGAAGCACGAACGAGCCCGGGCTCACCTTCAGGAGCTTTACGATGCGTTCAAGGTCTTCGAGATTGGTCTGGACCGACATGTCGAGCTTGGCCGAGTTGGGTTCAAAGAGGAACCGGATATCGCGGCTCAGGAGGGGATCGGACTCAAGCTGGCTCTTGCCCTCGGTGCGCACCGGCGCGATCGAGATCTTCTGATCCGCGAAAGCGCCGGACGTCTTGATAGCTTCGAGGTGGGAGACATCGACAAACCGCTCCGGCCCCACCGGGTTGCGGATGATCTGCGGACCGTACGCAAGGACGCTGGACTGGTAGATCCCTCCGAAGCTCCCCGCCATGTCGATCGCGCCAGAGAAGAAGGCCAGGTTCTCCGGAAGATTCGAGAAGTGCACCTTGGCCAGTTCCTGCTGCGTCTTGGCGGCGTCCCACCCGAAGGCCTTCATCACGACCGCGCTGTGCTGCTGCGATTCATCGCGGATCATTCGGTTGCCTTCGAGCAGGCCCTCCACCAGCCCCGCCGCCATCCTCGGATTCTCTTCGGCAAAGCCCCGGTTGAGCACCAGGACGTCGGCGATGATCAGGAGATTCTTGTTCGATGCCAGCAGCCGCGCCTTGCCCCCGCTCTCTTTGGCGATCTCACTGGGCGTCGGCTCCCACGTCACCGCGCCGGCGATGCGTCCGCCGCCGCTTCCAAGATCCTTGGAAAAGACCTCGCCCGCCTGCTCGCCGTCCTCGGCAAAGACAAGGTTGATCGCGTCGGCACGCGCCGGAACCGAAAGATCATCCCGGACGTTCACGGGCGTTCCGGATTCCTGTGCCAGGAAGCGGATGAAGAACTCGGCCTCGGTGAACTGGATCGTCGAGAGCGTCTTGCCCTTGAGGTCGTTGATGCGCCGGATGCTCGAATCCACCACGATCGCGTCGGCTCCGCGCGAGTACCCGATCTGGACCGGCACCACGACGTTGAACTGCCGGCCAAAGACGGCCAGCACGTCCGCCGTGGTCGCGGAGGCGGCAAGCTGCCCTGTCTGGAGGCGATTCCAGGCTTCTTCTTCCGAGAGCGTGATCTTCACCTTGAAGCCGTGCTTCTTCGCGAAGATCGACTCATCCGAAGGGTTCAATCCTCCGTTGGCGACGATCAGCCCTGCATATCCCGCGTACTCGGAGAGTTCGATCTCGACGACGTTGTCCTTGGGCACATACGCCGCCGGGGGTGGGAGCGTGGGGACCTGCTCGGGGGTGACCAGCGCCAGTTCCGCAGCCTCACCCGCCGGTTGCTGCTCACCCTCCCGCCCCTGCACACCGCCCGCGGGGGCGGACGCCGTCTCTGAATTCCTCGCGGAGCCCGGCGAAGCGGGCGAACCCCCGCGTCCCATCAGCATCCAGGCTCCAAGCCCCACCAGTGCACCGACCATGATCAGCGAAAGCAGGATTCCCAAAGGCTTGATCGAAGGCCCCTGCTGATCGAATTCGCGGCGATTGCTCATCGTTCACTTCTCCCCAGCCGCACACCGCAAGGTGTGGGGTTGCTGCTGCCATCGGTGCGTCATGCACAACGCTAGATCGGACGTGCACTGATCGGCGGCGCCTCGTCAAGCATCGCGTCGATCCCCTCGTACATCGTCTGATGTTCCTGGATCCAGCGCGTCGTTCCCGCCAGGCTCTCGGCGACCGAGTCGATCCGGGCCGAAGCGGTGTCGGGATCCTGCGACAGGAGCGACTGCTCGCGCAGCAACTCGACGTGTGCTTCGATCCTTCCCAGTTCCGCCTCGATCTGTTCAAACCGGTCGAGGGCTTCCTTCTGGACATTCGCCCGCGCGGCGAGGACGTCGCGCTGGGATTGCAGGCTCTTGCGGACGTCGGCATTGAGCTCGGGGTCCTGGAGCCGCAGGTCAAGCTCACCCAGCTTGGCCCGGATCCCGCGTGCGTCAGAAACACCCGCGCCATCGTTCTCGATCACGTGCAGCACCGCCTGCCGCATCGTCAAAAGCTGCATGTACGCCCAGCGCAGCTTGGCGAGGCTCTCGGACTGGATCTGCCGCCACTCCTGACCCACCGAGGCTCGCTCTCCCGCCGCAAGACGGCAGCGCTCATCCAGCGCCAGGAATCGCTCCACATCCTCCGGCGACAGGTGCCCGAGCGCCGCCCGGAGCTTGCTCTCGGATTCCTTGCCTGCGGCATGGCTCCTGTGTGCATCAACAACCGCGCGAAAACGCTTGCTCGAGATGCACATGAGCAGGTAGGCAAGCTCCACCCCGGCCCCGATCAGCCAGAACCCGGGATTGACAAACCCCAGGATGCCAAAGGCCGCCAACCCCAGCCAGTTCGGCGGGATGGGCATGCCCAAAGGACGTGCGTTGAACGCACCGAGGATGTAGTCGCGCATGGACGCCATCGGGAGGAATCATAAGGATTTTCGCCCGGCGGGTTCCCGGCACACTCGGGCCCACGCTCGCGTCAGTCTCCACCGCCCCCTCCGCCATCACCGCCCCCTCCGCCATCACCCCCGCCGCCATCACTCCCACCTCCACCATCACCCCACCCCCCGCCATCGTTCGAAT
>DATGXW010000171.1:0-3272 GCA_035298585.1 Phycisphaerales bacterium
GAGGATCGGCTCTGCCGCGGGCTCGGTGCTTCTCCAGGCCAGCTCCTGGTCACCGCAGGCGGCGATGATGCACTGGCGCGGATCGCACAGGCGGTGATCGACCCCGGCGACCACGCGATCGCGACCACTCCCACCTTCGAGATGATCCCCCGGTACGTGCGGCTCGCGGGCGGCGAACTCTCAGAAGTCACATGGTTCAAAGGTGATTTTCCGGTGGACGAAGTGGTCCGCGGCATCACCCCGTCCACGCGAGCGATCTTCGTCGTCACCCCCAACAACCCGACCGGCTCTGTCGCGTCGGCCCGTGACCTTGAGATCCTCTCCCGCGCAGCTCCAAGCGCTCTCCTGGTGGTCGACCTTGCCTACACCGAGTTTGCCGATGAGGACCTGACAGGCGCAGCGCTCTCGCTCCCCAACGCGGTGGCCGTTCGCACCTTCAGCAAGGCGTGGGGCCTCGCGGGTCTTCGCGTCGGGTACGTCATAGGCCCAGAACATGTCATGTCCTGGCTGAGAAGTGTCGGGCAACCCTACGCGGTCGCCGCACCGTCCGCGGCGGTTGCGGCATGGGCCATCGACAACCTCGCGTCTGAAGTCGCCCGGGGCGTCGAACAGGTCCGCAGTGAACGGGCCACGCTCACCGGCATCTTCCGCGCCAGAGGAATGGAGGTCCTGGATTCACAGGCAAACTTCATCCTTGTCAGGTCTCCGCGATCGGTGGAGGTTGCGAGCCACCTGGAAAAAGCCGGTATCGTCGCCCGCCTCTTTCGCAACCGCCCGAACCTCGACAACTGTCTTCGGTTGACCTGCCCCGGAGAGCCGGCCGCCTTTGATCGCGTCATCCGTGCACTGGAGACCCTGCCGTGAGCATCGATTCCATATCCGAAGCACCGCGTCCCCGGGAAGGACGGATTGAACGCAAGACCCGGGAAACCGACATTACCATCGCCGTGAATCTCGATGGCACGGGCCGGGCACAGGTTGCTTCCGGCGTCGGATTTCTCGATCACATGCTGAACGCGCTTGCATGCCACTCGGGAATCGACATCTCCCTTGCCTGCAAGGGCGATCTCGAAGTCGACGATCACCACACCGTGGAGGACTGTGCACTCGCGCTCGGCGCCGCGATCGATCAGGCCCTGGGCGACCGTCGATCCATCGTCCGTTTCGGCTCCGCCTACGCCCCTCTCGACGAAGCACTCGCCCGTGCGGTGATCGACCTTGCGACGCGGCCGACCGCCGTGGTCGACCTGGGTTTGACGCGAGAAAAGCTCGGCGATCTCTCGTGCGAGAACGCGGACCACTTCTTCCGATCACTCGCGATGGCGGGACGCTTCTGCCTTCATGTCGACGTCCTGCGCGGTGAGAACGATCATCACCGACTCGAGGCCGCATTCAAGGCGTGTGCACTCGCATTCAAGCAGGCCCTGCGCCTCACCACCGAGATGGCCGCGCGCTCGACCAAGGGGGTGCTCTGACCATGCCCCTCGCCCCCGTCCACATCGTCCGCACAGGCACCGCCAACCTTGCTTCGGTCGTGGCCGCGCTCACAAGAGCGGGCGTACAGCCCGCCTTGACCTCAGACCCCGCGGAGATCGAGAATGCCAAGGCCGTGATCCTTCCCGGTGTGGGCTCCTTTGGAGCGGCGATGGAAGGAATCCGGGCCGCACGAATCGAGCATGTCCTAAGGGACCGAATCATCGCCGGTCGGCCCACGCTGTCGATCTGCCTGGGTCTTCAAGTGCTCTTTGAATCAAGCGAGGAAACGCCCGGCGTCCCGGGGCTTGGCGTGGTTCCCGGAATCATCGGTCGCTTCTCGGGAGGCGTACGAATCCCGCAGCTTGGGTGGAACCGCGTCGAGGCCGACCCGATGTGCACACTGCTCGCCGGCGGCGACGCCTACTACGCAAATTCCTACCGAGCGATGACGCCGCCACCCGGCTTCTCTTGTGCATGGACTACCCACGGCGAACGCTTCATCGCGGCGATGGAACGCGGCGCGGTGCTTGCCTGCCAGTTCCACCCCGAGCTCTCCGGAAGGTGGGGTGCAGAGCTCATCGAGCGCTGGCTCGACCGCGCCGGCGTTGAGCGTGCGGCCTCGTCCGCGGGATTACCCGGCAAGGAGTCCGCCCCGTGCTGATTCCCCGCATCATCCCATGTCTTGATGTCCGCGACGGGCGGGTCGTCAAGGGTGTGCGTTTCCAGAACCTCCGAGACGCCGGAGACCCGGTCCAGCTCGCCGCCGAGTATGAACGCCAGGGCGCGGACGAACTGGTCATGCTCGACGTTTCGGCCACGCCCGACGGCCGCAGAACCGCCCTAGAGACGGTGGCCGCCATCCGCTCGGTTCTCTCGATCCCATTGACGGTGGGCGGCGGGGTCCGGTCGACGCACGATGCCGCCGCGCTCCTCGAGGCCGGCGCTGACAAAGTGGGCGTCAACACCGCCGCGGTCAAGGAGCCGGCGCTCCTGTCCGAGCTTGCCCGCCGGTTCGGTTCACAGTGCGTGGTCCTCGCGATCGACGCCATCCGCCGCGCACCTACGGAAGGTTCACAGGGCGGCGTCCTTCCTCCCGCGTGGGATGTGGTCGTTCGCTCCGGGACCGACCGACGTGCGATGGACGCCGTCGAATGGGGAATCCGCGCTACGCAACTGGGCGCGGGAGAAGTCCTGCTCACGAGCGTTGATCGGGACGGCGTCGGGGTCGGCTATGACCTCGAGCTTGTGGCGGCCATGTCTTCTGCGGTCGAGGTTCCCGTGATTGCCTCGGGGGGCGCTTCAACCGCCGAGCACCTCGCCCAGGGTCTTGCACACGGCGCTGAAGCGGTCCTCGCGGCCTCCATCTTTCACGACGGCGTCACGACCGTGTCGCGGGTCAAGGAGCAACTGCGATCCATGGGAATCCGTGCCAGGTCGCACGAGCAGGCCGGCGAACACGCAGGCAGGAGTTGCAAGCCGTGATCATTCCATCGATTGATCTCATGGACGGTCAGACCGTCCAGCTCATCCAGGGCAAGACCAGGGAACTCGAAGCGGGCGATCCGCGCCCCCTGGCAGAGAAGTTCGGACAGGTCGGCGAAATCGCCGTGATCGACCTTGATGCTGCCATGGGCAAGGGTTCGAACGAGGCGCTCATCAAGGATCTCCTGCGCCGGGCTCGTGTCCGCGTCGGGGGAGGGATCCGCGACGTCGAGACGGCGATGAAGTGGCTCGACGCCGGTGCGGAAAAGGTGATCCTCGGCACACGTGCTGTTCCCGAGATTCTTGAGAAGCTC
>DATGXW010000172.1:0-6475 GCA_035298585.1 Phycisphaerales bacterium
ATGTGCACTCCCACCCTTACACGCACGGTGCCCTTGCTCTTGCATGCTCTGACGCAGCAGCAAACATCACCGCCACACCCGTTCCTCACACATGGCGTCCTGCTCCTGCCCGCCTTGGGGCAGGAGCACGCATCACCAGCCCACGCACACCCGCTCCATGTGCACCCCTCGCACACGCCCCATCCCCCTCTCACCTCTCCCCTCTTGACCCTTCTCGGACCCCCATCCCGCACACCCTTCCCACCCCGCAAAACCGCCCCCCAGTTCTGCACATCCCCACTTGAATCACGCCGCGGCGCGACTACATTTCATGGCTCTCGACAGGGTGGGGTGCCAGTCATCCCACCGCCCGACCGAGCGCGACATACGCCGGAACCCAGCCTTCCGGCCAGTTTGGGGCGGTAGCTCAATTGGTTAGAGTACCGGACTGTCGATCCGGTGGTTGCGGGTTCGAGTCCCGTCCGCCTCGTTTGAAAACGGCCCTTTTATGGGGCCGTTTTTCATTTGGCTACATCGCGGCTGCACTGCGTCATAGCAGATGCTGAGAGGAACTTCGCGACGCGGGCCTGGAGCCGGTCCGTGTCGTGTGTCTCGCATTCCCAAATGACAAGCACACGCCAACCGGACCGTCGAAGGGCTTGGATCGCGTCCGAATCGCGCTGGACGTTTCGGGCCAACTTCATTCGCCAGTAGAGCCGGTTCGACTTAGGCACCCGCGAACCTCGAGGGCATCGGTGTTGGTGCCAAAAGCACCCGTGGACGAAGATTACGACACTGAGTCGGCGCAAGATGAGGTCGGGCGAACCGGTAAGCCCACAGTCGTATAGCCGGAATCGGTACCCCAGCCGGTGCACGACTGATCGGACGATCCTCTCAGGTGTGGTGTCCCTTGAACGCACTCCTCGCATCGCCCGGCTTCGTTGCGAGGGCGAGAGGTTGTCCACTTCACTCCTCCTCATCTGCCGAACCGCCGAGCGCGGTCGGAACTTCGATGAGAAGCGAGCCGTCCGTCTCTACTTCGGAGACTCTTGAATTGTAAGTCCGGAGGAGACTTCCCCAGGTCGGCCCAACTCGATCTGTCGCGAAGTCCGCCAACTCGGAGAGGTTCTGACCGACGAATGACTCCACCGACTCCACCGCCACCCGACCAACGATGTTCTCGAACTCCAGCGCGTACCGGGCGCGATCTACATTCGCCTCATCCACTATCATGAATGCCGCGAGTCCATCGCGGAGGTTCTTGCCACACCTCGCTGCGTGCGCTTTGCTCGGCGCGACTGTGACGTGGAACGCGGTTCCCCCAATTTGGAAGTCCCCTGATCGTCCACCTTGATCGTCGGCCGCGCTGTAAGGATGGTTCGAAATGCTCTTCTCTGGGAATCGGATCGCCAACGTGGCTCCAATGAGGTGATACGCAATGGGACCGCTTCGGCTACCGCTAATGTCGAGCAATTTACTTACGGTCGAATGCGGCGTGCGATCTGCAATCAGGGGGAACGGCAACGCAACGCCAAGACGCGCACAAATGACTGCGCGGGCCGCAAAGAGGCGAGACTCTTCGTCCTGACGCGATTTCGAGGCTAGCCAGCAACGCTTCAGAAGTAGATCGGGATTAACCATGTTCAGCACCTATGCGACCGACACGGCGGCTTGCCACGAAACAGTTGTCGAACGCCGCAGAGATGAACGCACGTCGAGCATTCGTGACGGATCACGCCAAATCTTCGCCTTCGGAGTTCCTGCGATGTCGCCAACCACGACGAGCCAGTAGTTTTCTGAACGCGCTCGTGCAGTCCGCCACTCACGATCAGTGAACAGGATTCCACCCCATCGAGCCTTCAGTCCCTTGACTTCAATTACGACGCTAGGCCGATCTATGACGGCAAAGTCGAAGCCGCCTGCGTCCTGCCGACAATCGCGAAGCGACTTCGCAGGCACTCTGCAGATGTTCAACGAGTTGGCAACGAAGTACTCCTCGGCAAGTCTCCCGGTGCGGAGCCGCTCTGCCACATTCTCAACACGATCTTTCGAGAATGCGATTGGGTTTACGATTTCTGCCGTCGCGTCCTGATCGCGGGCCAGCAGCCTGTCGACGACTTCGAGCAACGCATCATCGCTCACCTCGCTGAACTCGCTCAGGACCCGCTGACGATTTGGACGTATGGGGCGCTGGTGCCATCCTTTTCGAAAACCATGAAGCGGATCAAATTCGTCTCGAAGGTTCTTCATGCTCGTTGCCGGCACACCAAGCGAGGAGCTGGCGGATGCAAAGGCGGAACGCCATGACTTGAAGCGGAACCGAGCCAGAAATACGTCGTTTAGGCGACTCATCGCATAAGCCACGATGATCGCCTCTATTTCAATAAGTCGTGAGTCTCGGGCCTTCATCACTTCAGCCATAGAGTCGCCTCACGCTGCTGCGGCGTCGGAACGGCGGTCTTGCACGAAGCCGAAGAACGCTCGATTATCCGGCCCAGAAATACGAAACTCGTCCGCGCCCATCAGGCGAGCGCATTCGCGCGGCGTGAGGAGCCGAGCCGCGTAGCGTCCGTACCCGGCTTTGAAAAGGATCTGGCGTCCGCTTCCGCCCTTGGGCGTTCTGAGACACCCCGCGATTCCGTCGGTGCGCAACTCGGCCATCGATCGCTTACTCCCGTCGGGCTGGGCTCTGACCCGGCGGAACACGGTGGCGTAGGACCATCGACGCTTTGCGATCAGGGCGTCAGCGATGACACGATGACGTTCGGAGAACTGCCTGCAGAGGTAGTCCGCCCGATCTTTGCTCCACCACTCCGGCGCGGTGTCGGGAAGATCATCAAGGATGTCGGCGAGGACTTTCTCCGATCGGTTCGGCGGATCGGGAAGTGACCGAATGCGCCAGTCGATACTGGGATTAGAGGCGATAAATTTGCACACCAGTGCAGGACGCACCCTGCACTCCGTAGTCCACCTGCGTGCGGAAGAATCGGGGATCGCGGAGCCGATTACGAAGAGACGAGGCCGACTCTGCGGAACGAACCACTTCGCATCCAAGATGAACGGATCGACCGAGTAGCCCAGTTCGTTGAGGGCCTCCATAGCGGAGCGAAAGTCTTTTCCGCCGTGGGAGGTCAGGAAGCCAACCACGTTCTCAAGCATGACGAGTGGAGGGCGACGCCTACCCATCTTGCGGAGCACATCTACAAAACCCCAGAAGGCGGAAGACTGCGCACCCTTGTCCAGTCCGGCCCGGCCACCAGCGAGGGAAAGGTCCGTACACGGGAATGAAGCCGTGGCGAGTTCTACGTCGGGGATGTCGTTCGCAGTGACCGCGTGAACATCGCCCAAGTGGAAGTGGTCGTCCGCGTCCCCGAAGTGGGCGTCGTATTGATCATGCTTCTCGGGGTCGATGTCGTTGGCAAACGCGAGGGACCAACCAACGGCCTCCAAGCCCATGCGGACAAGGCCGATTCCCGCGAAGAACTCTGCGAAGCGCGGAGCTCCAGTCCGTCGCTTGGAACCGTTCTGCCAAATGTGGATTTGACCCATTCTCACGGAGCTAGGGTATCCGATCCGAACTCCGTGGTCGCCGCCCCCCGGTCCGCCGGTCAACTCACGCCGCCCATCCGGCCGTCATCCCGTCGGCGAGCGTTCCGCCGCCCTTGATTCGTTTCCGCCGGCACATTCTCCACCGCTCCCTCCTTCCTTTCACCCTCCCGCCTCCCCCTCCATGAATCCCCCTTCATCTCCATCCGTTACATTCCGCAGACTTTGAAGGAGCCCACCCGCATGCACAAGAACACCCTCTGCCTCTGGTACAACAAGGATGCGCAGGAGGCCGCCGACTTTTACGCCGCGACCTTCCCCAACTCGGCGGTCACCGCCATCCATCGCGCTCCCGCCGACTTCCACTCGGGAAAGAAGGGCGACGTCCTCACCGTCGAGTTCACCGTGCTGGGCATCCCGTGCATCGGCCTCAACGGCGGACCCGCCTTCAAGCACTCCGAAGCCTTCTCCTTCCAGGTCGCCACGACCGACCAGGCCGAGACCGACCGCTACTGGAACGCGATCGTGAACAACGGCGGCCAGGAGAGTGCGTGCGGCTGGTGCAAGGACAAGTGGGGCCTCTCCTGGCAGATCACCCCCACCATCCTCTCTCAGTCCGTCACCAGCCCCGACCCCGCCGTCGCCAAACGCGCCTTCGAGGCCATGATGACCATGCGAAAGATCGACATCGCCGCCCTCGAAGCCGCCATCAAAGGCTGACCATCCCGTTCTGATGTCGTTGTGGCCACGCAACCGCATCAGACCCCTTTCGTGCAGATCCCGCGGCAGAGCAGCGATTCGCACGCGTGACCATTGGCTCTCCAGGAACGACCCGGCCCTCTGCCGACCCTCCCTTCACGCTGGCATTCCCCCTTCCCACCCCTCCCAAAAACCCTTACACTCCCCTCTCTACCAGCCCTTCCCTCGTCTCCGGCGCCCTTCGCTTCGGGTGCCCTGCTCCGCTGCTCTGAGCGGGGCAGGCAGCACAGACCTCCGTCCTCACTGCCTTGATGCCTTGATGCCTCGCTGCCTTGTTTCCGGGTGCCCTGCTCCGCTGCCCTGAGCGGGGCAGGCAGCAACCCACCCCCATTCCCACCCCCCTGCTCCATCGCCTCCTTCCGTCGTGCGAACCGCGAGCAGCCAACCGCGAACCGCTCCTCCCGCCATGCTCCTCACCGCCTCCCACATCTCCAAACGATTCGGCATCACCCAGGCCCTCGACGATGTCTCGATCGAACTCGCCGCCGGTGAAGTCCACGCACTCATGGGCGAGAACGGCGCGGGCAAGTCGACGCTCGGCAAGGCGATCGCGGGGCTCCACAAGCCCGACACCGGCACGATCACGATCGATGGCCGCGTTCTCAAGCCCGGCTCCATCGACGACGCGTTCGACGCCGGCATCCGCATTGTGCACCAGGAACTCGCCCAGTGCCCCAACCTCTCCGTCGCCGAAAACCTCTGCCTCCACGATATCCCGCGCAAGGGTCCGCTGGGCCTCTTCATTGACCGCCGCGCGATGAACGAGCGTGCAGCCCGGCTCGTCCACAAGCTCGACCCCGGCATCGACGTCGAAGCCCCGCTCGGCACGCTCGCCCCCGGCCGCCGCCAGATCTGCCAGATCGCGGCTTCGCTCGATGAAGGCAAGGGCACCGGCCACGCCGCGCGCCTGATCGTCTTTGATGAACCCACCAGTTCGCTCTCGGTCGCCGAGGCCGACCGGCTGCTGGAGATCACGCGCTCGCTCGCCTCGCAAGGCCTCACGATCGTCTACGTCTCGCATCGCATGGGCGAGATCTTCCAGGTGTGCGACCGCGTCACCGTCCTCCGCGATGGCAAGTACGTCGCCACCAGCGTCGTCAAGGACATCGATGAGCCCACGCTCGTCGAGCAGATGATCGGTCGGCGGATCCAGACGCCAACGGGCCGCATCAAGGGGGCCGCGGCCGCCGCGAACAATCTCGCCGACGATGGAGAAACCGCGGGCATCCGCGAGCTTGCCGGCGGTGCACACACGCATACCCACGCCCAACCCGCCGCGGCTCCGCTCCTTGAAGTCCGCAACCTCTCCTCTCCCCGCAAGCTCAAGAACATCTCACTCACGCTCAAGGGCGGCGAGATCCTGGGCATCGGCGGCCTCGTCGGCGCGGGCCGATCCGAACTCCTCGACGCGATCTTCGCGCTGGATCCGCGCGCCTCGGGTGAAGTTCTGGTCGAAGGCACGCACATCAATCTCCGCTCCCCCGGCGCGCCGGGCGGACCGATCGCGCGCCAGGTGGGGTACGTCCCCGAAGACCGCAGGCTCCAAGGCCTCTTCTTCCTCCTGGGCATCGACGAGAACATCCTGATGCCCTACATGCCCCGGCTGGCAAAGCCCCTGGGCTTCCGCTCGGGACGTGCAGAACGCTCGCTCGTGGGCGAAAAGATGACCGACTTTCGCGTCAAGGCCGCCTCGACCTCGTCGCTCCCGGGCGAACTCTCGGGGGGCAACCAGCAAAAGCTCCTGATCGCACGCTGGATGGGCCGCCAGACCAAGGTCCTCCTGCTCGATGAACCCACCCGCGGCATCGACGTCGGCACCAAGACCGAGGTCTACAAGCTCGTCCGCCAAGCCGCCGACGACGGCGCTGCGGTCCTCCTGGTCTCGAGCGAGATGCCCGAACTCCTCGCCCTCTCCGACCGCATCATCGTCATGTGCAACGGCCGAATCACCGGCGAATTGAACGACGCCGACATGACCCAGGCCAACATCCTCCGACTCGCGACCTCCGACGAGGCCGACCAGGCCCGCCGCGCCAAGGCCGTCGCCGCGACGGTGTGATTGATGGGGTGGGCGCGGCGTTGAGGCAGAAGGCATCGAGGCATCGAGGCATCGAGGCATCGAGGCATCGAGGCATCGAGGCATCGAGGCATCGAGGCATCGAGGCATCGAGGCATCGAGGCATCGAGGCAT
>DATGXW010000173.1:0-2048 GCA_035298585.1 Phycisphaerales bacterium
GGACACGCAGGCGGGTGTCGTCGAGGCGGGCCCATGCGCGCCGGGGCATCACGAGGGTCGCGGTTCCGGCGGCGGCGAGCGTCTGCAAGAAGGCACGGCGGGAAGTCTGACGATCGAGCATGGGTATCCTCACGTGCGTGCGAAGGAATCGGACGGGAGCGTGAGTTTACCGGAAAACCTGGAGGGATGTCCGACGCTGGTCAGGCCTCGTCACCCTTCTTCTCTGCGCTTCTGCCGATGAGCAGGCGGGTGAGGACATCCTGGATGTGGTTGCCCGCGGCGTCCATGCCCTGTCCTTCGATCCGCATCGCGGCCAGGGAGCCGTAGCCCAGGCCGATGTGGATGAGGAGCCAGCCGATGAGCTCCGCGCTGATCCGGCTCGTGACCTTGTGATCACCCTGGGCGCGCTCGAGTTCCTTCTGAAGAAACTTGTGCAGGTTCTTGAAGGTGTCGCTGATGGCGGTGTGGATGGCCGGGTCATCAACCTCGGTGATCGCCTGGAGGAGCACGAGGTAATCTGGCCGCCCCTCGGGGGTCACCATGGGGTTGTCGGCCAGGAGCCGCTTGAGTCGCTCGGCGGGGTCGGCCGCGCCGGAGAGGTGCTGTTCCCAATTGGCGATGGTGCGGCGGCCTGCACGCTCGATCAGGGCCACGAACAGGTCGCGCTTGGAATCAAAGTGACGGTAGAGGATGGGCTCGGTGACGCCGGCGGCTTTGGCGAGTTCAGCCGTGGTCGCGCGGGCGTATCCGTGCCGGGCGAAAAGCTCGGAGGCACGGTCGAGGAGCTGTTCCTTGCGCTGGGCGGCGGGGAGGCGGGTCACTGGAGTGATTCTAGCAAAGGCTAACTAAGGAAAAAGAGGAAAGGGGCAAATGGTGGGTGGGCGCTGGCGACTGGGCCCGCCCCAAGCGCCGACGTGACGCGGCACTGCGGGGGCGATTGTCCAAATTCAAGGGGTGTGCGGGGGTGGGTCGATGGGGTCGGGGTGACGCTGCAACATGAAATCACGAGCCTGGTCATCATCGGGGGAGGCGGGCACGGGCTCGTCGTCGCGGAATCGGCGGGGTTGGGAGGGCTCCGCGTGGCGGGTTTCCTGGATGATGATGCGGGGGCGGTGCTCGGGCGGTTGGGGGGTGTCCCGCACGTGGGAGGGCTCGATGCACTGGGGGTGGGTGTGGGGCCGCCGGGGTGGCTCACACTGGGGCAGGGGGTGATTATCGGGCTGGGCGGGCTTTCGATCCGGCGGCGGGTGATCGATCGGCTGGCGGGCGCGGGGCTGGATCACCGTGTGCAGGCGAGCGTTCTTTCCCTGGCGGCGTACATCTCGCCGACGGCGGTGGTGGGGTTGGGGACGTTTGTGGGTCCTGGGGCGGTGGTGCATGCACACGCGAAGGTGGGTGTGCACTGCATCGTGAACACGACGGCGGTCGTCGAGCATGAATGCGTGCTTGGGGAGAATGTGCACATCGCGCCGGGGGCGGTGCTGGGCGGGAATGTGCACATCGGGGAGGACACGCTGATCGGGCTGGGCTCGCGTGTGCTGCCGGGAGTGAAGATCGGTCGCGGGTGCGTGATCGGGGCGGGCGCGGTGGTGACGCGGGATGTGGGGGATGGGAAGAAGGTGGTGGGGGTGCCGGGCACCGCGCGGTGATGGGCGAAGGCGGCCTGCACAGGGGGGGGAGGCACGATGAGCAGGCTCTCGGGTTGGTGTGCAGATGATGCTGATCTGCCGGGGAGTACGTAGGAGAACGGGTACGCCAAGAGCCTCCACGGGCGGCTGCGGGATGAAATGCTCAACGCGGAGGTGCTCCACGGTCTGCACGAGGCCAAGGCGCTGGCCGTGCCTCCGGTCGAGGCTGCGCCCCTTCCTCCGGCCCCGCCAGCGTGTATTCCCACAGCCCCTGTCATTATGCGCTCTCCCCGGAATCTTGATCCAAGCTGAGTGAGACTTTTCGAGCTTCAATTCGGCCTCTGTTCAGGAGGCTGGTCGATGAAGAAGAGCAGATTTACGGAGGAGCAGATTGCGTTCGCGCTCAGGCAAGCCGAGGCG
>DATGXW010000174.1:0-2522 GCA_035298585.1 Phycisphaerales bacterium
GATGCGAATCGGGATCCCTTGAGCGGTGAGCCGGGCGCACACCCGGTGGGTTCGGGGGTCGGCGCGGGGATCGGCGGGACGATCGGCGCGGTGATCGGGGCTCCGGGCGGTCCGGTTGGCGTGGTTGCCGGAGCGACGGTCGGCGGGATGGTGGGCGGACTGGTCGGCAAGGGCGCGGCCGAAGCCGTCAACCCCACGACCGAGCTTGAATACTGGCGCGGGGCCTTCACGAACAGGCCCTACGCGACGGGCCGCAGGTACGAGGACTTCGAACCCGTATACCTGAGCACGATCGACACGTACAACGCCTCTCCGAGCAGGCCGTTTGATGAGGTCGAGCCTTCGATCCGCACGGCGTGGGAGCGGCGGCGCGGGGCCGCGACGCTGCAGTGGGAGAATGTACGCGACGCAAGCCGTGACGCGTGGGATCGGCTGATGCGTCTGGCGGGGCGCCGCGATCAGCCGACGCTGGCGGCGTCGGAGGCTGAGTCGAAGGCGGCCGACGATGCCAACGAGGTTCTGCGTGAACTCCAGAACAGCGTCACGGGATATAAGAGCGCGGCCGAAAAGATCGAGAACCACACGTACCGCACGGCGCTGCGTCAGCTCGCGGCCGAGCGTGAGCAGTCGGTCGCCGAGCTCAAGCCGATGATCCAGGCGCGCGGCAAGGACGCGGCGGAGTCAGGGAGCGTGATGGGCGCGCTGCAGCGGAGCTGGATGGCCCTCAGTTCTGCCCTCGGCGGCGGCGATCACGCGATCATCAGTGCGTGCGAACGGGCCGAGGATTCGGTGCTCAAGTCGTACGAGGACGTGCTCGACCGCGAGACGCTGACCCAGCCGCTGCGCGACGTGATCACGCGGCAGTATGTCCAGGCCAAGCGTGCACACGACCTTGTGCGTGCCTGGCGGGATCAGTTTGAAGTCGCCAAGCACTGACCGGCAAAGAAGAAGTAACGACCAACCCCCTCCCTCACGCAGGACGAGGCCTTCTGGGCCTCGTCCTTGCCATTTCTGGAACGGCTTGCAGCCGGGCGCGATACCCTGCTGGCCCATGCCTCCTGCCGGACCTTTGCTTCCCATCCTCGAACGCCGGGGCGAGATCGAAGCGCTGCTGCGCGCCCACCAGGTCGTGGTGATCTGCGGCGAGACGGGTTCGGGCAAGACCACCCAATTGCCCCAGATCTTGCTCGGGCTTGATGAGCGGGAACCCGGGCGCCGTCAGGGGCTGATCGGGCACACGCAGCCCCGGCGGCTCGCGGCGCGAGCGGTGGCGGCGCGGATCGCCGAAGAACGTGGTGAGCCCCTGGGTGCTTCGGTGGGCGTCAAGGTGCGATTCCAGGATCAGACGTCGGCGAGGACGCACATCAAGCTGATGACCGACGGGATCCTGCTGGCGGAGCTTTCGGGGGACCCTGAACTGCGTGCGTATTCCACGCTGATCATCGATGAGGCGCACGAGCGGTCGCTCAACGTCGATTTTCTGCTGGGGTATCTCAAGACGCTGCTTCCGCGCCGGCCCGACCTGCGGCTTGTCATCACGTCGGCGACGATCGATCCTGCGCGATTCAGCGCCTTCTTCGGCGGTCCGGGGGCTGCGCCTGTGATGGAGGTGTCGGGCAGGACATATCCGGTCGAGATCCGGTACCGTCCGATGGGGGATGACCAGGACGCGGCGGACCGCATCGACTACGAGGCGGTGGCGGAGGCGGTGGAAGAACTCGCCGGACCGCGCGGGACCGAGGGGGACATTCTGGCGTTTTTTCCCGGTGAACGGGAGATTCGCCTGGCGGGAGAGGCGATTCATCGGCGCGGCCTGGGGATGGACGTCCTGCCGCTGTACTCGCGCCTGACCGACGCGGAGCAGGACCGGATCTTCCATCCGCGCCCGGGAGGGCCTCGGCGGGTCATCCTGGCGACCAACGTCGCCGAGACATCGCTGACGGTGCCGGGAATCCGTTCGGTGATCGACACGGGGCTGGCGCGCCAGAGCCGGTATGACCCGGCTCGCAAGATCGCCAAGCTGCCGATCGAGCCGATCTCGCAGGCCTCGTGCAACCAGCGGTCGGGGCGGTGCGGGCGCGTCGCCGCCGGCGTGTGCATCCGCCTCTTCTCGCGCGAGTCCTTCGAAAGCCGTCCCGTCTTCACCGAGCCTGAGATCCGCCGGACGAACCTCGCCGGAGTGATCCTGCGGATGAAGTCGCTGGGGAGCGTGCTGGGCGAGATCGATCGCTTCCCCTTCATTGATGCGCCCGATCGGATGGCGATCGAGGATGGGTACGCGACGCTCTTTGAGCTTGGGGCGATCAGCGCCGCTGCGCACGATGCTCCGCTGACGGCGGTCGGCCGGCAGATGGCGCAGATCCCGACCGATCCGCGCATCGCCCGGATGCTCATCGCCGCGGCGGGAGAGCTTGCACTGGAACCCGTGACCGTGCTTGCCGCCGTGCTGTCGATCCAGGATCCGCGGGAGCGGCCCATCTCAAGGCAGGAAGATGCGGACCGGGCACACCTCTTGTTCCGGC
>DATGXW010000175.1:0-9926 GCA_035298585.1 Phycisphaerales bacterium
GGGCCCGCGTGTCCATCGACGGCTTCCTCACCAGGAGCAAGGCGTCCAGACTCGCGTGCGTTTCGCTTCAGGGATGAGTAATACGCGTTATGGCAAATCACCAGCAGGAAAGATTTTAAACCACCCCCGTGTGGGTTAAACGTCTCGACCGCTCTGGGACGAAGTGCACGGACGTATACCTCCTGCGCGAGGTCTTCGGCGCGTTCGGCATTGCCGGTGAGGTGGTACGCCATTCTGTAGACCGCCTCGAAATGCTCGAGGGCCTGGCGTTCGAATTCCGCGCGTTCCACGGAGAACTCCTGGCAAACAGTGAACGCCGCGCCGACCGCCGATATTCCGGCCGTGTCGCGAACTCCTGCATCCTAGCGATTGCTATACCGGGCCGATACGGGAAGATGCCTGTTCTCCGCCCGCGCGACCACCCGCACGAAGTCTTCGAAGACCGACCAGTCCAAAGGGATACGCGGGGAATCGGGCGCGGTTCTGGTGGGTTTGGAAGTGGCCTTCCTTTCACCGAACTACACTGGGCCCGCCATGGCTGAAGCCCCGTACTACGTCACGACCCCCATTTATTATGTGAACGATCGCCCGCACATCGGGCACTGTTATTCGACGCTGATCGCCGACGTCGCGGCACGGTTTGAACGCTTGCGGCGAGGGTCCGGGAAGGATGTCTTTTTCCTGACGGGGACCGACGAGCACGCCGAGAAGGTCGTGGAAACGGCGGCCAAGCGGGATCTCTCGCCGCAGGAGTGGGCGACCCATAACGCGGCCGAGTTCCGCAAGGCCTTCGCGTTCATGGGCTTCTCGAACGACGACTTTGTGCGCACGACCGAGGAGCGTCACAAGGCACGTGCATCCGCCTACATCAAGAAGCTGATGGACTCGGGGGACATCGAACTGGGTGACTATGAAGGCTGGTGGGATCCTTCGCAGGAGGAGTACCTCACCGAGACGCTCGCGAAGGAATCGAACTTCGTGAGCCCGGTGAGCGGCAAGCCGCTCGAGCGACGCAAGGAGCAGAACTACTTCTTCAACCTTCCCAAGTACGCCGACCGCCTGGAGAAGATGATCGCGGGCGATGAGATCCGTGTCCTGCCCGATGCACGCAAGAACGAGGTGCTGGGGCGGATCAAGGGCGGGCTTCAGCGCGTGCCGGTCTCGCGCAAGATCAAGGATGGCGATGCCGACTGGGGCATCCGCATGCCGGGGGATCCGCAGCACCGGGTGTACGTGTGGATCGAGGCCCTGTGCAATTACCTCTCGATCGTGGACAACGAGTTCATCGTGAACACCGCGGCGGCGGAGGGGGGGGCGCGGAGGCGCTTCTGGCCCGCGAGCGTTCACCTGATGGCCAAGGACATTCTGTGGTTCCACGCGGTGATCTGGCCGGCGATGCTGATGGGCCTGGGTGAAAAGACGCCCCGGACGGTGTATGCACACGCGTTCTGGGTGCGCGAAGGCCGGAAGATGAGCAAGAGCCTGGGGAATTTCATCGAGATCGAGACGATCGAGGCGTACGCGAAGAAGTACTCGCTCGACGCGGTGCGGTGGTATCTCTTGACGCAGGGCCCCCTGGGCGCGACGGATGCGGACTTCTCGCACGCGAAGTTCGTCGAGGTCTACAACGCGGACCTCGCCAACGGCATCGGCAACTGCGCGAGCCGCGTGGGGAACATGATCGAGAAGTACTTTGGGGGCGAGGTGCCGGAAGAGCGACGAGTGCCGATCGGTGTCAACTTCGAAGACATCTTCCCATCAGCGAATCACACTCAACGATGGGTACGAAGCACGCTCCGGGCACTCGACAGTTTTGATCTGGCTTCTGCTGTCGCGCAGGCCCGATTCATGATCACGTCCGTTGATCAGTTCATCAATGCGACGGCGCCGTTCAAAGTTGCGAAGCGACTTGACGTTGACCCGACGGCTAAGGACGAGCTCTCATTCATCCTCTTTCGGTGTGCAGAGCAAATTCGCATCGCAAGCATACTGCTTTCCCCAGTCATCCCAAACAGGATGGCAAACTTGTGGCAGGCGTGGAATTGTGCTCCGGTAGCGGGGGCAACCCTTGAAGAGCTTTGCCAATTTGGGGGCGAGTATGGACTGAAGCCTGGTCATCGAATCGTGAAGGGCGATCCGTTGTACATGCGTGCTGACCCAGCGGAGGCAGCGCCAACGGTGTGAATTTGATAGTTGTTGCACACGTTCGTGCCTTGATCGCCGAGCCGATCACGGTCACCCGGAACGGGGAGGCGTGCCGAGAGGGTGGGCTTGAACGGGTTTTGCCCCGTTCCTACAGTTGAGACCCCACTGGGGCCGAGCGTGACGGACGAGGAAGGTTGTTCTGGCTTTGTACGGAGCGGCATTTCCTCTGAGGCGCGTTCATCGGCCTTCCCATCGCGGCTGATGGAAGGTCCAGCCCTGGCAAGCGGCACGAGCGTCGTGTCCTTGCACACCCGCCGCGGCCTCCTTGCGTCGAGTTCGACGCCCGGACCCGCGACTGTCTTGTCCGAGGTCCTGTGTGCACATGCGTATGCACACCTATTTGGAGGTTCTCTTCTTCAGCCCGCGACAGCGGGTGTGCGACGGCGGCTTTGAGCCCCGTGTGCACCGGCCCGCGATTGGTCGATGGTGTAATCGGCAGCACAGCAGATTTTGGTTCTGTTAGTCCTGGTTCGAGTCCAGGTCGACCAGCTTGTTGTTCGCACTTGGCGTGTTCGCCCCTGGCGGCGCGGTGCGGCTCGGGCTCGGGCGGGATCTGCGGTGAACACCGGTCCATCCTCCCCGCGCGTGCGGTTTGATCTTTGCGTCCCATCTCGTGTGCGTGCGTCGTCCGTCGTTTCGGTCCTGTCTCTCCCAGGAGCCGCTCGATGACCACCGTCGTACCCGCCCAACCGGGCAGCGTCCTTGGTTCTTCCCGTCCGCTGTATCAGGCAACACCCATGGCAGGAACGAAATCAACGGCAGCCTTTTCCGCACCCTCGGCCGTGATCCTGGCGGCGGGCAAGGGCACGCGCATGAACTCGGATCTGCCCAAGGTGGCCCACAAGGTGGGAGGGCGTCCGATGGTCTGCGCGGTGGTCGATGCCTGCCGGGCGGTGGGGTGCGAGCGGATCGTGGTGGTGGTGGGGTACAAGCAGGAAGTGGTGCGCCGGGCGCTTGAGGGGATGAACGTCGAGTTTGCGGTGCAGGAAGAGCAGCTTGGCACGGGCCACGCGGTGCGTTCGGCAGCGCAGCACTTTGTCAAGGAATCGCAGAAGCCCGGGCACGACGTCTTTGTGCTCTGCGGCGACGGCCCGCTGATCCGGGCCGAGACGCTCAAGAAGATGCTCGACTGTCACCGCGGGCAGCGGGCCGCGATGACCCTGGCGACGTCGATCATCGACAACCCGCAGGGGTACGGGCGCATCGTCCGCGACGGCGAGGGCAGGTTCCAGGCGATCGTCGAGCAGAAGAACGCCTCGCAGGAGCAGCTCACGATCAAGGAAGTGAACCCGAGCTACTACTGCTGCGATGCACAGCAGCTCTTTGGTTCGCTCGAGAAGGTCCAGCGCAACCCGGTGAGCGGCGAGTACTACGTGACGGACGTGCCCGAGCTCCTGCTCCGCGCGGGGCAGCGCGTCGAGGTGCTGCCGGCGGTCCCGCCGGAGGATGTGCTGTCGATCAACACGCCGCAGGATCTTGAGATCGTCGACCGGCTCTACCGCTCACGCGGGGGCTGGAGCGCTGAGGACATCAACACGCTCAAGATCTTCTCGGCCAGCAGCGCGACGCACCTGGCCCACCGGATCTGCGAGCACCTGCTGCTGCCGCTGGGCCAGTCGCGGACGCAGTTCTTCCCCGACGGCGAGATCCTCGTGAAGATCGAGGAGGATGTGCGTGGGCGCGACTGCTTCATCGTGTGCTCGACGTGCCAGCCGGTGAACGACAACCTGATGGAGCTGTTGATCACGATCGACTGCCTGCGCCGGGCGAGCGCGGACCGGATCACGGTCGTGCTGCCTTATTTCGGGTATGCACGCCAGGACCGCAAGGACGAAGGGCGCGTGCCGATCACGGCCAAGCTGGTCGCGAACATGATCACGGCGGCGGGGGCGAACCGGGTGGTGGCGCTCGACCTGCACGCGGCCCAGATCCAGGGCTTCTTTGACCTGCCGGTCGATCACCTCGCGGGTTCACCGGTCTTTGTCCAGTACTTCCAGTCGATCCGCAAGGAGCTGGGGGACCTGTGCCTGGTGAGCCCGGACGTGGGCAACGTGAAGGTGGCCGAGTCGATGGCCAACGTGCTCGGCGGCGACCTTGCGATCATCAACAAGCGCCGTCTCTCGGGTTCGAAGATCGAGACGGGCAATCTCATCGGCAACGTCGAGGGCAAGACGGTGCTGATGTTCGACGACATGATCTCGACGGCGGGGACGGTCTACGAGGCGGCCCGGCTGGTCCGTTCGCGCGGGGCCAAGGCGGTCATCGCCGCCGCGACGCACGGCGTGCTGGTGGGCTCGGCGATCGAGCGACTGGCGTCGGACGCCTTTGACCGGGTGGTCGTGACCAACACGATCCCGCTGGGGGAGCGGGTTGCGCCGCTGCGTCACAAGCTGGTCGAGCTGTGCGTGGGCCCGCTGCTGGGGCAGGCGATCCACCGCATCCACCACAAGAAGTCGATCAGCGCGCTGTTCAAGGACGGGGGAGGAACGAAGCGCTGACAAGTTGTTCGTGGGTTCAAGTCTGATCAACACGTTGAAGCGATTCAAGCTGTTGGGTTCGTAGGTTCTGATTCTGGAGTTTCAGTCATGCACGAGAAGGCACCTGTTCTGAGCATCAAGCGTCGCGAGAAGGTCGGGACGCGGTACAACAACCGCCTCCGCGAGGCTGGTTCGATCCCGGCGGTCGTCTACGGCCGCGGCAAGGATCCGGTCTCGATCGCGGTGAACTACCGCGACTTCACCCGGCTTGTGACCAAGGGCGAGAAGATCTTCCGCCTCGACGTTCCGGCCGACAAGGATCTGGAGTCGCAGCAGATGGTGCTGCTCCGCGATCTTCAGTTTGATTACCTGGGCACGAACATCGTGCACGCGGACTTCACCCGCGTCAGCCTCTCGGACCGCATCCACTCGCTCGTCCCGGTGCACCTGGTCGGCGAGGCGGTCGGGCTCAAGCAGGCGGGCGCGATCCTGATGCACCCGGTGGCGGAAGTGAACATCGAGTGCGTCGTCAGCGACCTCCCCGAGTTCATCGAGCTCGACGTGTCGGCGCTTGACGTGGGCCACGCCATCACGGCGGCGGACCTCAAGCTCCCCAAGGCCGACATGAAGATGCTGACCGACTCGCACGCGATCCTGGCCCAGATCGTCATCCAGGCCGAGGTCGTGACGGCCGAAGCGACCGCAGCGCCCGGCGCTGAGGCCGCGACGCCCGAGGTCCTCACCGCCAAGAAGCCCGCGGAAGGCGACGCCAAGGCGCCCGCCGCCGGCGCCAAGGCTCCCGCAGCGGCCGCGGCCAAGCCCGCGCCCAAGAAGTAATCCACGTTGCAATGCAAGGTGCGTTGTTCGGGAAGCTCCGGTTCAGAATCCATCGTGTGATCCCCGGTCGCCGGCGAGTGCCGGCGACCGGAGCATGCGAGAGCCACGAGCCTTCCCGGATCGCAAGCGTCTGATCGATACCAAGGGTCTTTGCAGGAAGTGCATCGCACAACGCCATGAAGCTGCTCGTCGGACTCGGCAACCCCGGACTCGAATACGCCAGGACCCGCCACAACGTGGGGTTCATGGTGCTCGAGCGCCTCGCTTCCAAGCGGGCGGGGACGTCGCCGGTCCGGGCGAGGTTTCACGCGGCGTGCGTGGATGCACAGATCGCAAACGAGAAGTGCCTGCTGCTGCGTCCGACGACGTACATGAACCGTTCAGGCATGTCGGTGGCCGAGGCGGCGGGCTTCTTCAAGGTCGATCCCTCGAAGGACGTGATGGTCGTCTCCGACGACATCGCGCTCCCGACGGGGATGATCCGGATCCGCCCGGGGGGAAGCTCCGGGGGCCAGAACGGCCTGGCCGACATCGCGCGTGCACTGGGGAGCGAGCAGTTCCCGCGTCTGCGCGTGGGCGTCGGGGTGCAGCCCAGCGGCGGGAAGCCGGCGGTGATGAACCAGGCGGACTTTGTCCTTGGGCGGTTCATGCCCGAGGAGCAGGCCCTCCTGGAGCAGTCGATCGAGCGTGCGTGCGAGGCGCTGGAGGCGTTTGTCTCCAGGGGCGTCGACGCGGCGATGAACGCATTCAACAGCAAGAACAGCCCCGAGCGGGCTTCGAATTGAGCAAAGAACGAATCCAGGTCCCATCAAAGGACACTCGAAGAGTAAAGGAAGATCATCATGCCCGGACGTCGTGAATACACGTATGAAGCCATGTTCCTGCTCAGCCAGGCCGTCGCGGCCGACTTGGGCGGCGCTGTCGACCACATCAAGGACATCCTCGGCCGCGGCCAGGCCGAGATCCTGGCGATGCGCAAGTGGGATGACCGCCGGCTGGCCTACGAGATCGATGGCCAGAAGCGCGGCGTGTACATCCTGGTCTACTTCAAGGCCCCCAACGATCAGCTCGGCCACATCGAGCGCGACTGCAACCTCTCGGAGAAGATCCTCCGCAAGATGATCCTCCGCGCAGATCACCTCTCGGCCGACGAGATCCAGGCCTCGGATGCACGCAAGGAGCTCGACGCCGAGATCCGCCTGCGCGGCACCCAGGGTGCGCAGGCCGAGGCCCCGGCCGCGGCGGCCGCCGAGCCGGCCGAGTCGGCGGGCTAAGACGCCGTGTGCAGGCGCCGCGGGGTGCGTGCAACGGGTGTCTGGTCTGAAAACCCGGCTTGAGAGAACCAGGTTGGAACGACCTGGATTTCAATGGCGAAGGGGTTTCGAGGACCTGATGGATTCAAAAACAAAGCCTCGCCGGTGAGCACCGGCGAGGCTTTTTCGTTTGATCGTGATGGTTCAGCAATCGATGTGCACGCGGTAAGCCCGCGTGCGGCGGCGGATCAGCCGCCCGAGACGCCGAGCTCACCCTCTTCGATGCGCTCCTGCATCTTCTCCTTGTCGGCCTCGTACTTCTTGCGAGCGGCGGTGTCGACCGGGGCGACGGCGGGCTTCTCGGTGGGCTTGACGACTTCCTGAAGCTTCCCGTCGGTGGCGGAATTGACGATCAGCAGCGCACCAAAGAGCAGCCCGACCGACGCGACGATGATCGTGATCTTCTTGCGCTTGTCCATTTCAGAGAAGCTCATGTGGTCCTTCCAGAGTGTGCCGGCGGGATCGGACGGGGCCTGACAGAGGCGCCGCGGACCGACGTCAACGAATCTGCACGGCGGGTGCATCGGTGAGAACACGAGATTCTAACCGGTGACATTCAGGGGGACCAGCCATTTCCCGGCTGGATCATCTTCGCTACCCGACGTCGCGGCCCTGGAAGAGGATGATCGCCAGGCACAGGGCGACGACGATCTGGGCCACCCCGTAGAGGATGACCAGGATGGCGTGCCCGAGCGTCAGGGGATTGTTCTGACTGACGGCGTCGACGTACCAGAAGGCCTGCATGTTGGGGAGTGCGGACCAGGCCATGAAGGCGGGAACGTTGACCTTGGTCGGGTTGAGGAAGACGTAGTCACCCTTGGCGGGGGGACGCAGGATGAGGGTGTCTGCGACCGATCCGGCGGCGCGGACGGTGAGTTCTCGGCCCTTGACCTGGGTGATGACCAGCGCGAAGGGGGTCTTGGGGTCGATGAATGTGCCGCCCGCGGTCACGTCACCGGTGAAGGGGGGAAAGTCGCGGACGAGCATCGCCGAGCCGTTGGGGCTTGGGCCGAAGTAGAAGGATGAGCCGGCGGGGATCGGGACGACGGGTTCCTGCTCGAGTTCGATGTTGAAGGTGTCGCCGGGATCCTGGAAACGCGACTTGGTGGGATCGTCGCTGGCGGCGGCGCGGATGATGCCGACGTAGGGGTTGGTGAAGACGTGGCGGCCGATGAAGTGGTTGGAGAGGAGGCTGAGGAGGAAGACGACGATGCACACCGTGACGGTGGGCACCTGTTTGAGCCGGGTGGAAGCGGCGGTGGCGATCGAGGTGAGGACCAGGATCGCCATGACCAGGCAGAGCGATGCGACGGTGATCTGCGGCTTGAAGTCCTTGGCGGGGCTCTGGAAATCCCAGTGTTCATTGATGCACAGGACCAGCGTGTAGGCCCCGAGCATGAAGGGGAGCAGGAGCGTGACGGCGGTCTGCGGGAAGTTCCAGTTGTAGAAGAAGTTGGCCCAGGCGGCGAGCGCGAGCGCCAGGAAGGTGCCTCCGAAGCCGAATATCAGGACCGGCATGTCGAGATCGTCGGCGGCGGTGCTCATGACGCCGTGGCGGATCGCAAGCAGCAGGTAGACGATCATCACGACGGTGGCGATCGTGATGGCGGCGGCGACGCCCAGGAACTTTCCGATGATGAGGGTGGGGCGGGCGACGGGCTTTGAGACCACGGTCAGAACCGTCTTGTTCTCGATCTCGCGGGAGAGCACGCTGGTGGCGATGAAGGCCGCGAGGATCATCGCCGCGACGAAGATCGTGGACATGCCGATGTCCAGCAGGAGCTTGTCATCTCCCGAGACTTCGCCCGTCTCGGTGGAGCCCATGGAGTAAGCGGTGTTCCAGGTGTTAAAGACCTGCAGGAACCCCGAGAGGAGGATCAGCAGCAGGAAGATGGGCTGGCGGAGACTTTCCACCAGTGCATTACGGGCGATGGGGAGGAGTTGCTGGAGCATCGGGGAGCGTGCAAGGGTACGAAAAATCCGGAGAGCGTGTTCGAACGGCGCGCGGGTCACGCAACCGTACCGCCCCGACCGGGTCGGGAGGCGGGGAAAGTAAAGCTCCCCGGATGAACTCTGGCGGCGGACCGGACGAGGAATTTCTTTCGCTGCGGATCGAACCTTGGTTCGTGCAATCCGTACGAGTCCGGCTGGTACAACCAATCGTCCGCACGAGCAGGCATCCTGGACAGGGGTGCTTCGTGTTCGTTCCAGGGAAGGTGCGAACGGCTCTTTGGAAGGGGCTACCGTGTGGTGCACACGATGGTGTGCGGCCGCCGCGGCCCACGTCAGGATGAGTCCGGGCCTTCCTTGGACGCTCCGCGTTGCTCCTCCCGACGGGGATGCAGCGAAAGGACGGCCGGCGGTTGAAGGGGCCGGAGGTTGAACAGGGGGTTGGGAAGGCGACCATGGAGCGCAACTTTCGCGCTCAGCCACCCGGGTTCTCCGGGCTGGTGGACAGGACCGGAGAGAGGTGGCAGAATTGGGGCCCGCCGCGGGTGCAGGCCCTGAACCTCCGCACGCGTCGTCCAGACCGGGACGATTTTGGCGGGCCGGTGGTTCTGACGGAACACGATGCGGGCGGCACGCGCTGTGCAAGTGCCGCCTGTTGAACGGGTTGTGTGTCGAGTCGTGGGGGAGTGCTGGCGGCACAGGTCCTTGAGGATGGTCCTCTTGGGCGCCTCGTGCAAGGTCGGGTTGAGTCGGTGGCCGGTCGATCTCTGGACCGGCGGCGTGGAGCCGCTCTTCGGGCGGATCAGCGGATGAAGGCCGATTATCTCACGTTTCGCAAGGCAACCAGTGTGGCGGTGCTCGGCCTGGTGCTCCAGATTGCACAGGCGCTGGCGCTCTTGATCTACGGCGCTCTGAGGGGTGATTCGGCGGCGTTTTCGTCGTCGATCATCGTGGCCTTCGGCGTGCCGGTGTGGCTGAGCCTGGCGATTGTCTTTGATCAGCACCGCCGCGAGCGGATCGAGGTGCTCGAGGCTGAGGCCCTGGCGCAGAGTTCGGCCGCGAGCAATTCGGTCTTTGACGGGGCGGGGGACGAGTTCCGCGTCGCGGCCCGGCGGCTGGCGACGCTGTACAAGTATTTCCTGCC
>DATGXW010000176.1:0-19170 GCA_035298585.1 Phycisphaerales bacterium
CGACGTAATCAGCGCTGACTTCGACGGCTCGGGCTTTGTCGACATCGAAGACTACTCCGCCTTCGTCCTTGCCTTTGAGGCGGGAGATGAGTCGGCCGACTTCGATGGCTCGGGCTTCGTCGACATCGAAGACTTCAGCGCCTTCGTCCAGACCTTCGAGCAGGGTTGCTGATCTGGCCCCGGGGCCGGCACGGGCCTCCCGCGTCCTTCCCTGGGCATCCCATCTTCTCCAGACCCCCGCTGCAAGGCGGGGGTTTTTCATTTCCCTCATCCCCGACACCGCACGCCAAGAGATCCTGGCAACACCTTGCTTGTGCGGTGCGTATAGGCAAGTCCCCGCGATGTGCGGTGTCGGCGTGTTCTAGGACGTTCTCTACGTCCGATTACGCCTGCATTGAAGATTTTTCCTCACAGCACATGTGATGATGATTGACTGGATCCGTTCACGGATTTAGTGTCACACCGCTCACCGCGAACCCGCATGTTTCGCCGTGTGCACGTTCAGCCGCGAGCTGTTCCATGCTGCCAGGGCCGCCCTGACGGGCCCCTTGTGCATTGCGTGGCCTCAGAGGAGGGGCCACGCCTGCTCATTCCGCCGAGCAGAAGCAGAGAGAGTATTTGAGGAGGGACTGAAAATGCAGAGGATCCGTCTGTGCGCGGCCGTTTCGGCCGCTGCGATGTCGTGCGCGTTTGCTTCCGCCGCAACCGTCACCGCCACCTTCAACAGCGTGTCGCCCAGCGCTGATGGCCAGTTCAGCCTCGACGGCGGGGCCAACTGGGGCAACACCGGCCCCGCGGGCCTCTTCAACTGGACCCGCACCGGCGGCGACCATACCGGTCTCCAGGGCGACTTCCTGGCGTTCTGCACCGAGCTCACCGAGCACGTCAGCTACGGCAACAGCTTCAGCTACACCGTCGACACCATCGAGAACGCCCCCACCGTCATGAACGGCATGGGCGCCGCCAAGGCCGACCAGATGCGCGAGCTCTTCGGCCGCTACTACACCCCCGCCTTCGTGAACACCCTCCCCGCCGTCCAGGCCGTCGCCATGCAGCTGTGCGTCTGGGAGATCTCTCACGAGCAGGGCTCATCGCTCGATCTCACCGCCGGCACCGCCCAGTTCGTCAACAACGACGCGGCCGCCGTCGCCCTCGCCCAGTCGTACCTCAGCTCGATCGACGGCACGGGCCCCCGTGACTACTCGATCTACTCGCTGGTCGGCCAGGGCGTCCAGGACATGATCGTCCCCGCCCCCGGCACGCTCGCCCTGGCCTCCGCCGGGCTGCTGGCCATCGGCCGCCGCCGCCGCTGAGCCAGGCATGGACGACCCCATCAGCGCCCGACCCATGGGGACCCGCTGAGAACGAATCCAAAGAAGGCGGAGTGAAAGCTCCGCCTCCTTTATTTCCCAAGGGTGTGCATGCCTGAAAGCCCACGTCCGGAGAACCCAAGAGCCGGATCCTGACGGAATACTTTGGCCGAATTCGTGTGCGTCATCGCATGGTTTCCGGTAGGATCGTACATCGTCATTCGGCTGGGGAAGCCATCGGCTCTCCCTCACTGGAGATCTTCGGCATGTCTCGACGCAACACCTCTGTCGCCCTTCTCGCCGCCTCGATCGCCGCTCCGGCCGCGATGGCGCAGTCGAACGTGGAGGCTGCACACAAGTTCACGTGGAGCGAGAACATCGGCTTCATGAACTGGCGCGACGCCAACAGCGCCAATTCCGGCGTCGCCGTCAATGACTCCTTGGGCTACCTCGCCGGTTCGATCTGGTGCGAGAATGTCGGCTGGATCAGCCTCGGCGCCGGCAACGGACCCTACGCCAACACCAACGGAACCAACTACGGCGTGAACGTCAACACCTCCACGGGCGCGCTGACCGGGTACGCCTGGGGGGAGAACATCGGCTGGGTCAACTTCAGGGGCGGCGCTCTCGCCACCCCCGCACAGCCCGCCCGCTTTGATTTCAACGACCGCCGCTTCTACGGCTACGCCTGGGGCGAGAACATCGGCTGGATCAACCTCAACAACGCCACCGTGTACGTCGCCGCCGGTTGCCGGTCGGACTTTGACGGCACAGGCTTTGTCGACACCGACGACTTCACCGCCTTTGTCCTCGCCTTTGAGCAGGGGGATGAACGCTGCGACATCGACGGCACCGGCTTTGTCGACACCGACGATTTCACCGCCTTCGTCCTGTCCTTTGAGTTTGGCTGCTGAGAATCCTCCGTACCAGGACGCTCGCAAGACCCCGCTCGAACCTCCCTCGCCCGCGCTCGTATGAGTGCGGGCGTTGTGTTATCCAGGACGTTTGCGGGACCCGCTCGGCGGGGCTTCGCCCCATTTCGCCCGCCCGATGACATCGGCGGGCCTCGAATGCCGATAAACTCTGCACTATGCCGCTCGGACGCCCCAAACGACCGCTGTTTGACCTCATCGCCGAGCAGAAGGCCGACGCACGTCGGCGGGCTGCGATCACGGCGGATTCCGAGACGCCCGCTTCGGTGGAGGTCAAGCCCACCGCCACGCGACCCGCCGCGCCGGCATCCACGATCTCAGGAGCCGCGACCGCCGCCCCCCGCGCGACCGCGGAGGTATCCAGGACCACCTACACCCGCACGAGGCCCCAGGGCGTCCTCAGCAACCTTCTCTCCGGGGGAAGGGCCAAGGTCGAATTGACCACCCCCTGGGTCGCGGCGGCCGCCGCCGTGCTCTTGGGCGGACTTCTGCTCATCTGGGTGGTCGCGTACAAGATGGGCGAAAAAGAAGGCGTCAACCGCATCGCCGGCGCGATCGAATCAAGCACGCCCCCATCCATCTCGACACCCCCCGCCAGCCAGATACCCGTTCCCGGTCCAACCAACCAGCCGGGCTCCAAGAAGAACGATTCCAGGTCGACAGACCCGAAATCGGGTGACCGGATCGCCGGCAACACCCCCGCGAATGCACCCGTCAAGCCCACCGCCCCCGCGCCCGCACCGGCGCGCGGCAATTCCCCGCAACCTGAAAAGACCCCCGACCAGTCCAAGCCGACATCCACGCCCCCCAATGACGGGCTTCCCTTACCGAACCCGACCGAGGGCGGGACGGTCGTCGCGTTCAACGGCTCCTACAACGCCGATCCACGGACGGTCGGGAACAATTACCTGGTCATCGCCTCGAACATGACCCGGGAAGATGCACGCTTGGCGGTCGATTTCCTGGGCGCCAACGGTTTCCGGGCGCTGGGCGTTCCGTACAGCGCGGTTGATCGGCGCTCGGATGACGGCAAGAATGTCCCCCTCTACAAGCTTGTGAGCTCGCAGGGCTTCGACGGTTCGGCGATGAAGGAAACCCAGTCCCAGCGGGACCGGATCGCCGACGAGGTCACGCGGCTCGGACAGATCTATCAGCGCCAGCACCGCGGCAAGTACAACTTCGCCAAGGTCCACTGGGAGAAGTACGTTCGGTAAGCCCCCCGGGTCGGCGGATCTCGCCCGGGTGCTCACCGCAAACCGGCAGTGTGATGAGAGCCCGCCTGAGCGACCCGAAAGAAGGTAGTGCGATGAGTCTTGACAGTTCTCTCCGCGTCTCGGCCCAGACCGCCGGCAAGCGTTCCGTGATGACCCGCGCCGAGCGCATCGCCAAGATGCTCGCCGACAAGAAGTTCGACATGAAGAACGGCAAGGCCCTGGGCCTGCCCAAGACGCTCGTTCCCAAGGCCTGATCTCCTTCGGACGGCGCGTTGCCGATGTCAATTCACCCGGCCGCCCTCCTGGAGGCTGGCCACGATTTCCCGCCTTCATGAGCCCTGCATAGGGTTCGCCGGCGGGCTTATCACTTTTGGACTTGCCTTGTGCCGTGCTTCCAGCCCGCGTGGACCGACGGCCGGAGGGCCCCGATGGACTTCTCGACGCTGATCGCACGCCGCTCCTCCTCCATCAACGGCTCGGGCATCCGCCGCGTCTTTGAGATCGGCGCCAAGATCCAGGACAAGGTCGACCTTTCGATCGGCCAGCCGGACTTTCCCGTCCCCGAGCCCATCCGTGCCGCGGCGATCCGCGCCATCGATTCGGGCAAGAACGGCTACCCCCTCACCCGTGGCGTCCCCGAGCTCCGCGAGAAGCTGGCGCGTGCACTCGCCGCCGACATCGGCTGGAAGACCAGCGAGCTCCCCGGTCACGCCGATTCCGGCTCGGGGCTCTTTGTCACCTCGGGGACGACCGGCGCGCTCATGCTCGCCTCGCTCGCGCTCCTCGATCCGGGTGATGAGGTCATCATCCCCGATCCGTGGTTCGTGCTCTACCCGTACATGGCGACGTTCAGCAACTCGGTCGCCGTGCCCTGCGACACGTACCCCGACTTCCGCATGACCGCCGAGCGCGTCGAGAGGCTCATCACCCCGCGCACCAAGATGGTCGTCCTCAACAGCCCCAGCAACCCCGCGGGTGTGGTCTCGACCGAGGCCGAGTGCCGGGATCTCCTGGACCTCTGCCGCCGCAGGAACATCATCCTGCTCTCTGACGAGATCTACGACGAGTTCACCTACTCGGCGTTCACGACGCAAGAGACCGCCGACGGGGCGCAGAAGCGGTGCCCGAGCCCGGCCCGCTTCCCGGGCGCGGAGGAGAACGTCCTGGTCGTGCGCGGCTTTGGCAAGACCTACGGCGTGACGGGGTGGCGCCTGGGGCATTGTGCAGGCCCGCGCAAGCTCATCGAAGAGATGATCAAGCTGCAGCAGTACATGTACGTAAGCGCTCCCCACCCCCTCCAGTGGGGCGTGATGGAAGCACTTGATTACGACATGTCGAGCCACGTCGCCGAGTATGAGCGCCGCCGGACACTCGTGGTCGAGAGGCTCAGCCCGTACACCGAGGTCCCGACCCCCGGCGGGGCCTTCTACGCCTTCCCCAAGGTGCCCGACCGCCTGGGCTTTGCGCCCGAGGAGGCCGGCGAGAAGTTCTTCCAGAAGTGCATCACCGAGCGGGTTCTCATCGTGCCGGGCAAGACGTTTTCCCGGCGGGACACCCATTTCCGCCTCAGCTACGCGACGCCCATCGACAAGCTCGAGCGCGGGCTTGACGCACTGGTGCGGGTGATGAAGGGCTGAATCAGATCACGCGCCCCGGCGTCCGCGCAGGACCCGGAACTGAAACGCCGTGACAATCGCGGTGATCACAAAGATCACGACGCCGATGGCGGCGGCGTACCCCAGCCGGCTCTGCTGGAACTCGCGGAAGACGTAGAGATTCAGGACGTTGGTCGGGCTGGTCTCGGTCCCACTGGTCATCGCCCAGATGATGTCAAAGACCTGCAGCGCGCTGATCACGCCGGTGATGAGCAGGAACGCGGTCATCGGCGCGACCTCCGGCCAGGTGATGTGCACGATCGCGTGCCGTCTCGACGCACCATCCACTTCCGCCGCTTCGTACAGGCTCTCGGAGATGTTCTGGAGCGAAGCAAGGTACAGCACCATGCAGAAGCCCAGTGATCGCCAGATCTGAACGACGACCACCGAGAGCATCGGCCACTCAAACCAGGGGAAGAGGACGCGCCGGGAATCACCCTCCCCCACCGCGAAGACCGCGCCTCCCTGGAGAAAGTCCGGCGGATCAAGCCCGACCCCGCGCAGCATCCCCGTCGCGAGCCCGCCGTGCGGATCGAGCATCCACCGCCACACAAAGCCGATCGCCACGATCGAGACGATCGTCGGGAGAAACATCGCTGTGCGGACAAGCGTCTTTCCCACAAACCAGCGTGCGTGCACCGCGACCGCCAGCAGAAAGCCCGCGGCGACCGTCGGGGGCACCGTCAGGAGGGTGAAGACCAGCGTGTTGCGAAGCGCGGGCGTGAAGCGGGGGTCTGCGAGCAGCGCCCGGAAATTCTCGAGGCCCGCGAAGCGGGGTACGCCCGAGCCTGACCAGTGAAAGAAGCTCAGCCCCAGCCCCAGCACCGTCGGGATCAGGGTGAAGACCCACAGCACCGCCATGGGGAACGCGAGAAATGTGTAGGCACTGACGCCGCGACGCATCGTCGCGAGTGTACACCAAAGCCCGGAGCACCGTTCCCCCCCCGCCGCCCGTTCAACGCGCCGCGAGCTTGCTTTCAAGACCCTCGCGCACCATCGGCCACTCGCGGTCGATGATGCTGAAATAGACCGCGTCGCGGATGTAGCCATCCCACAGGATGCGCTGGTTGCGCAGGACTCCCTCGCGGACCGCTCCCAATCGCGCGATCGCGTTCTGAGACTGGACATTGCGGCCGTCGCACTTGATCTGAACGCGGACGCAATGGAGCACATCAAAGGCAAACCTGAGCAGGAGGAGCTTGCACTCGGTGTTGATGCTCGTCCGCTGGACGGAGGTTGAGAGCCAGGTCCAGCCGATCTCAAGGGCCCGGTGCGCTGGCTGCATGTCGAGATATCGCGTCGAACCGCAGATCTTTCCCGTCGACGTGTCGAAGATCACAAAGGGAACTTCGATCCCCGCGGCCTGCTGGGCCAGTGCACTATCGACGAACGCGCTCATCATCGAAAGCGTCGTGGGAGGCTGGGTCGGCATGTACCGCCAGAGTGCCGGGGTATCGAGCGCCGCGAGCAGTCCGGGCGCGTGCTCTTGCCGCATCAATTCAAGGCGGGCCCGCCCCCCTGCCAGCGCAAGCCCGTTTGCCAAGGCCGCCAGTGATTCCTGCATCCTGTATGCTAGTCGCGGGTATGCAGGGTGAGAACTTCGCGGGAGGCCGATGGAAGGCGAGCAATCAACCTGCTGTGTGTGCAGCGCGCCCTGCGGCGTGACGCCTCCATCGCGCGCCGCCCGCGGACAAACCATCTGCATCAAGTGCAGCGCCGCGGGCCGAAAACCCCCTCCCGCCGCCGGACAATCAACCTCCTCGGCCTTGCCTGACGAGGCCCAGATTGAAGTCGAGGGATACTCCGAGCAGGACGTCTCCGTTCTGGCTGAATCGCAGCATGCACCACCGCCCGCGGCGGGGCCGCATCCCACCGAGGCGTACGTCCGTTCCACGACACGCTCCCGCCGCGTGTGCGAGAAGTGCAAGGCCGCGCTCCCGACGGGTGATGAGAACATCTGCCCCGCGTGCGGACACCTCTGCCGCCACTTCACGAGCCAGGCCAGGATCGCCGAGGAGAACGAGAAGGACTATGCCGAGCACGGCCGGAGGCTTACGCGGCTTGCGTGGTCGCTCTTTGCGGGTGGGGCGGCGTTGACCGTGGCCATCCGGGTCGGCACGGGCAACGCCCAGGGACTTCTCGAGGATGCCAAGCACCTGTCCGTCGCCGTTCCCGTGGGGCTTGTGTGCTATTACCTGGCGTGCATTCTCTTCCTGGGAATCGACGGAACGCTCTCGGGGCCGCTTACCCGGCTCGCGTCGGTGTACGTGGCGCTCAACGGGCTCTTTGTCGCGATGCTCTATCTTCCCATGTCGGGGTGCATCGCGCTCATCATGATCCCCGCGGTGCTGCTCGTGGGCTACCTGTTCATGCTGCGGCGGGCGCTTGAGCTTGAATACCTGGAGGCGGGGATCTTCCTGGTGCCGTCCGCGTGCGTGATATTCGGGGCGATCGTCATCACGTGGTACATGCGGTCGCCGGCGTAGAAAGAGCATCGGCGTGCATGAATAACCCCGATCCACATCGACCAGGTCCGCCATCGCCATCGCACGAAATGTGCGTCCGATGCGGCAAGGACTGCACTGGCAAGTCTCGGGCGCGGGACCTGGCCGGCAACCTGATCTGCGGAGCCTGTATTGCCCTTCACAAGATGAGGCTCCGCACACCGCCAGCCCCGGAACCTGCGACACCTTTAGCAGCGTCCGACGAGGATTACATACCGCTGGAAGGGCTTGATCCGGCTGAGATGAACAGGCTCGTCCGCTCCGAGTCGACGGCTCCACCGCCGATTCCGACCGGCCGAACGCTGATCGAGGAAACCGAAGAACAGGCCGGACAGGTCGGCTCGGGTTACAAGTGTCCCAAGTGCGGGTATAACCTGCGCGGCCTGAAGGGTGTGCAGTGCCCCGAATGCGGGACGCAGGTTCGGGGCAGGTCTTCGGGGTCTCACGCACTCCAGGCGATCCGGGATGAATCACAGCAGACCGTCCGCTGGGCCTACATGAGGCCCGCGATCGCGGTCGGCGTGGGGCTTGTGGCGATCTTCATCATCCGGTTGGTACAGGGAAATCTGGGCCTGGTCCACAAGGACCTTGTGCATTATCTGGTCCGTGTTCCGGCGGCGACCGGGGCGTATTACCTGTGCTGCTTTGCGTTCATCGGCTTCAACGCGCCATTCCACCTCACCGTTCTGCGAAACGCGGGGACGTGCGCGATTATCTCGGCGTGTTACAGCTTCTTCCTCGATCCGCTGCGGGCCGTGCCGGTCGCCGTTCTGTGCGGCGTGTATGTCTTCCTGATGTGGGAAGAAATGCAGCTTGATCTGCAGGAAGCGTGGATCGTCGCGGCGACTGCACTTGGCGCGATGGCGATCGCGACGTACCTGGCGAACGTCCTCGCGGGCTGGTGAAAACGCGAGGGAAGCGGATCACCCACGTATCGCAAGCTGGGTGGTTCGCCCCGTCTGCGCGGCCTATGCGTGAGGTGATTTCGCTCCAGACGGAACAGACTGCACGGGCCCACGCACAGCGCGGCGGGTAATCCCGTCGTTGCGCCAAGTTCGCGCGGGTTGCGGCCGATGTCTCTTGCGACCGGCAAGGCCGCCGGGTTCTCTGGTCCGCACGCACATGCGTTTCTGTGTGCGGGCACCCCGCAGGAGGCTCACATGAGTCCGTCGAATAAGGCGTATAACGAGGTCAAGGCTCTGCTTGGGAAGCTGGATCGTTCGATCGACGACGCACGCAAGCGTCGGCTCGACACGACGCCGCGCGGTTCGACGCCCCCGGCCTCCAATCCGCCGATCTCGACGCCGCCCGCAACGCTGCTTGGGAACGGCGCAGCCAAGGCAGCGCCCAGCGGGCAGGCCTCGCGCCAGTCCTCGATTTTCGGACGTGCGCAGCCCCTGCGTCCCTCGGGCAACTGAGGCGGCGAGTCGCGCTTTACTCAAGGTTGACCGGGGAGCGCGGGATCAGCATCATCCCGGCGGCGGCGAGCAATCCCATGAACGCGGCGAACCAGAACGTCGCGTCGGGTGTTACAAGGTCCCAGAGCAATCCACCGATGACCGAGGCCGGGAGCAGCCCGATCGCCTGCAATGTTCCGTGTAACCCAAGGACGGTCGCGCGAACCTCGCGCGGCGTGTGGTCGCTGATGAACGCCTTCTCGACGCCCTCGGTCAGGGCGGGGTACAGGCCGTAGATGCCAAAGAGCGCCCAGCACCAGGCCGGATCACGGTTCATCGCAAAGCACGCGTAAATCAGTGCGTACAGCGCGTACCCGGCGATAAGCACGGGGCGACGCCCGACGGTGTCGCTCAGGCGTCCAAAGGGGTACGACGCGGCGGTGTACGTGAGGTTGTACAGCAGGTAGAAGAGGCACACGGTCGCGGCCGCCTGCGAGGGCGATTCACCCCCGCCGGTCAGGAGTTCCTGCGCCCGCAGCAGCAGGAACTGATTGGTCGATCCTGCCAGCGAGAAGATCAGACTGACGACCAGGAAGATCCGCAATCGCGGGGGAAGGGACCTCCACCGTGCACGCAGGCCCTGGTTGGTGGTCGGTGGGACGGGGGGCGCGACTTTGACCGCCGGCTCGCGCACGGCCGAGAGAAGCAGCACGGCCAGGAGGGCGGGCGCCACCGAAACCCAGAGCGCCACGCGGAGGGGTGAGGGGCCCTCGGCGGCGGGATCGCTCGCGGTTGTCAGGATGATGTACGCAACCAGGACGCCCAGGGTCGCGCCGGCGGTGTCCATGGACTTGTGGAAGCCAAAGGCATGCCCGCGATGACGGCGATCGGTGGTCTCGGCGATGAGTGCGTCGCGGGGTGCACTGCGGATCCCTTTCCCCAGGCGGTCGACCACCCGCCCCGCCAGCACCGGCGCCCAGCCGGAGGCAAGCGCGAGCAGGAGTTTGCCGCAGGTGGAGAGCCCGTAACCGAAGACGGCGAAGGACTTGCGACGGCCCAGGCGATCCGAGAGCCGGCCGACATAGACCTTGACCAGGGATGGAAGGCACTCGGCAAGGCCCTCGATGAGTCCCAGGACCGTGGCCGATGCCCCGAGCGTTCCGACCACGAGGAAAGGAAGCAGCGGGTACACCATCTCCGAACTGAGGTCGGTGAGGAGGCTCGTACCGCCGACCAGGAGCAGTGTGCGTGAGAACTTCGGCCGCGCGGGGCCGCCGCCTCCGCGGGGGATGACATCAGGACCTGGCGGGAGGGCGTGAATCGACGGATTCCTTCGAGTCTGGCGGATGCTCTTTGGTGTGCAGCGTGCTGGACGCGCCGCGGGACATTCTAAAGGCTCTTGAGAAGAAATTCCGGAAGGCTCCCGGGGTTTGGTGTGTAAAGGACGGCAAGGGTTGCAAATCGGCCGGAGAGTTGTCAGGATGGCGGCTTGTGCACACCGAGGAGTAGCCCCGCGATGAATCGCAAGACGCCGATGTTCCCCGTTTCCCGCCGGACGTTCCTGAAAACCGCCGCGCTGGCCTCACCGATGCTGGCGATGCCGGCCGCGAGCTGGGCCCGGATCGTGGGCTCGAATGACCGGATCAACATCGGCGCGATCGGCACCGGGGGCATGGGGACTGCACACCTGGGCAGCCTGCTGCAGAAGCAGGCGGCGGAGAACATCAAGATCACGATGGTCTGCGACGTCTACCGCAAGCGGCTCAACAACGCGGTGCAGATGATCGGGGGCAACGCCTCCTCGGGCGTGATGGAGTACGAGAAGGTCCTGGATAACAAGGACGTGAACGCGGTCATCATTTCCACGCCCGACCACTGGCACACCAAGATCGCCATCGAGGCGATGGAGTCGGGGAAGGATGTCTACGTCGAGAAGCCCCTGAGCCACACGATCGAGCAGGCGATCGAGTGCCGCAACGCGGTGCGCAAGACAGGGCGCGTCCTCCAGGTCGGTCCGCAGCGCACCAGCGAGAACCGCTGGTGGGAGGCGGGGAAGGCGATCAAGTCGGGCCGGATCGGCCCGGTGGTCTGGTCGCAGGGCTCCTACTGCCGAAACTCGCGCGAGGGACAGTTCAACTGGCCGATCGACCCCAAGGCAAGCCCGACGGCGGCCGCGGTGAGCGAGGATTACGTCGACTGGGACCGGTGGCTGGGGCACAAGCACGGGCTGGCCCCCAAGATCGACTGGAACGCCGACCACTTCTTCCGCTTCCGCAAGTACTACGCGTACAACGGCGGCGTGGCGACGGACCTGATGTACCACTGGCTGTGTCCGCTGCTCCTGGCGATCCACGGGCCCGACGGGGCCTACCCGCGGCGGGTGATGTCGGGCGGCGGGCAGTACATCGAGAAGGATGGGCGCGACATCGCAGACACCATGCTGCTCACGGCGGATTACGACACGCACTCGGTCTTCCTGTCGAGCGTGATGGTCAACGATGTCGGCGTTCCCGAGATGATCCGCGGCCAGCGGGGCCAGCTCGAACCGATCGGCGATGGGTGGCGTGCGACCGAGCAGGGCACCTGGAAGCCCGAGTTCCGCGAGTCCAACAAGGACATGCTGCCCAAGGATCTCAAGGATGATGCCCGCGCCTCGTTCACGATCGAGGCCAAGGGCGACAAGGATGGGCGCGACCACGAGGAGAACTGGATCGATGCGATCCGCGGCAAGGCCAAGCCCAATTGCAACGTCGAGCTTGGATGTGCGGTAATGGTCGCGATCAAGATGGGCGTCGAGAGCTACCGCCAGAGCAAGGTCTTCTCGTGGGATTCAAAGTCTGAGAAGGCAGTGTCTGCCTGAGTACGCGTTGAGAATATCGTGCGGCATCCGGGCCGCGAAGGTTGTCGTCCGTCAGCGTTCCGCGGCGTTCTTCGCGGATTCCACCACGTCCGTGGCAAGGTGTTCATTCCATGCAGAGCAGCAATTCAACCGGCGTTTCTCGTCGTGAGTTTGTCAAGGGTGCGGCGGCGCTGGCGGCGGCGGCGTCGGTCGCTCCCTCGGTGATCGCCCGGTCGGCGTACGCGGGCGGGTCTGACGCGATCAAGGTCGCGCTGATCGGGTGCGGCGGCCGGGGCACGGGCGCGGCGGTGGATTCGCTGCACGCGTCACCGCGGATCCATCTCTGGGCGATGGCCGAGACGTTCGGGGAGAGGCTGGGAAATGCACACGGGTACCTGACGGGGTCTGAGGATCTTCCCGAGGAGGTCCGCAAGCGCGTGGACGTCCCGGAGAACCGGCGGTTCCTGGGCTTTGACGCCTACAAGCAGGCGATCGCGTCGGGCGTCGACATGGTGATCCTGGCCCAGCCGCCCCACTTCCGTGCTGCACACTTCACCGAGGCTGTGAACGCGGGGAAGCACGTGTTCATGGAGAAGCCGGTGGGGGTTGATCCGACGCAGATCAGAGAGGTGCTGGCGGCGGCGGAAGTCGCCGAGAAGAAGAAGCTGGGCGTCGTGACCGGGACGCAGCGCCGCCACGAGCAGTGCTACCTCGAGGCGATGAAGCGCATCCAGGAGGGGGCGATCGGCAAGATCGTCGGCGCGAACGTGTACTGGAACCAGGGTGGGCTTTGGAGCCACCAGCGCCAGCCGGGGTGGAGCGATCTTGAATTCCAGATGCGCAACTGGCTGTACTACACGTGGCTCTCGGGGGACCACATCGTCGAGCAGCACATCCACAACATCGACGTGATGAACTGGGCGATGGGCGGCCCGCCGGCCCGGTGCTGGGCGATGGGCGGCCGCCAGGTGCGCACGGATCCGATCTACGGGCACGCCTTTGACCACTTCGCGGTGCAGTATGAGTATCCGAACGGTGTGGTCGGCCAGAGCTACTGCCGCCAGATCGACGGGACCGATGGACGCGTGGAGGAGATCATCATCGGCACCGAGGGTCAGCTCCGCACGACCTCGGGGTACGCCGAGATTACGGGGAAGAATCCCTGGCGTTTCAGCGGCAAGCAGACCAACCCCTACCGCCAGGAGCACATCGACCTTGTGCAGAGCATCGAAGCGGGCAAGCCGCTGAACGAGGCCAAGCGCACGGCCGAGTCGACGCTGACGGCGATCATGGGGCGAATGGCTGCGTACACGGGCAAGAACCTGACGTGGGATTTCGCGCTCAAGGAATCGAAGCTCAAGCTGGGCCCCGACAAGTACGACTTCAACGCGCCTTTGGCGATGGAGCCGGTGGCGATGCCGGGGAAGACGCCGCTGGTGTGAGGAGGCGGACGTCGTTCGCTGTTCGCAGTTTGCAGGAGCAGACAGCGGACAACGGGCACCGGACAGCAGGCAGCGGGCAGCGGGCAGCGGGCAGCGGGCAGCGGGCAGCATGAAATCGGGCAGTGCGGGCGTTGGGCGAGGGTTTCTTTGGTGAGTGGAGCGACATGTCATCGCGGGAGCGCTCGGGTTCCCGCGTTGAGAAGGGGATATGGACATGGTTCGGCGTGAGTTTCTTGCGACGACGGCTGGAGCGGCGGCGGCGACTGGGATTGTCGGGGGCTTTGCATCCGTCGCGGGGGCGCAGCCCGCGGGAGATGGCAAGAGCACATCGGGCAATGCCAAGTTCAGGATGAAGTACGCGCCGCACTTTGGCATGTTCGCCAACCACGCGCCCGACGATCTCGACCAACTCCGCTTCGCCGCGGACCAGGGGTTCACGGCGTGGGAAGACAACGGCATGAAGGGCCGCGGCAAGGAGTTCCAGGAGAAGGCCGCCAGGATCATGTCCGAGCGCGGCATCTCGATGGGCGTCTTTGTCGGCGCCGACATCGACTGGGGCAATCCCACGCTGACGACGGGGAGCAAGGAGCACATGGACCGCTTCCTCGCCGGCGTCAAGGACTCGGTCGAGGTCGCGCAGCGGGTCAACACCAAGGTGTGCACCATCGTCCCGGGCGTTGAAGCTCGCAACGTGCCTCACGGCGTCCAGACCGCCAACGTCATCGAGGCCTTCAAGCGTGCGTGCGAGCTCTGCGAGAAGACGGGCCTGACGATGGTGCTCGAACCTCTCAACTGGCGCGATCACCCGGGTCTCTTCGTCCGCTACAGCGACCACGCGTACACCATCATGAAGGGCGTCGGTCACCCCTGCTGCAAGATCCTCTTTGACATCTACCACCAGCAGGCCAGCGAGGGCAACCTCATCGACAACATCAACCGCTGCTGGGATGAGATCGCCTACTTCCAGATCGGAGACAACCCCGGTCGCCGCGAGCCGGGCACCGGCGAGATCAACTACCGCAACGTCTTCAAGCACATCCATGGCCGCGGCTTCACCGGCATCCTGGGGATGGAGCACGGCAAGGCCAAGGATGGGAAGGAAGGCGAGTTGGCCCTGATCAAGGCCTACCGCGAGGCGGATTCGTTCTGATTGCGTTGCGGGGAGTGAACCCGCTCTGCACCTGCGACATCGATTGAACTGCATACACAGATCTCGACGCACGTCGAGATCTGTCTTTTTCTGGATGCACATGCATCGTGCGCTGCGAGCTGCGCAACCTCGGGTCGCCCGGCCTCTTTATCGGGCGCACGCGAACGAGTATCCGTGTTCCTACGAAGCGGGCTGCATCGATGCGTCCGCCACGGGCTGCTTTGCCTGGAGGTCGCTCTCCACCGCCTGCGCGATCGACGCAAGCTCCGCCACGATGCGTCTGGCTTCCTGGGGGTATCGCTCGACGACGGTTGATACCGTGGAGAAGATCGATTCAAAGTCGCGCCAGCCGGGCGCATCACCCACGATCCGCTGTCCCATGCTCATCTCGCTCTGGGTTGTCTCGAAGGGGTAGGGCGTCCCGCCGAGTTCGCGACGGATGTCGTCCAGCCGATTGCGGACGGTGTCGGCGAGCGGGCGCAGCACATCCTTGGCCTTCTGGGCGTGCTTTGATTCATCAAGCGATGGCGCGATCATCTCGGCACGCGCAAGCCCCTCGCGGATCTCGGTCGCGTACTGCAGCACGGTCCGCATGGGGGCGAGCGCCCGGCTCAGTTCGAGGGAGCGTTTGCGCCATCGGGATGCGTCGGCGATGCGGGACTCCGAGCCCGCGGTGTGCAGGATGCGGAGTGCACACATGATGCGGACCGCGGCCGCCTCGGCGATCTCATCGATCGTGCCCGCGGCCGTGATGGAATCCGTGCGGGCACGGTCGCGGATGGCGGCGATGTCGCGCTGATCCTTGCCGGGGAGGGCGAACTTCCTGGGGGTCAGACCCCGCTGCATCGCGAGCCAACCCTCCGCCTGCTCGCACTGGAGGAGCGTCTGGTCGGCCTTGAGGAACAAGTCAGCGGCGGCCTGTGCCTGTGGCGCAAGCGACGCGATGGTTTTGCGGGCGTTCTTGAGCTTCTGGAAAGTTTCCTTGGGGTTCTCGCACGGCGCGATGGAAGCGCTGGGCAGGAAGAGGGGACGCCAGTCGGGCGGGGTGTATCCGGCGTACGACGCGAGGCCGATGGCCTGGCTGCCCATGGCGTCGTTGCTTTGCCGGAGAGCCTGGGTCGGTACAAGGGTGAAGGTGTAAAAATCCTCTTCAAATTCCTGCTTGTACTGCGCGTACGACGCCTTGCGGCAGATCGCCTCAAAGTTGCGAAACAGGATCGAGGCCGGGAGATCAGAGGAGAACGCACCGGGCTCTTCCAGCCTGCCCGCGGCGCGGATTCGCTGCGATGGAGCGGGGTGCGTGCTGAAGATGCCTTCCGCGGGTGCTTCGAGCTGCTCCTTGATGCGGAGCCGTGCGTCCGATCCCAGCGTCCTGGATGAGGCTTCGACGAGCGCGGCCAGGTCGTCTGGGAGCTGCTTCTTGCGCATGAACTCCCTGAGTTCTCTCGACGTGAGCTGAACGCCCACCTGGAGCTCGAGCATGCGATTCCACGTGGCGGTGAACTCGTGCGAGCCGATGAGCCGGGCCTGGTGGCGATCGGCGTCGTATTCCATCTGCCGGGCCATGAACCCGCTGATCGCCGCCGCGATGTAGAGCAGTATCGAGAAGAAGAGCCGGGTCGCCCACAGGAAGAGCCGGACCACGATGGCGATGAAGACCGCGTCCCCCGACGGCGCCCGCTCGGCAAAGTCGCGCAGCCGCATCTCCGCCATGCTCCGCTCGATCACGATCCGGTAGAGCCACAGGTTGATCGAGTGGATGATGTACGTCGCTCGCATCCCCGCGCCTTGCGTGAAGTGACCGAACTCGTGCGCGAGAATCCCCGCGAACTGGTTGAGCGAGAGGCCCGAGACCAGCGGCGTCCCGATCGTCAGGACCAGGTCGCCGCGGGAGAAGATGCTCAGAAGCCCACGGCGGAAGGAGGCCGAGGCGTTCACCTCGCTGTTGATGTCGATCCGGCGAGGCTCGGGCGCGCCGATGTACCGGCAGAGCTCTGACACGAAGGCGTGCAGCGCCGGTTCTTCAGCCGGCTCGATCGTAAAGTGCGTCTCGCCGCCGCCTCCTGAAACCAGCATGGGACGCAGGAGCACCGCGAGCAGCACAAGGCCCGCGGCGATGAGCGAGAAGTAGCCGACCCACGCGAAGATGAGTTCGCCCCGCGAGGGTGGGCGTCCACCCGCCGCGTCGAGCACGGGCGAGGAAAGCCAATCCGCGTGCGCGACCGCGTGCCAGATCGTCAGCCCGATGGTCGCCCCCACCGCCGTGATATACAGCAACGGGACTATGAGCATGACGCACGCGACGATCGACAGCCACATGCCATACGCGGGAGATCGCCGGACCGGCTTCCAGTGCATCCTGAAGCATGCTCCAAGATCTATACCCGCCATGTGCGGGAGCGTGATCGGGCGGACCGGCCGTGATGGTGCACTCTGCGACGGCGCAGCGATACCCGGCGGTGTCGATGGTGTGCTCGTTGACAAGACTGAACCCTCCGCGAACTCCCGGCCCTTTTATCCGGCCGGGAGTAGCCGCCGCAGCATACAGGATCGCGGGCGGGGATTCGAGAGACCTGCGGCTCAGGGAGGGGTGATGATCGATTCAACGTCCGCGAGTGCACGCACGAGCGAGGCGCGGGCCGCCGCGGCGTAGGGGTTGTGGCGCTCGATCGTCAGGAAGAGATCGAGCGAGTCGGCGTGCAAATCGGCCTTCATGGACAAGAACCGCTCGTACGCACGGGTGGACATGCGGGTCTGTGGCAGGGGGAGCGAGGCGAGTGCGCGGCTGAGGAAGTGCGTCAAACCCTGGACGTACGCCATCTGCCGGTCGTGTTCCTCGGGCGTCGTTTCGATGATCTCAAGCCCCAGGACGCCGCGGAGGAATGCTCTCAACTCCTCGACCCGCGCTGCGCTCGCGCGCTTGGGGCAGAGGGCGATGGGCAGACCCGCGATTCCATCCTTGCCGCTCTGAGGTCCAAAGAGGGGGTGCAGCCCGATGAGTTCGATCGCTTCTGGAAGCTCGCGGGCGAGGAGCTCCATCGGCTCGATCTTGACCGAGCAGACATCCATTACGACCGCACCGGGTTTGACGGCGTGTCGGATGCACTCGAGCACCGCCGCAAGGGCCTGGACGGGGACGGCGAGGATGAGAATATCGCAGCGCGCGGCCTCTTCGATCGGGACGGCCCGGACGGACAGATCGGTCGCGGGGCGCGCGATGTCGAGGAGGTCGGATGCACAGAGGTCAAAGTGCGGGGCCAGGTACGGGACCATGAAGCGCCCAAAGGCGCCAAAGCCGATCAGCCCGAGCGTTCGACCATCGCGTGGCATGGGTTGGTTTGTCGGTGATCGAGGCCGGAAGGGTGAATTTTGACCGCCGCCAGGACCCGGCCGAGATCCGCAGGGTGTGCAGGCCGGGAGTGGTCGATCGCGGTGTGATCAGGGCTGCTTCGCGGCGTCATCGGCCGGGGCGATCGCGATCAGTTCCAAAAGCCGGGGATCGGAACGGACCGGGCCCAGGAGAATGGCCGGACGCGCTGGGTCGAGCGTTCGGCGCGGGACGTACGCCTCGGCCAGGAGACGTGCATCGGGGGGTTGAGACTCGGCGGAACGGCCGGGCTGGGGCTCGGCGGCAAAGACCAGGCCCTTGGGTGTTGTGCACAGGTAGCCGGGGCGGGTCGCGTTGTTCCAGCGTGCGGCGGCGACCGAACCCTGTGAGAGCGGCATCAGGGCGCTGGTCCGGACGTCAAAGACGGCGATTCTTCCGACCAGCGGGCTGAAGATGATGAGCGGGTCGGGCGGCTGGGAGGCATCGGTCGCGGCTGATCGCGGGAAGGGCGCCTGGACGGGCGCTGCGATCTGGTAGGCCGTCGCGATGTCACGTGCACTTGAAACCAGCCGCCGCGCGATCACCGGCCCCAGGCGTGGCGCAGCACCCTCGGTCTTGACGTTCAGTGCGTGCAGTTCAATCCCCGAGGTCGTGAGCATGAGGGCGTAGACGACCGAGGGGTCGCTGGTCGCCATGGGCATGGCGTAGGGAAGGTTGGGATCGCCGCGGACGGCGGTCGCGCCCGAGGGAGTCCGGAGGACAAGCTCGGTGACCTGGCTTTCGATCGATCGGCGGGTGTAGAGGAGCGAGCCATCGGCCATCAGCATGCCGTGCGAACAGACGCCCTGGTCGCGGGCGAGCCACTCGATGTCGCCCGATTGCCAACTGACGCGGCCGATCCAGCGGGCTCCGTCCGGACGGGGAGATTCAACAAGGAACCCGCGGTGATCGCAGGCCCGGCCCAGGAGCATGCCGGGCGGGATCGACGAGGCGGTGTCGATGCGGGAGGGTGGCGAGGTCGTGAGATCAAAGACCGCCAGGGAAGAGAAGGCGGGAAACTCGGCGTCGGGCGCGGCCAGGAGCGTGGGCCACGAGGCGGGGTCGCCTTGCTGAACTGCACACATGCGGCCGTCGGGGGAGATCAGGGGCAGGATCTGGCCGTCGTAGGGGACCACGCCGATCGGGGCGAGGCCGATGAGGACGCGTGAAGACGTTGAAAGGCCGCGCGAGGGCGCGGCGATGGGCCCGGAGGGGAGCGCGGGGGGCACGGAAGAGGTGCCGGCCGAGTTTCGCGCAACAGGCCTGCGCGGCGCATCCTCGGTGACGCAGCCGGCCATCATGATGGCCATCGCCGCGGCCAGGAGGGCCGCGGCGATGGGGGATGTGCGATGCGGTTGAG
>DATGXW010000177.1:0-3546 GCA_035298585.1 Phycisphaerales bacterium
GCTGATCGGGGGGGGGGTACGGCTGCGGTTCACGAGCGAAGGGTTTGAATGGCTGAGCGCCTCGGGCGCGGTGCTGGATGACTCGCTCAAGCCCCGGAAGAAGCGGACACGGGGCGCGATACCTGCGCCTCCGCAGCACACGGCGGCTCTGATCGATGGAGACAAGGGCAAGGACGAGAAGGCCGCGCCCAGCTTTTCGAGTGCGTATGTCTCCAGCGTCGCGGCGAGCCTTCGGCGGCTGGTGGATAACACGCTCTTTCCCGAGCCGCCGGGGGATGTCACGACGGCGCTGGCCTTGGGACAGGCGGCGCTGCTCTCGTGCAGGACCGGCCAGCCGGAGAGCCCGGCGACGATCCGGCGGATGATTGGGTGAGAGAGGGCGGTCGGCGGAGAGCGGAGAGCAGACGGCAGAGAGCAGACGGCAGACGGCAGACGGCAGGGAGCAGAGAGCAGAGGCAAGGGCGGAGGGCGGGGTGAAGAGGGCGGAGAGGGGATCGAGTTTTAGACCACGCTGCCCTTCCACTTGACGAAGCCTTCGATGGCCTGGTACTCGGGGAGTCCTAGGGCGTCGTAGAGTTCGGCGGTGGTGCGGTTGCGATCCTCGGCCCGCTGCCAGAACTCGCGCTGGTCGCTGGGTCCGGGGAAGAGGGCCGAGTCCTTCTGGCTCTCGTGCTTGAAGATCGCCAGGCGCTTGCGCATGACCTCATCGGGCGCGAGCGGGACGGCCATCTCGATTTCCTCGGGCGCCCATTCCTGCCATGCGCCGCGGTACAGCCACAGGACGCAGTGCTCGGCCCATTCTTCGTGCGAGAGGCGTTTGAAGGCCTCGATGATGCACGAGAGGCAGACGCGGTGCGTGCCATGGGGATCGGAGAGATCGCCGGCGGCGTAGATCTGGTGTGGCTGGACCTTCTGCAAGAGCTCCATCGTGATCTGGATGTCGGCCTCGCCGATGGGGTTCTTCTTGACGCGGCCGGTCTCGTAGAAGGGAAGGTCAAGGAAGTGGATGTTGTGGGGCTTCACGCCGCTGAAGCGGGCGCCCGCGCGGGCCTCCGTGCGGCGGATCAGGGCCTTGATCTTCTGGATCTCGGCGGTGTCGGGGATGCCGGGCTTCTTTCGGGCGATGAAGTTCTCGACGTTTTCCTCGAGCTTGTTGGCGAACTCGGTGCCAAGCTGCGGGAAGGCCTGCGCGAACTCGCGGACGAAATCGACGTGGCGGAGCGCATCATCATCAAAGACGGCGATGTTGCCCGAGGTCTGGTAGGCGACGTGGACCTCGTGGCCCTGGTCGCAGAGGCGGATGAACGTGCCGCCCATCGAGATCACATCGTCGTCGGGGTGGGGGCTGAAGATAATCGCACGCTTGGGGTAGACGTCCGAAGGGCTGCCGCCCTCGGAAACGGGCTTGCCGCCGGGCCAGCCGGTGATGGTGCGCTGGAGGGAGCGGAAGACCTCGATGTTGAGGTCGTAGGCGCTGCCGCGGGCGGCGAGCAGGTCCTGGAGTCCGTGCTCGTTGTAGTCCTCGGTCGTGAGCTTGGTGATGGGCTTGCCGAGCGTCCGGGCGAGCCATATGACGGCTCGCTTGGACATCGGGTTGTCCCAGCGCAGGCCGAACTCCTCGATCGCGCCCAGCAGCCAGGGCGTCTTGTAGCGCGTCAGCTCGGCCGCCGCGGCGGGATCGAGCATGAAGATGGCCTTGGGATGCTGCTGCAGGAAGCTGGCGGCGACGGTGGTGGTGACCTCACCTTCGACAGCGCGGCGGACGATGGGCGCCTTGTGCTCGCCGAAGGCCATCAGGACGACCTGGCGGGCTTCGAGGATCGTGCCCACGCCCATCGTGATGGCCTTCTGGGGGACGTTCCACTCCCCGAAGAAGTCGCTGGCGGCGTCCATGCGCGTCACCTTGTCGAGGGTGATCATGCGCGTCCGGCTCTCGCGCCCTGAGCCGGGCTCGTTGAAGCCGATGTGGCCGGTGCGGCCGATTCCCAGGATCTGGAGGTCGATCCCGCCGGCGTCGCGGATGGAGCGTTCGTACTGCTCGCAGAACTCGCCGACTTTTTCGCGGTCGAGCGTGCCGTCGGGGACGTGGATGTTCGCGGGGTCGATGTCGACGTGATCGAAGAGGTACTCGTTCATGAAGCGGCGGTAGCTCTGGATCGAGTCGACGGGCATCGGCCAGTACTCGTCGAGGTTGAACGTCACGACGTTCTTGAACGAGAGGCCCTGCTTGTGGAGTTCGACGAGCGCTTCGTAGACGCCCTTGGGCGTCGAGCCGGTGGCAAGGCCCAGGACCGCCTTCTGGCCCTTGGCCGCCTTCTCGCGGATGATCGTCGCGATCTGGTCGGCGACCGCGCGGCTGGCGGCCTGCGAGGTCGGGTAGACCGAGACAGGCACCTGTTCGCGTGCGTTGGCGGTGGGCCGGCCCTGAGAGTACTGGCGACTGGCGTGCATCGTGTGCTCCAAATCGAACCTTGAAGCCGTCACAATACTCCCCCGCAAGCCCCGGGTCACGCGAGTATGGGGTGCTTGCTGCGTTTGCGGGAATGGACCCTTGCACATAGACTCAGGCCGTCGGGGGATGAGGAACATTTCTGGTATCCGTTTATGAATCCACTGGCGAAAATCACGCACCGTGACGCGGCTTCCGCGATCTGTCGTTTCAACACCATGTGCAAACTCCGGGCGGCGATGATGAACCTCGCGGCTGGACTTTCGGCGGGGCTTGCTGTGGGTCTGGCCGTGGGACTGGCCGTGGGTCTGGCCGCGCCGGCCCTGGCGCAGCCTGCGGGTGAGGCTTCAAAGCCGCTCGAGGCCTTCACGCAGGAGATCCCCAAGGCGGCGTTCAAGATCGAGATGGCGCCGATCCCCGCGAGCGCGGAGAAGAAGATCGACGCGATCTGGATGTCGACGACGGAGATCACCTGGGACGCCTTTGACGTCTACGTCTACCGGCTTGATGAAGAGGGCGGTGGCGAGGCGGTCGCACGCGGCACGCAGGGCGCCACGCGCCCGACCAAGCCATACCTGCCACCCGACCGCGGCCTGGGGCACGCCGGCTTTGCGACGATCAGCATCTCCCACCACAACGCCAAGACCTTCTGCGACTGGCTGAGCGAGAAGACCGGGAAGCACTACCGCCTGCCGACGGAGGATGAGTGGGAATATGCGGCGCTTGCGGGTTCTGAAGGCCCCTTCAGCTTCACGAGCGAAGATGATGCGCCCACGTACGCGTGGTATCTCGACAACTCCGACTCGCGTCCGAGGCCGGTGGGAAAGAAGACGGCCAACGCCTGGGGTCTCTTTGACATGCACGGCAATGTCGCCGAATGGGTGATCGGTCGCGACGGCCAGCGGACGATCAAGGGCGGCAGTTACCTCGACGGTCTTGAGGATCTCAAGGTCACCGCGCGGAAGGTCTATGACCCCGCCTGGAATGCCGGGGACCCCAACATCCCCAAGAGCCGCTGGTGGCTGACCGATGGGCCCTTCATCGGCTTCCGGATCGTGTGCGATCCCAAACCCCGGCCCGCGGCCGACCCCGCCGCG
>DATGXW010000178.1:0-6410 GCA_035298585.1 Phycisphaerales bacterium
GGCGCGCCCGCAGGTCTGGCCGAAGGCTTCACCGGCGGCGGCGCGGGCGCGGGTGCCGGGACCGGCCGCTGCGCGGGCTTCTCGATCGCAAGCACCGCCTCGGGCGGCGGCGTTTTTTCCTCCGCGGGCTCGGGCTGAACATCCGGCTGGACCTCCGGCGGCGGCTCGGGCTCCGGGGGTCTTTCCGCCACCGGCTCAGGCTCGGGCGGTGCTCGCTCAGGCAGCGGATCTCGGAACGTCAGCACCGTCTCTGAAGCAACCGAACCAGTCTCGATTCCAACCTGGCCCCCCGGGGAAGAACTCAGCCATGCCAGCCCCACGCCGTGCACCACCAGAGAAGCGGCAAGCGAGACCAGGAAAACTGGTCTTGCACGCACCCCGTGCAGCAGCTTGGCAGCGTGTCCTCGCATCGTCCAGCTTCATCGCCAGCGTACCCCGCTTCCCACGCACACCCGGGGCCGCGGCACGCTTTTCAACCCATCCCTTACGGAGCCGCCGGCTCCACCACCACCTTGCGTGCAGCGCTCCCGCGGCGAACCACAAACAGGCTGTCGAGCGAGATCGCCCCCGCCCCCGCAAAGAGCAGCGCCAGCGCTGCACCCAGGAGCGAGAACTGCCACAGCAAGGGCTGCCACGCCGCGATGTCGAACGCATCATGCCGCGGCAGGAAGCCAAGCAGCGCCCCGCCCCCCGCGACCGCCGGACCAATCTGCGTCAGCCACATCGCCACGCCCATGACCACCGCGATGGCAAGTGCACACAGCCGCGTGAAGAGCCCGATCAGGATCGCCACGCCCCCCGCAAGCTCCGTGATCGCCGCCCCCCAGGCCAGCATCACCGGCGTCTGGCCGTCGGCCGCCTTCGCGGGTACGAGCGTCATCCCGGTCGTGCCGTCAGCCCGCACGGTGGGCGTCGCCATCGACTTGATCATCAGTGCAATGTCAAACAGCCGCCGCGCCTGCACCGTCCCCACCTCGCTCGTGGGTGCGGGCGGAACCGCGTCCGGCACACCGGCCGAGGGCGGGTTGACCGGCGGCTCGGTCGATGATGCGGGCGACTTCTCCACCGCGGGCGTCTTGGAAGCGCTCCCCGAGTGTGCATGACCCCATTCGGCAAGCTGCGCTGCCGCCGAGCCCGTGTACTCGCGCTCCCCGAACACCTTGATCGCCCCCGCCCACACGAAGGTCACGCCCAGCACCAGCCGGAGGAAGATCGGCGCCACCGATACCGCAAGACTCGAGCTCATGTCCACTGTTTCCTTGAGATGAAGCCCCCCAGGCTGGTTGTCCGCCGCCCGCGGGGCTCGTTCACCGTGCACTCATTCCATCGGTTCATTCGGAGAATCAGGGCACAGATTCACGGTCCGGTGTTTCATCGCTCCGCGCAATACCTGCCCGATTGTAGATCAATGAGTCCCGACCACCCGACCAGCCACCGCCCATGAGAAACGTTCCCTGCTCCCAACCCTCCGATTCCCCGGGGCGGCACGCCCAGGGCGAGCGAATAATCGTGTGCACCATCGCGGGTGTGGCGGAACTGGAAGACGCGCGGGATTTAGGTTCCCGTGGCCGCAAGGCTTTGCAGGTTCGACCCCTGTCACCCGCATTCATGAACACCACGCGCGCCCGCACGGCTCTTCAATGCACCACGCACACCCCCGCCGCCGATGCGCGGGCGGTCGCGCTGAGGATCACGCCCGCGTTGGCTCCTCTCTCAACCCTCCTCCTGGCCGCCATCCTCGCGATCGGCGGCTGCGAGAGCGCGGACAAGCCCGAGCAAGGCTCCGCGCGCTGGGGTTCCAGCTCCGGCCCGACGATCAACGCCGGCGACGGCATCGTCACCAGCCAGAACTCATTCACGCAGCACCCCTTTGACCCGGTTTCGATGCGCATCCACCCCCTCACGCACCTCCAGCGTGCGCAGGATGTCGCCGGCGCCGCCACCGACCGCAAGCCCGAAGCGCAGAGCGGCCCTCGCATCAACTGCTTTGTCGAGTTCAAGGACCAGTGGGGTGACACCTGCAAGGCCCTGGGCATCCTCCAGGTCCAGCTCTACCGCCCCGCGGCCGAGCCCGGCCAGGAACGCCAGGACGCCAAGTGGGATGCGGACCTCACCGACCTTGCCCGCAACGCCGACTGGTTCGACCCCGTCACCCGCGCCTACCGCCTCCAGCTCCAGGTCCCCGATTGGCTCGGAGACCCTGGAAAAGACGGCCAGATCAAGCTCCGCGTCATCTTCACGCCCTCCTCGGGCGGATCCGATGCACGCAAGCTCCGCGACGAGTTCATCGTCGCACGCTGATCCACACTTCCCACGTTCACCATCGGATCACGCGATGAAGCCGCGGCGCTTCGGAAGGTGAAACGCCGCCCAAGAGCGGCCCCCGTCGAAGCACGTACACCGGCGCCTGCCGTGTGCAGTTCACCCGCATCTCCACCACCGCCTCCCCGAGCCCGCGCGGCACGCACACCAAGGTGTCGCGGTATCTCATCACCCCCGACGCAAGGCCCCCCGGCAGATCCGAAGATGTGTGCGGCGCAAAGTCCGCCGAAACACGAATCTGCCCCCCGTGCGTATGCCCCGCCAGCACCAGTGGAATCCCGAACTCCGCCGCCGGGTACACCTCCGTCGGGTAGTGCACAAGCCCGATCTCAAACACGCCGTCCGACCCGCGGACAGCCCCGGTCTCGACCCCGTCGAGCAGCGTGTGCAAGAGATCCTCGGGATCCTCCGGCCCCACCAGCCGCAGCGGCAATCCGCCCACCGCGACCACCTCATCCCGCAGCCACCGCGCCGACGTGATCTCCCGCACCGCGCGGTCTCGAAAGACAGGCGAATCGTGATTGCCGAAAATTCCAAAGATTCCAAGCCGCGTCCTGCACGCGTTCAGCAGTTTCGCCGTCCCTTCGATCGCCGAATCCTCATCCCCCGGATAATTCATCGCATCGCCGGTGAACACGGCCAGGTCGACCTCCAGCCCACCCAAGACGCCAGCCAGCCGATCAAGCCACGCCGACCAGGGCTTCCCGGCCCGCAAATGCAGGTCAGTGATGTGCAGGACCGTCAGCCCATCCAGCCCCCCCGGCAGCGAGGGATGGTTCAGTTCGACCACCTCCAGCGGCGCGGGAACAACCCCCGGAAGAGGGGCGGGCTTGAAGCCGGAGACGGAACCGGATAGGTTCATGGCTCGCACCATAGAATGTTCGGGAACCTCCCGCCTTCTCGTACGGATTTGGTACGGGTTCCCGGACTCGCACATCAGGTCGTGGCGTCCACGCGGCGTCGACGGCCCGATTCTTGGGGGCGGGCTCGTGGTGGTGTGATCGGCACTGCTCGTTTGGAGACTTTGGCCATGGCGAAGATGTTCTACACGCTCGAAGAAGCCGCCGAGAAGCTCGGCAAGACCCCTGATGAAGTTCGCGCGATGGCCGAGAAGGGCGAGCTTCAGGAGTTCCGCGCCAACGACCGCCTCATGTTCAAGCGTGAGCAGGTCGACCTCAAGTCCGGCAAGGACGGCGATGATGACCTCATCCAGCTCGCCGACAGCGGCGACCTCGAGCCCCTGAGCCTCGCCTCCTCCGGATCCGCGACCGGCATCCCGATCGACGCCGGCAACGCCAAGGAGCAGACCGGCATCAGCATCTTCGACGCCGACTCAACCGAAGAAGCAGACCCCATGGCCCAGACGCGCATCACGCCCGTCGCCGCCAACCCCGGCTTCGGCAGCGACGCCGGCGCCAGCGGCTCTGGCTCGGGTCTGATGGATCTCACGAAGGAAACCGACGACACCTCGCTGGGGGCCAACCTTCTCGACGATGTCTACGGCTCGGAAACCGTCGCCGCCGAGACGCAGGCCGACGTCGCCTCCCCCGAAGAGGGCGGCGCTCTCTTTGAATCGACCCCCGCGACCACCGAGGTCGACAGCGGCATCCCCGCCGGCGGAATCCCCGTCGCCATCGAGTACTACGACGGCGCGGGCTCGGGCCTGGTCGGCGGCCTGGCCTTCGGCGTCGCCGTCACCGCCCTCCTGGCCGTCTTTGTCATGAGCCTGGGCCTCTGGTCGACCGGCGGCTCCATGATGACCACCTTCGCCGAGAACATGTGGTACATGGTCGGCGGCGCGGCGGCCCTGACCCTCCTGGGCACCGTCATCGGCTTTGTCCTGGGCAAGAAGTCCTGATCGCGACCCACCACATCGCATGATTCCCCCCGCACCCCCGAGCAACGCCTCGGGGGTGTTTGTTTGACCGCACTTGTTTCCCGCCTGTGCATCTCTCGTGACCATGCGGTACGCTGCGTGCATGCAAAGCACGTCCGTGTGTGCACTCTGGCTGGCGATCACCGCCGCCCTTGGCTTCCTCGCCCCCGCCGCGCGCGGCCAGGATAAGCCCCTCGTCTTCACCAACGCCCACATCATCCCGATCACCGGCCCCGAGATCGAGGCCGGCGCATTGATCATCGAGAAGGGCACAATCACCGCCGTCGGCCCCATGAGCGCCATGACCTGGCCCGCCTCAAGCCAGGTCGTCGACGCCGCCGGCAAGGTCATCATGCCCGGCCTCATCGACACCCACAGCCATGTCGGCGGCGTCGGCGGCGCGGATGGCTCCTCCCCCATCCAGCCCGGCGTCCGCATCTACGACTCGATCAATCCCATGGACTCGGGCTTCCGGCGCGTCGCCGCCGGCGGCATCACCACCGCCAACGTCATGCCCGGCTCTGGCCACCTCCTCAGCGGCCAGACCGTCTATCTCAAGATGCGCAGGCCCGTCGGCAAGGCCCCGGCGACCGTCGAGGGCATGTTCATCCTCGACGACCGCAAGGAGCCCATGGGCGGCGTCAAGATGGCCAACGGCACCAACTCGATCGGCGGAGCTCCCTTCCCCGGCACGCGCGGCAAGTCGGCCTTCCTGGTCCGCGAGCAGTTCATCCGCGCACAGGAGTACGCCGCCAGGATCAAGGCCGCCACGAACGCCGACGGCACGGTCGACCAGGCCAAGATGCCCCCGCGCGACCTGGGCCTGGAAACACTCGTCGACGTCATGGAAGGCCGCAAGATCGTTCATCACCACACCCACCGCGCTGACGACATCATGACCGTCCTCCGCCTGCGGGATGAGTTCGGCTTCCGCGTCGTCCTCCAGCACGTCAGCGAGGCCTGGAAGGTCGCAGACGAGATCGCAGCGGCACAGAAGAAGGGCGGCGTCGTCGGCTGCAGCGTCATCGTCATCGACGCCCCCGGCGGAAAGCTCGAGGCCGTCAACCTCTCCATGGGCACCGGCGCTGCACTCGCCCGCGCGGGCGCCAGCTTCGGATTCCACACCGACGACTGGATCACGGACTCACGCCTGTTCCTGCGGTCCGCGGGCCTCGCCGTCCGCGCTGGCCTGTCGCGCGAGCTTGCCCTGCGTGCACTCACCCTCGAGGGCGCCCGCATGATGGACCTCGACAATCGCATCGGGTCGCTCGAAGCCGGCAAGGATGCCGACTTCATCATCCTCACCGGAGACCCGCTCAGCGTCTACACCAAGGTCCAGGAAACCTGGATCGAGGGCCAGAAGGTCTTCGACCGCGCAAACGCCGACGACCGCCTCTACCAGACCGGCGGCCTGGGCGCAGGGCGTGATCAATCACCCTACTTCTGCTGCTTCGGCGGCGCGGGCCAGTAGCGTCCGTGCACGCCGTGTCGATCGGAATTCCACCATGCACATCACACTGTCCAGGACGTTTGTTCACTCCCTCGCCTCGCTCGTGAGCGCCGCGATCGCGCTCTCCGCCGCGTCCGCCGACGCACAGGTCGCGATCAAGGCAAAGACCATCCACACCATGGCCGGGGCCGCGATCAACGACGGCGTGATCATCATCACGGATGGCAAGATCGCCGCCATCGGCCCCGCCGCCTCGACCGCCATCCCCGCCGGCTACGACGTGCTCGAAGCCCAGGTCGCAACCCCCGGCCTTGTCGACGCGCGCGGAACCGCCGGCCTCACCGGCATCTTCAATTCGCCGCAGGACAGCGACCAGATCGAACGCTCCGCGCCGATGCAGCCCGAGTTGCGTGCACTCGACGCCTACAACCCGCAGGAAGAGCTCATCAGCTACCTCCGCGAGTACGGGATCACGACGCTGCACACCGGGCACGCACCCGGCCGGCTCATCAGCGGCCAGACCATGGTCGTCAAGACGATCGGCAACACCGTCGAAGAGGCGGTCATCAAGTCCCCCGCGATGATCTCCGCGACGCTCGGACCCGGCTCCCTCGCCGCCTCCCCCGGCACGCGCGGTAAGCAGGTCGCGATGCTGCGCGAAGAACTCCTCCGCGCCCGCGATTTTCTCGACAAGCGCAGGAAGGCCCAGCCCGCGGCCCCAGCCGCATCTCCAGCACCGGCCGCACCCCCGACGGACGCCCC
>DATGXW010000179.1:0-2901 GCA_035298585.1 Phycisphaerales bacterium
AACCCCGCCGCTCCGTGACCGCCTCCACCTCACCGCACGGCGGATCATCCTCGCGACCGGCGGCATGGCCCTGCCGCGCACCGGTTCCGACGGCGCGGGCTACGCCTTCGCCAGGTCGCTGGGCCACACCATCACGCCCCACGTCTTCCCCGCACTGGTGCCCCTCACGCTCCCCAAGGGCCATCTGCTCTCTGAACTCAGCGGCCTGACCTTCCCCGCGACACTCGAGCTTCGCACGCACACGGGTAAGAAGATCATCTCCTTCACCAATTCGACGCTCCTCACCCACTTCGGCCTTTCGGGCCCGAGCGTGCTGGACATCAGCCGCTACTACACCGCGCACCTCACCGACTCGGGCGGACCGGGCTCGGCCGCGCCCCCGCGGCTTCTCCTGAACGTCATGCCGGGCTACACGCTCGAATCGCTCGACACGCACATCGCCGAGTTCGGCAGGTCCGGCCGGTCGTCGACCATCCTGCGGCTCCTGGCCGAGCACATCCCCGACCGGCTCGCACGTGCACTCGCCTCGTACGCGCAGGTCGACCCCGCCGCCTCGGTCGCCGCACTCCCGCGCGACAAGCGCCGCCGGCTCGCCGCAGCGCTGACGGAGTTTGACCTCCCCATCACCGGCGACCGCGGCTTCACCTTCGCCGAGGTCACCGCCGGCGGCATCCCGCTCTCGGAGATCAACCTCGCGACGATGGAAAGCAGGACCTGCCCCGGCCTCCACGTGTGCGGAGAAATCTGCGACGTCGACGGCCGGATCGGCGGCTTCAACTTCCAGTGGGCCTGGGCCAGCGGATACATCGCAGGAACCAGCGCGGCGGCGGCATTGGTTTCGGTACACTCAGGCTCGTGACCACCGACCCTCTCTGTAGTTCACCAGTTCACAAAGTCTCTCCCCAACGCACTGCAACGTTCGAAATCTTGCAGCCCGCGCAAACACGTTTCCCCTGGGATACAAACCCAAGTTCATGTGCACTCACTTCGCATGCCCGTTTCTTAGTGGGTATCCCTCAATTACAATACGCGACATCGTTCGGCGACACGACCCATCGCCGCCCCACCCGTCCGGCCGTGTGCGTAAACGCCGACAATTCAAGAAGTTAATGAACTCTGCACGCGTTGAACAATGGTCGAGCACTTCAACGCCAGCACGACGCAATCCACACTTTGCAAAAAGAGTGGTCGCGGTACAAAATCCAACACCCACCTGCATGGTTTTTCATCTCGACTCCATACACTCCACACTCACATGGAGAAGCACCCGGACTCTCGTGCGGACAAGAAGCACGCGCCACCCCTGAGGCGCGGGATGTCCGACGCTCCACGCTTTCTCGTCACCATCTCGGTCACCGCCTTCCTCGCCGCGCTGCTCACCATCGTCGGTATCAAGCTCGCCGTCCACTTCACCAAGAGCCCGCCGCCGATCGGTGGACAATCCAAGCCCGCCGGTGCGGCCATCGAACCGCAGTCGCCTTCACCTTCCTCGCGGGGTGACTTTCTACCAACGGTTTAAGACCGCTTCCCGAACATCGCATGTTAGATTGGCGTATTTCCAATCTTGTGATTGGAACATCGGACGCTTTACCGTAATCTGAAACCAGAGCCGAAGCAGGGGAGATAGCAGAAGAGTGCACATGCGCAACGGTCCACGGACCAAAAATTCTCCCCACCCGTTCACAACCCATCTCACAGACACGACGCTCCCCCCCGTCCAGCACAAGATCTCAGGCTTCTGGGTTGTGTTCATCGCCCTTGTCTCGGCCGCCCTGGTCACCGTGCTGGTCAGCGTCATCGCACTCTCGGTCTCCAAGGTCTTCCTTCCCACCCAGAATGCACCGAGCATCCGCCAGGAAGATCCGCAGCCGCCGCACCTCGAAACCTCTCAAGCACAGACCCGCATCCGTGTCTACCGCGCGGATTGATTCTTCATCTGAAAATGAAAAACACCGCCGTGCAAACGGCGGTGTTTTCACATTCAAACCAGTTCGACCGGCTCAGCGGCGCGGATTGCCGCGGCCGGGCAGGTTCCGCACCGCCACGAGGTCGATCTCGTAGGTCAGGGGAACATTCTTCGGACGCTTCACCTCCAGCGTCGGGGGCGAGTTGTTGATCTGCGCGGGGATGTAGATCTTCCGCTTGCCCCCCACCTTCATCCCGTCGAGCGCGATCTGCATCGTGTCAAACTGCGTGCCCGGCGCGTTCATCTCGCCCGGCAGCCAGACGTACGGCTGCTCGGCCTCCGCCGCGGCAACCTCCTTGCCTTCCTTGTCCTTGCACATGTGCGTCGTCACCGGCACAAACGAGCCCGACGCCGCCTCCCCCGAACCTTCCTGCAGATCCTCGACGAACATCGTGTCCACCATCTGCACCACGAAGACCAGGTCAGAATTGGGCGGAATCTCGGCCGAGGGGCTGCGCTCGCCGTACGCCAGCGCCGCCGGGATGATCAGCCGGCGAACCCCGCCGACCTTCATCCCAGGAATCCCCTGCGTCCACCCCGGGATCACGCCGTTGAGCGGGAACGCCGCGGGCTCACCGCGCTTGAAGGAAGAATCAAACTCGTTGCCGTTGCTCTTGAGCGTCCCGTGGTAGTGTGCAACCACGATCGTCCCCGGCTTCACCTCAAACCCATCGCCGATCACGATGTCCTCGATCACCAGCCCGCCCGCAAGCTCCTGCCGGTTCACCACCGGACCATCGGGAACCTTCAGCGGCTGGGGCGCTTCTGGCTGTGCAGGCGCGGTCGGGGCCGCGGGCGCGGGCGGCGTTGCCGGTTGACCGCCCGACTGGCCACCGGGCTGGCCATACGCCACGCTGCACGCAAGACCCATCATCGAAACAAGTGCAATGAGACGAGACATGAAGTTCCTTTCTTGGAATGAACCCCCAAGGGTA
>DATGXW010000180.1:0-14595 GCA_035298585.1 Phycisphaerales bacterium
GATCGGAGAGTGCGTGTCGTCTCCACCAGCGGTTCTTGGGGCCGGCGAGGTCGGCGATGGTGCACACCATGAACCCGACGCGGTTTGAGACCCATCCCGAGGGGCCCGGCACGGCGACGTTGCACTGCAGGATGATGAGCCCGTGGCAGATCGTGCCCGAGACGGGCCGCCATGCCTCGCCCGGCTGTGCATCGACCGACTCAAAGAGCGCATCCATCTGGTTGCCCTTGGTCCAGACGTACGGCATCGACACTTCATAGACCGTTCCCGGCAGGTTTCCCACGTGCACCTGCAGCTTGGCCTTTGACAGCACCGCGACCACCCACACGGGCGTCGTGCCGTCGGCGGCGACCCCCGCGCCGAGGATGTTGACCGCCGGTTCACCGACGGTGCCTGGAACCTTGGTCACCGCCGGGAGCGGACTTAAGAGCGTCGTATCGCGGAAGCGGGGGATGTCGGGTCCGAGGGGCGACCCATCCAGCGCGAGCGATGGCGCGCTGCGCGAGAAGTGGAATTCGAGCGGCGCATCAAGATGTGGTTCATTATCGAATCGGAATGTCCGGACCGTTTGCGCGAAGGCCGTGGAGGGCAACAGCCATGCAAGGAGCAGCGCCAGCACATGGAGATACCCTGGCCAGGCATTGCAGACATAACGCTCTGTAACCATCGTCCCGCCCTCGGTTCCCCAGTGATTACCACTGTATCGGACGGAGGGCCAAAGACACCACCGAAAGGTCCAGTTTTAAGGTAAACCACGGACCAGGACGAGATTCTAGGGCGGATAGGCGGGGCGGGCGAAGGTCAGTCGCCCTGTTCGGCACGGCGGGACCACTCGAACTCGAGCGGTTCAAGCTCGGCGGCCAGGGCGGCCCGCTCGTCGCCGAGCTTCTTGGCCTTGGCCGCGTTGTTCCAGACATCGCCTGACATCATCTCGGCGTCGATCGCGCGGACGCGGGTTTCGATCTGCTCGATCCGCTTCTCGATCTGCTCGGTCTTCATGCGAGTGAACTTGCTGGTGGAGCTGTCGGCCGAGCGCCGCTGCTGCTCCTGGGCTCGCTTCTTCTCTTCCTGCGCTTTGCGTGCCCGGTCGGCGTCCTCTCGGCGGCGCTTCTCTGCCTGCGCGGCGGCGGCTTCTTCGCGCTGTCGCTCGATGTGCTTCTCGTGCCACTCGGTGTAACCGCCGTGGAAGATCTCGACGTTCCCCTTGCCGTCGAGCGCGATGATGTGATCGCACGTCGAATCGATCAGGGCGCGGTCGTGGCTGATGAGGATCAGCGTGCCCTCAAAGCCCTCCTCCATGCTCAGGCAGTCTTCGAGGCGCTCCGCACTCGGGATATCGAGGTGGTTGGTCGGTTCGTCGAGGATGAGGAGGTTCTTGGCCGAGCAGATGAGGCCCGCGAGCACCGCGCGGCTGCGTTCTCCGCCCGAGAGCGAACCGAGCTCACGCTCCTGCTCATCACCGCTGAAGAGGAACGCGCCGGCGAGGTTGCGGGCCTGCTGCTCGGACATCTGGACGCCCGGGACTTCCTTGGCGATGATGTCCTGCAGGTAGCGGTAGACCACGTGCTCGGGGTTGAGCTTCTCGTGCGTCTGCGAGTAGTAGCCGATCTTGACGTTGGAGCCGATGCGGGCCACGCCGCGGTCGGCGTCGATCTCTCCCAGCATGCAGCGGACCAGGGTGGATTTGCCGGCGCCGTTGGGGCCGATGATCGCCCATCGTTCGCCCCTGCCGATCTTCACGCTCAAATCGTGGAAGAGAACCTTGTCGCTCCCGTCCTCGGCCTTGTACTTCTTGCTCAGATCGTTGGTGACGACCACGAGGTCCCCCGACCGTTCGGCCTGGGGGAGGGACATCTTGAACGTGGCGAGCTCGATGGGACGTTCGAGCTGAAAATCACGCCTGGCCCGGGCGAGCTTGGTCGCGCGCCCGCGTGCTTCCTTGGCGCGCTGGCCGGCCTTGTACTTGAGGATGAACTGCTCTTCCTTCTCGAACTTCTTCTGCTGGTTCTCGTAGGCGCGCGCCATGGCGAGCCGGCGCTCTGCGCGGAGCTCGACGAAGGCCGCGTAGTTGCCCGGGTAGTCGATCAGCCGGCACTGCTCGGTCTCGAGGATCCGGTCGACCACGTTGTCGAGGAGGTAGCGGTCGTGCGAGATGACGACGACGGCGCCCTTGTACTGGTTCTTGAGGAAGTCTTCCAGCCACAGGCGGCCGTCGATGTCGAGATGGTTGGTCGGTTCATCAAGAAGCAGGACGTCGGGCTCTTCCAGCAGGAGCTTGGCGAGGGCCAGGCGGCCCTTCTGCCCGCCCGAAAGCCCCGAGACCTTGATCGAGAACTGCTTGTCGGTGAACCCCAGGCCGTGCAGGATCTGGTCGATCTTGTGGTCGATCGCGTAGCCGCCCATCGCGTCGATCTGCCGCTCGATCTCGGCCTGCTTGTTCATCAGCTTCTCAAGATCATCTCCCTCGGCCGTCGCCATCTGGTCAAAGAGCTTGTGCTGGGCCTCGTGCAGGTCGTGGAGCTTCTCGAACGCACGCTCGGCGGCCTCCCGCAGCGTGTCGCTTGGATCAAGCTTGGGATCCTGGTGCAGATACCCGGCCCGGCACCCGCGCTGGACGGAAACGCTGCCCGAGTCGGGCGTCACCATCCCCGCCATGACCTTGAGCAGCGTCGACTTTCCGGCGCCGTTGCGGCCGACCACGCCGATGCGTTCACCCTGCTCGATGGAAAGCGATACCTCGTCGAGGATGACGCGGCTGCCGTAGACGACGCGGATGTTGGTGGCGGCGAGAACTGACACAGGTCTGGATGGTATGAGCGCCGCAAGGGAATGTCAGCGACGCGAGAATCTCGGGTCCTGCCTCACGATGTGGTCGAGCAGCCCTGTGCAGGCTCCATCCAGCATCCTGTACATCGCCTCGAACCCATCTTCACCCCCGTAGTAGGGGTCGGGAACATCAAGATCGAGGCCAACCCGGCCGGACAGACCGGGGTCAAACTCACGAACAAGGTGCAGGCGGGTCGCGGGCTTGCGTCCCGTGACCAGGGCCCGGTGGTGGGTATGGTCCATGGCCAGGATCCACTCAAAGCGATCAAAGTCGCTCCGTGCATCGAGCTGCCGGGCGCGGTGGTTCATCTGGATCCCGTACCGGCTCGCCACGCGGAGTGTCCGCGGATCGGCATCGTCGCCCGCGTGCCAGCCGCCGGTGCCGCAGGATGCGATCAGGAAGTGCTCATCAAGCCCCCGCTCGTGCACACGGTGGCGGAAGAGCGCCTCGGCGAGGGGGGAGCGGCAGATGTTGCCGGTGCACACGAACAGGACGCCGGTGGTGGAAGCGGCTGGTGTCGACATGCGCGAAGGATAAGGGCGGTGCAAGGCCGTGTTTCGAGGATGCCGGGGCTGCTTCAAACCGAGGCCGGCGCGGGCAGATCGCGGCACGCGGCGTCGTGCCAGCAGTGCACACGGCGTTCGATGACCGATGAGATGGGCACGTACTGCGGGGGGGGAGGGAGATACTCGCCATCCAGGATGCGGCGGAGCATGGTCGCGGCCGGCGCGAAGTACTCGATCAGCGAGGGCTCACCGAGCGACTCGGTATCGTGTGCGGGCGCCGTCACAACCGGGACGCCGTAGAGCCCCGCAAAGGCCCGGAAGAGCACTTCTCGCGGGTCTTTCACGGCGACCGTCAGGACGACCCGGGCGATGGGAGCCCAGTCGATCGCGGATCGGCGCGAGAGGATGAGAGGGCTTGCGATGCGTGCGTCTCGGTGGAGCCGGATGGCGCGGCGGGCTCCGCGCACACCGCGGGGCATGATGAGTGCAAACCGCAGATCTGACTTATCGGATAGCCCGATGACGCGGAAGAGCGATGCCGCATCGCCGGCGTCCGCGGGGTCAGCGCCAAAGAGAATCAGCGGATGGTCGCCGGCGGGGGCGAGTTCATCCTGAACATCCACCGCCGGCGGAGGGTGTGCGGCGGCGATGAGGGCGGCCTGATCGTCAAGAGAGGGGGGGGGCGCGTGGTAGAAGCCGTGGGGGACCAAGTCCATCAGCGAGGGATCCCAGACCTGGATGCACGAGAAGCGTCCTCGGGAGGTCAGGATGTGGCGAAGCGCCCGGCGAGCGGGGCCCGAGAAGCCGCCGGGCCGGGAAAGGTGGTGTGAGGGAGTCAGGCCGAGTCGGCGGAGGGTGGAGAGGGCGCGGTCGCCGCCGATGCACACGACGGTGTGGTCGGCGCCGGGGGTCTTCTCAATGAGCGATCGGCACGCGAGTGCGGTGACGTCCGCGGGCGAAGCCTGGACATCGCCGGTGAGGACGGAACCGAACGAACAGATTCGATCCATGGCGGGATCAAATGCGCTGAGAAGGTGGAGGATGCGCATGATGAATACTTGTGACGCTGCGCCGGGTCCGGGGACGTTGACCTTACTTGTCGCCGAGCGTCGAACCGCTGGTCGCGGATTCGCGTGCGATGTACTCGCTGAAGAGCTGGGCGATGCCCAGCCCGGCGCGCGCCGCCGCCTGCTGGCGGACCTTGAAGACTTCGGCAGGGGAGGTTGAAAGTGTTCCCTGCCGGGGCGGGGACTGGATCCCCAGCGCATAACCCTCGGGTTTGTCTTCGGGCCACAGGCGCTTCTCGGTCACACAGTCGATGACCTTGACGCGGAGGTTCGACGCCGGCGCGATCGTCTGGCCGTCGGCGGAGACCGAGAAGCTGTCGACGGTGACGTAGATCACGGTCTCGGCCTTCACGGCGCGGCCGATCTCGGAGATCGTCATGGGTTCACCGAAGCGGTCCTTGGAGGCGGCACCCAGCGCGCTTCGTGGATCGATCAGGTCGCGGACCGCGCCATCCTTCATCAGGACTTCGCCCGCCGCCTCGGCGATCATCTCGCGCAGGTCGCGCGAGGGGAGCTTGCTGTTTCGGTCATCGATGAAGATGACGGTGGGCTTCTCGGGCGGAAGCTGGTACTGGGGCTCGATCTTCTGGTCAGGGCCGTGCAGGATGTAGAACGCACCGGCGGCGATGTTGCATCCGCTCTGGAGCATCGCGAGGCTGGCCGTCGCGGCCGCGAACAGCGGAAGGGTGAGGCGTTGGATGGTGGCGTTCATGGGAGGCGGTCTTGCAGCAAGGGTGTCCAGCGCGGTCAGGGTGAACGATCGTGACGCGTGCGCCAGCACATCATGGCGGGATGCACGGATCAATACTTGGGGTAGTACGGCTCCTGGTGCTCGTAGAAGAGCCACGATGAGCGGTCGACGATGCGACGGAGCAGTTCTGACGAGATCACGTCGCGCCCGAACTGCTCGGGGCCGATCCCCTTCTGGTCGGGGAACCCCACGCGGATGGCGCGGGAAAAGGCGTTGTCATCCGGGAGCGGGCCGTCGGCCTCGATGACCGAAACCTGCGCTGCCGCTGCGCCTTCCCACAGGTACTGGTTGCCCGGGTCGTTGAGGCGGAACTCGCGGACTTCCATCACCACAAGGCGGTTGACGCCCAAGTCGGCCGCAAGCTCGCTGCGGGGGCGGACCAGGAGCTGGGGATTGTTGGTCAGGTACTGGACCAACTGGACGCTGGGGAATGCCTTGTGCGGGTTGCAGTTGAGCCGGATCCGCTCGTTCATCCGTTCGATCAGCGTCGCCGTGATTCCGGGAAAGTCCGCCTCGATCGAGCGGTCGACGATCACCACCACCGCGACTGATTGGCCGGTCAGGCCGGTGTACTCCGCGGGGACCGCGTGCGTGCTGTTCTGCCGGTAGCTCTCGGCCATGCCTCCGATCAGTGTGCACCCCTGGAGGAAAAGCAGGAGGGGGAGCAGGAGCCCGGTACTGAGCATGCACACGCGGGCGGTGTGCGTGAAATGGGAGGGTGAGGATGAGGCGTTCATCGATCGCATGGTGCAGGTTCCACCGGTGTCGGTCGCGTCGAGCGTGGTGCGGGCCAGGATTCGCCTGAAAGGACGCCAGCGAGGCCGCCCCGTGAGGGTGTCACGATGGGCTCAGGCCACGCCGCTCGATGCGACCATCAGCTTGTACACCCAGGAGATCGCCAGCAGGCCGAACATGAGCCAGACCCACCGCGGACGCAGCAGGAAAGCATAGACGCCAGGGAGCGACGATCCGGTCAGCGCAGCATACCAGCAAACCCAGACGCCCGTCGCGGCCGCGAGTGCCAGGAGCGCCCCAAAGGGCTGTGCCACAAGGGCCGTCTGGAGCTTTCCCTGTGCCGCCGCGGAGAACGCGGTGGTCATCCCGCAGGTCGGGCAGGGGCGGTTGAAGGCAACGATCCATCCGCACGGGGGGAGCCCGAGCTGGCGGTGCGTACCCATGCCCGAAACGTCCGGCCGCAGCGATGCGCCGACGACCAGCCACGCCAGCAGCAGCGTGCCGACAAGGCCGGCAAGCACACGCTGCTTGGTGGACTTCTCCGCAGGCGGCTTGCGGATGCGGGCGACGGGGGAGGTCGAAACGACCTCCCCATGGGCAGGATCGGCTGGGGTGCTCTGGCTCACTTATCCGTGCCCGCCGCCCCGGCGGGCTTCTCCACCTCGATGGGCTTCCATTCGGGTTCTGCGAACTTGTACTGTGTGCGTGCGCCCCAGCGGGTCACGAAGACGACTCGCTCGGGCTGCTGCCGGGCGAGTTCCTCCATCTTGGTGCGATAGGCGGCAAGGTCGGGAATCGCCGTGCCGTCGATGCTGGTGATCAGTTCGCCGCCCGTGATCCCCGCGAGTCCCGCCCAGCCCGCGGGCTCGACGGACTCGACAAGAACACCCTGGACATCCTCGGACCAGCGGTTCTCATCGCGGTCAAAGAAGGTCAACTCCCGGACCGTCAATTCCCAGTCCTTGTTCTCGTCGCGGCGGGCTTCCTCGGGCCCCAGCCGTGTGCGTTCGAGCTTGACGGCGACCTCGACGGGTTTGCCCTCGCGCAGGACCGTCACCTTGATCTCCTCGTCGATGTCGAGGGAACGGACCATGCGGTTGAGCATCCCCGCCTCCTGCATGCCGCGGGGTGCGAGCTTGTCGCCGTTGATGGCGGTGATGAGGTCACCCGCACGCAGGTCGGCCTGCGAGGCGGTGGTGGAGGGATAGACGCGCGTGATGCGGAAGCCCGTCTGGTCGGTGTGGCCGAGGAACTTGGCCAGGTCCTTCAGCACCGGCTGGGTGGCGACGCCCAGCCAGGCCTTGGGCACTTCGCGCGGCGGGTCGTCGCGCTTGGGGGGCTTGGGCTTGATCAGCGTGACCTGCCGCTTGCCGGCGCGGTCGAACTCGACCAGCAGGAACTCGGGCGTCTTTTCCGACGCCATGACCTCCTGGTAGATCGACATCGCGTCGTCGGGAGATTTCACGGGTTTGCCGTCGATCGCGGTGATGATGTCTCCCCACGTGATCTTGGGTTCGGCGAGGTCCGCGGAGCTTCCCGAGCGGATCCCCGAGACGTACGCGCCCTGGGTCTGCTCGAGCTGGCGCTCGCGGGCCATGTAGGGCGTGATCTCCTGGATGTTCAGACCCCACCCGCGCAGCGTGGTTTCCTTCCCGCGTTCGCGGAGCATCGCCTCGGTGGTGAGCGCGGCGGTCTGGCTCTTGCCGTCGCGCGTGTAGCTGATCTTCACCTCGCCGCCGATCGGGAACTCGGCCATCCGCTTCATCAGTGGGGGGATCTCCTCCGCGAAGCGCACGTTTACGTCTTCGCCTCCCATGGAGGTGATCACGTCGCCGGCCCTGAGCCCGGCGCGCGAGGCGGGGCTGTTCTGCACAACGCCGGTGACGAGCACGCCCTTGTCGATGCCGGTGCGCTGGAGCTGGCGGAGCGTGATGCCGAACCAGCTCCGGGGCACTTCACCGTGCGTGATGAGTGTGTCCGCGATCTGGCGCGCGAGGTTGCTGGGACTGGCAAAGCCCATGCCCGTCCCGCCGCGGGTGTTGACGCCCACGATCTGCCCCCGAAGGTTGACCAGGGGGCCGCCGCTGTTGCCGGGGTTGATGAGCGCGTCGTGCTGGATCCACCGCGTGAACACGCCGGTGCGCTGATCTCCCTCGAATTCCAGGTCTTCCACCTCGCCCGTCGAGCCGCTGAAGACGCGCTCGGTGTTGGAGACGATCCCCAGCGTGACCGACCGCGAGAGCGAGAAGGGAGAACCCATCGCCATCACCAGGTCGCCCACGATCAATTCGTCGCTGTTGCCGAACTCCGCCACCGGGAGCGAGGCCCCCTTGTCGGCCAGTGCATCAAGGTCGATCTTGAGCACCGCAAGGTCCGTCAGCGGGTCTTCGCCCACCATGGTCGCGGGGACCTCGCGCTTGTCGGCGAGCGTCAGGCGGAAGCGCCGGCCGTTGTTGGTCACGTGTGCATTGGTGAGCACATGACCTTCCTTGCTGATGATCGTGCCGCTGCCGGTCGATTGTCCCTTGGTTTCCTTGCCGCCCCAGAAGGAGACGGTCACGACGCGGATGTTGACCAGGGCCGGGAAGACCTTGTCGCGCGCGGAGGAGACCATCTCGCGGATCCCCTCGCGGACATCCTGCGCTTCCTCGGCCGGGGGTGGTGAACCCTGCCACGCCAGGGAGGCGGAGGCCGCGAGGCCCGAGAGCATGATGAAGGCCGCGATCAGAGTCCGTGAGTTCTTCAAGGTCATCACTCCACGTGCATCTTCGCCCCGCCCCCGGAGCGATTCCGCACGCTTGTATGGTAACGGAGCCGCCGAGGTTGCGGCGGAGGCGTTGATTGCTGGCGGTTGGGCGCGGGTTGATCACTCGCCCGCGACGGCACGCAGGCGAGCGAGGCATGACGAGAGCCGTTCCGAGGCGCTCTCCATGTCCTTTTTCATGCGTTCTGCCCGGTCGGAGACCTTGCGGTTGTTGTCGGCCACGAGGCTCGAGAATCGGAGCAGTTCCTGCACGGCCTCGGCGGATTTCACCAGCGTGTCGAGCGCCTCCTGGACGGGCGAGAGATCCACCCGGGCGGAATCCTGCTCGATCTTGCGGCGGACCACCAGTGCACGCGCCACGGAGATCGCCGCCTTGACGTACACGTCGCTGGAAGGATCATCGGGGTTCCAGACGACCACCAGGTCATCGGCGTGTCGGCTGAAGGGTTCGAACCCGGCGGCGGACATCGCCGCAAAGACGAAGATGCCGATGTCGGCGCGGCGGTTCTTGCGGGCTTCGGCCAGTTCTTCGCGGGCCTGGGCGAGCGACTTTGCCTCTCGCTTGGCTTCGAAGACGATCCGCCGACCCGCGGCGGCGGTCTCCGCCCCGAGCGTGATGACGGCGTCGCCGGTCTTGCAGCGGGGGATGTCGCCCGGAAAGGTGCCGCAGGCTTCAAAGATATCGCCCAGCCGCGAGGCCTCGCCAGCGATGAGCACGTTGAGCGCGGACTCGAAATCCTGTCCGCCGGCGGTGCTCTTGTCTCGCTCCGCGCGGATTGCACGCAAGGAATCCACCGCGGCCTTGACGTCACGCTGGAATTCGCTGTTGCGGTCGCGGAGCTGTTCGAGCAGCCCGACGATCTCCCCCTTGAGCCGCGAGAGGGCGGACGACGTGTTGTCGAGCGTGAACTCGCCGGTGATCTTCCGCTGTGCATCCTCGACCCGCGAAACGAGCCTCGCAAGCGCCCCGTCGTTGTTGCCAAGGTCAAACTCGCGCTGGACCCGAAGAACATCCTTGGAGAGTTCATCCCGGAGCTGACCGTTGGCCTTGGTGAGCTGGTCGCGGAAGATCGAAAGGGCGGATTGGCCGTCGGTCAGCGAGAACTGCTTGAGGACGTGGTCCCGCTGAGCGTCGAGCGACTGCTGGATCGCCGTCCTGAGCGTCTCGACCAGGCCGTCCTTCTGCCGCGGGTCGAGCGAACGCAGCAGCGGGCTTGCCTCACCCACCTGCCGGGCGAGCGAACCTGCGAGGGTCGAGTTGTCGGACCCGACGTGCCGCACGAGAAGCTGGTCGAGCTGTCCGTTGGGCCGGAGCATCTCGTGGAGCTTGAGGGGGAGCTGGCCATCCTTGGGGTCGAGGTACTGGCGGAGTGCACTCCCAAGGTCGGCGGAGATCGCCGCCGCGTGCCGATCCAGTTCGCTCTTGACGCCCGCGATCAGGCGCTCACCCTCGCTGCGCACCGCCTGCGCGTCGACCGTGCCCCCCGCCTGCTGGATGGCGAGCACACCGACTCGAAGCGCCGCGAGCGCGGCCCGATCTCGCGGGTCACCCTCCGCAAATCGTTCCAGATACGCCAGGACATCCCGGTCGCGGACGACCAGCCCCAGGTCGATCGCCGGGTCGGCGGTTGCTCTGGCGGGATCCGCGGCCGGGGCGTGCAGGGAGCCTTGCATGTCAACGCCCGAAGAGTGAGATCGACTCATGGAACAACTGTAACCGCCCGACGGAAGGCGTTTGGGCGGGTTGTCGGAGGACCCTGACCGGAGGTGTCACCCCGCGACGGCGCGTACATACGGCCTTCACTGTCGCCGGACCGACCAAAAGGCGTCCTTGAAGAGCTTGGAGCGGCGGAAACCCGATTCATGACCGCCTACGCTTGGACCCCCTTTGGGCCGCTCGGCCTGAGGGCTGTCAACCCGGAAGGTTTCCAGAGGTACCCATGCCCAGCAACGGCACGATCACCCAGGTCATCGGTTCAACCTTCGACGCACAGTTCCCCGAGGACCAGCTCCCGGACATTTACAACGCGATCGAGGTCAAGACGCAGACCAAGACCGGCGAGCTCTACCTCGTCGGCGAGGTCCAGCAGCACCTGGGCGGCGGCCGCGTGCGTGCGGTCGCCCTCGGCTCGACCGACGGTCTTGCCCGCGGCATGAGCGTGCTCGACACCGGGGCTCCGGTCTCGGTCCCGGTCGGTGAGGCGGTGCTGGGCCGCGTCTTCAACCTGCTGGGCCAGCCGATCGACATGGGTCCCGCGCCCGCGACCTCCAAACGCAGCCCGATCCACAAGGCTCCTCCGGAATTCGCCGCACTCAACCCCAAGACCGAGATCCTGCCCACGGGCATCAAGGTCATCGACCTCCTCTGCCCCTTCGTCCGAGGCGGCAAGATCGGTCTCTTCGGTGGTGCAGGCGTCGGCAAGACCGTCGTCATCCAGGAGATGATCGCACGCGTCGCCAAGAACTTCGGTGGTTACTCGGTGTTCGCGGGCGTCGGCGAGCGCACCCGCGAGGGCAACGATCTCTGGCGTGAAATGAAGGAAGCCGAGTACACCGACGACAAGGGCCAGAAGGCACACGTCCTCGACAAGGTCGCGATGGTGTTCGGCCAGATGAACGAGCCCCCGGGATCTCGTCTTCGCGTCGCGCTCTCTGCGCTCACGATGGCCGAGGAGTTCCGCGATGCATCGGGCAAGGAAACCCTGATGTTCGTGGACAACGTCTTCCGCTTTACGCAGGCCGGCTCGGAAGTGTCCGCACTCCTTGGTCGTATGCCCAGCGCCGTCGGTTACCAGCCCACCCTCTCGACCGAGATGGGTGAACTCCAGGAACGCATCACCTCGACGGCCAAGGGCGCCATTACCTCGGTCCAGGCGATTTACGTCCCCGCAGACGACCTGACCGACCCCGCCCCCGCGACGGCCTTCACCCACCTGGACGCCTTCATCGTTCTTTCGCGCTCGATCGCCGAGAAGGGCATCTACCCCGCGGTCGATCCCCTCGCATCGACCTCGCGAATCCTCGATCCGCAGATCCTCGGCGAACGCCACTACCGCGTCTCGCGCCGGGTGCAGTCGATCCTCCAGCGCTACAAGGATCTCCAGGACATCATCGCCATTCTCGGCGTTGACGAGCTCTCAGAAGACGACAAGCTCACCGTCTCGCGTGCACGCAAGATCGAGCGATTCCTCTCCCAGCCCTTCCACGTCGCAGAGCAGTTCACGGGCTTCAAGGGCGTCGACTCGCCCCTCGAGGCGACGATCGACTCCTTCGAGCGCCTGTGCAACGGCGAAGGCGACTCGCTCCCCGAAGGCGCCTTCATGTACGTCGGTACGCTGGATGACGCCAAGGCCAAGGCAGCCAAGATGGCGGCGGGCTAAGGCAGACAAGAAGGCATTGGGCATCGGGCATCGGGCACTGGAATCTGGGGCTTCTGGCGTTGGTGCAGATCGCTGAGCCGCCCCAGAATCATCCGGATCAGTCAGTCAGTATGTGCAGCTTCAAAGCCCCGTCGCGATTGCGGCGGGGTTTTTCGTTTGGGGTCACGTTGAACGTCTGAAGTGGCAAACCTCGTGGTCGACGGCCCCGCACTCCGGGCAACATGCGGCCGCGTTGGGAGACTCGGTGGATGGCGATGCGGGGAGCGGATACCCGCACTCGACGCACTGTCGATTTCGAACCCGCGCTGAAGCGGTCCGGTGTGCCCGCAGGACAAAGGGCGCCCACAGGATCAACCCGTAGAGGACGCTGTTGGCGATGAGCCCAGGCCACCACGGCAGGAACAGCGACTGGATCGTTCCCCACACGCTGATGCTCCCCATCGGTCCGTAGGTGTACATCGTGGGAGGAGAAGCCCGGGTATTCCCGCCGGCGCCATGGATGACTGAGAGGAACGGAAATCCAAACCTCGTCACGTGCAGCGAGTAATCATCGCCCTCGAAATTCCTGGCATTCCAGTAGACCTGCGAGGTGCCGAACCATTCGTAGAGAATCTGGACGCAGTCCACCGGCCGATCAGGAGTCGGCGCGAGGATCCACGCCGCGTCGAAGGGTATCTTGCCGCTGCGTGCATCCGCCGCGAGCTTCAGCCGCTCTGGCGTGATAAAAGCCTCAAACGGAGGCAGGTTCTTCTCGATCCACGAGGGCCACCTTGAGTCCGCGTTGAGGATGTGCGTCGGCAGCATCGTGGCCGATGGACGCGAGTAGGCGATGATCAGCCACGCGATCGGCCAGTTCAATACGCTCCCCATGAACGTGAGCGCAAGCAAGAGCATGAGCAGCCGCGCTCGCTGTCTGCGAGGCACGAGCAGCCATCCGCGAGGCTTCCTGCCGACCTCAGACATCCATTCCCCCCGGCCGCCGCCGGCCCCGCCGACACCCTGGCATCATGATTCGGAATAGTCATACCCCGCCATGTACTTGCCGGTCCTGATCCATCCGAGCTGCCGCAGGATGTCGTTGCACAGGGCCGAGGCTCCGAAGCGGAAGTAGTCCGGCGTCAGCCAGGGACAATGGCCGCCGGCGGTTGCGCTCTCGCCGACCTCGGGGGCGGGCAGGTTGCCGAGCGTTTCCTTGATCATCACGAGGTAATGGAGCGACTGCTTGGCGGTCCGGATGCCCCCCGCGGGCTTCATGCCGACCACGCGCCCGGTCTTGAGGTACCAGTCTCGGATCGCCTCCAGCATCACGAGCGTGACGGGCATTGTCGCGGCGGGCTGAACCTTGCCGGTGCTGGTCTTGATGAAGTCCGCGGTCCCGCGCGGGTTTGTCTCGGGCACACCGAGCTCGTCGTCGACCTCGGCCATCGCCCGGATGGCAAGGTCGCTGGCACGCCGGACATTGTCGAGCGTCTCAAGCTCCCCTGTTTCGAGAATGACTTTCAGGTGTGCCCCCGTGTGCATGCACGCACGCTTGACCTGCCGGATCTCCTCGGCCACCTCTTCATACCGGCCCGCGAGGAACGCGCCGCGGTTGATCACCATGTCGATCTCGTCCGCGCCATCCTCGCACGCACGCCTGACGTCGTCGAGCCGGATGTCGAGGGGATACTGCCCGCTGGGGAAGCCGGTGGCGACCGAGGCGACCTTCACGCCGCTCTGGCCGAGTGTTTCCTTCGCGATCTTGACCAGCGATGGGTAGACGCACACGGCGGCGACCATGGGGAGCGTCCGGTCGGCGGGATCGGGGAGCATGGCCTTGCGGCACAGACCTCGCACCTTTTCGGGGGAGTCCTTGCCTTCGAGCGTCGTGAGATCCACCATCGAGAGCGCAAGCTTGAGGCCCGCGACCTTCGCCGACGACTTGATCGACCGCTTGCTGAACGACGCGGCCCGCTCGGCCGCCATGACGGCGTCAACGGTGGGGGAGGCCGGTGCGCTGCCGGCCCGCGGGCCCGACCACTTCGAGACGGAAAGACTCATGCAAAACCATAGGTAACCCCCCGCGACAATGGGATTACCCCGGTGTGCGGAGCGTGCCGAAGAACTCCCGGATCGCCCGGCGGCAGATGACGCCCGACGCCTCACCCGTCCAGAGCCCGTTGTGCCCTCCGGCGGGGATGATCGCGAGCGTGCCAGCGCGCGCACGCGCGGCGATCTCGCGGCCATCATCGACGGGGCTGATCAGGTCGTTCTGCCCGTGGATCACCAGGAGCGGACACTCCACGCGTTCGGCAAGGACCGCGCGGTCAAAGGGGCCGCGCCGCTTCCAGCCGAGCCCGACGCGGAACTCAAGACCCAGGAGCCAGAAGGCCGGGGGCGTGTTCCAGAGGTATGGCAGCCGCTTCTCACGCAGGACATTGCGTGCAGGCGTCTGCGGGAGGCGGTAGGGGGCCTCTGCGATCACGCCCGCGATCCGGGCCTTGCGGAGTCGAACATCCGCCGCGGCGGCCGCGATGGAGATACCCGCGCCCAGCGACCAGCCGTACAGCACGATCTCCACGTTGG
>DATGXW010000181.1:0-10875 GCA_035298585.1 Phycisphaerales bacterium
AAGGACGGGACCGACAACCTCTTCGTTACCCTCGGGCCGGTCTCGGTGATCGTCGGGATCGTCGTCGCCGCCATCTCGGCGGGCGTGGCGGTCAAGTGGCTCGTGGGCGTGCTCGGCCGCCGGGGACTGGCGCCCTTCGGGTGGTACCGGATCCTGCTCTTTGTTGTCCTGACCCTCCTGATCGGCGCGGGCATCATCCGCATCAATCCACCCTCGTCCGAGAACACCCGCCCTCCTGCGGCGGAGACATCGACCAACCGATAGTGAGCGAGCGATGACGAGCAAGAACAGTTCGAAGACAAGCTTTCCCAAGGGCAAGATCAGCGCGGTGCTCCTGGAGGGTGTTCACCCGCGCGGTGCTGAACTCTTGCGGCAGGAGGGTTTCCAGGTGGAACTCCTGCCCAAGGCGCTCGAAGGCGCTGCGCTCGAGAGGGCGGTGGCGGGTGCACACCTGCTGGGGATCCGCTCCAAGACGCAGGTGACCTCGCAGGTTCTCAACGCGGCGCCCAAGCTGCTGGCGGTGGGTTGCTTTTGCATCGGGACCAACCAGGTGGACCTCAGGACGGCGTGCCACTCGGGAATCCCGGTTTTCAATTCGCCTTTCAGCAACACCCGCAGCGTGGCGGAGATCACGATCGCCGAGATCGTGTCGCTCTGCCGCCAGCTCTTTGAGAAGTCGCGCAAGATGCACGCGGGCGAGTGGGACAAGTCCGCCGACGGCTCGCACGAGGTGCGCGGCAGGACGCTGGGGATCATCGGGTACGGGCGGATCGGTTCACAGGTCTCGGTGCTTGCCGAAGCCATGGGCATGCGGGTGGTCTTCTACGACATCCTGCCGCGGCTGGCGCTGGGCAACGCACGCTCGTGCAGGTCGATCGGCGAAGTGCTCGAGCAGGCGGACGTCGTGACGCTGCATGTGCCGGCGACCGAGCAGACCGAGAACATGATCGCCAAGGGTGAACTGCGGAAGATGAAGAAGGGGGCGATGCTGATCAACAACGCGCGGGGGAGCGTGGTTGACCTGGGCGCGCTGGCGTCGGCCATCACCTCGGGCCACATCGGCGGAGCGGCCCTGGACGTGTTCCCTGAAGAGCCGGTAGGCAAGGGTGAACCTTTCAAGAGCGAGGTGCGGGGTCTGCCCAACGTCATCCTCACGCCCCACATCGGCGGGAGCACGGAAGAAGCGCAGGAGTCGATCTCCGAGGACATCGCAGAGAAGTTCATCAAGTTCGTGAACGTCGGCACGACGACCGGGGCCGTGAATGTTCCCGAGGTCGAATTGCCCCCGCAGGTGGATCGCGAGGCGGGCGGCGAAAAGCCCGCCCGCCGGCACCGCATCCTGCACTTTCATCGCAACGTGCCGGGCGTGCTCAGCGCCATGCACGGCCGGATCGCGGGCCTGGGGGCCAATATCTCGGCCGAGTACCTCCAGACCAACCGCGACATCGGCTATGTGGTGCTTGACGTCGATCCGACCGACGGCCTCAAGGTGATGGAGAGCGTCCGGACTATTCCCGAGACGATCCGCGTTCGGATGCTCTGGTAACCGAGCCCGACCTTGCGGGCTTGGGCTCGGGAGGCAGACCTCCGCCGCCGCTCTCTGAACCTTCATCATCATCGTCCGACGCCGCGGCACGGCGTGCCCGGTGGGCCAGCAGGAACTGGTTCCACAGGTCCTCGTCGATCTCGGCAAAGCCCGCGTCGCTCCCCAGGCGGTGCAGCGCGATCCGGTCGCGAGCCTCAAGGATTCTCAGCAATTCATGGACGTGCCACTCGATGGCCCGGCGCGTCCGGCCCAGGTGGGTCGCGATCTCGGGATTTGATTTGCCGATCGTGATGAGCCGCAGGACGTCGAGCTGACGGCGGGTCAGGATCGCAAGCGATCCCCAGTGCCCCGCCGAGAGAACGCGCGTCTGGATCGCCGGGCCGACTGGAACCGGCGTCGGGCTCCGCTTGGGCAGCAGGACCACCAGCGCATACTTCTCGCCGCAGTCAAGGTCGACCGGTATCCCCACCGTCTCCACGAAGCGGCCGTTGAATATCTCAAGAAACCTGCGGGGACTGCGGGAATCAATAATCTCGCGCGCGGCGAAGATTCGTTCCTTCGACCACTCCGGCGAACCCTGCATGGAGAGGTTGATATCCACCCCCGGCCCGACGCCCAGGCTCCCCGCAAAGCTGGTTGTACACCAGTGGAACACCCCGTCGCGGTCGACCAGCGCCGAGTCGACCGAGTTCATCGCTTCGAGCATCCTGAGAATCAGCCCCACCGAGCGTTCCGTGATGATGCACGGACTCGCCGCGGCGGCTTCTATCAGCTTTTCGATCATGCCACCCCCCCTTCCGAGATTTCAGCGACACAACGCTGCCCCGGGACCGAGCATATCTGACTTAATTAGCGGGGGTCAAGAAGTTTGCAGCACACCGGCGCGAGAACTGGTGTGCATACGAGCCAGATCGCCCCCGCCTTCTGGTGATATTTACTCGCCCACCTTCCCAATCATGTAATTCGGGGATTCCTTGGTGATCCTGATGTCGTGCGGGTGATTCTCGACCACCGTCGCCCCGGTCACCCGGCAGAATTGCGTCTCCTGCTGGAGCTGTGCGATCGTCCTGCACCCGCAATATCCCATCGAGCTGCGGATGCCGCCGACGAGCTGGTAGACAAAGTCCGCCAGTGGCCCGCGGTACGGGACCAGCCCTTCCACGCCCTCGGGAACGAACTTGACGATCGGACGGCCATCGGGCCCGAGCTTGTCGGCCTGGCGGTAGCGGTCGGCGGAACCGGCGTTCATCGCGCCCTCCGAGCCCATGCCGCGATAGCTCTTGTAGCGACGGCCCTGGGAGATCACCAGTTCGCCGGGGGATTCATCCAGCCCGGCAAAGAGCGAACCCATCATCACCACGCTCGCGCCCGCGGCGATCGCCTTGGGTATGTCGCCCGAATGACGGACGCCCCCGTCGGCGATCACCGGCACATCACGCCCGAACCGCTCAAGGCCGATCGCCGCGCCCCGCGCGGCGTTCATGACCGCCGTGATCTGCGGGACGCCCACGCCCGTCACCACGCGGGTCGTGCAGATCGAGCCCGGGCCGATGCCGACCTTGATCGCGTCCGCGCCCGCCTCGATCAGGTCGATCGCCGCCTGCTCGGTCGCGATGTTGCCCGCGATGATCTGGACGTCGTGCTTCTGCTTGATCGTCCGCACGGTGCGGAGGACATTCTCCGAGTGCCCGTGTGCAGTGTCGACCACGATCACGTCGACCTCGGCGGCCAGCAGCGCCTCCACGCGGTCGTAATGGTCGACGCCAACCGCCGCGCCGCAGCGGAGCCGACCGCGCCCATCCAGGCATGCACGCGGGAAGCGGGCCGCCCGCTCGATGTCGCGCATCGTGATCAGGCCCGCGAGGTGGAAGTTGCCGTCGATCAGGAGCAGCTTCTCAACCTTGTTCTTGCTGAGGATCACCTCGGCCTGCTCGAGCGTTGTGCCGGCGGGGGCGGTGATGAGGCCGCGCGAGGTCATGACTTCGGCGACCGGCGTCGCGGAGTCCTCGACGAACTTGAGATCGCGACGCGTCAGGATGCCCAGCAGCTTGCCCTTGTCAGGGCCGGTGCCGCCGCGCTCGGTCACGGGGAAGCCCGAGACGTTGTGCTTGGCCATGAGCTCCTTGGCGCGGGCAACTGTCTCGTCGGGGCGGAGGGTCAGCGGATCGGAGATCACGCCGTTGGCCGACCGCTTGACCTTCAGAACCTCGCGGGCCTGGGCCTCGATCGAGAGATTCTTGTGAATGATGCCAAGCCCACCCTCAAGCGCCAGGGCGATGGCAAGCGCCGACTCGGTCACGGTGTCCATCGGCGCTGAAAGGAGCGGGATGTTCAGGCGGATCGAACTCGTCAGGCGCGTCGATGTGTCGGCGTCGCTGGGCATCACCGCCGACCGGCGCGGGAGCAGAAGAACATCGTCAAAGGTGATCCCGTCCTGGATGATCTTGCCCGCCAGGACGCCCAGCGTCGAGCGCGACCGCTCCGCGGGCGAGGCCGTGGTGGAAGGGCTTTCAGTTGTGGGGGTGGAGGCCGGGGAAGGGGTGGGACGGATCGTCGAGGTTCCCATGGATGAGTGTCGCGGTGGTCACCCGGAATGTCAAGATCGCCGGCCACTCCGAGGTATCCACCGGGGGCGGATGTTCAGATTTCGTCGTCGGGCGACCCACGGGACGGGCGACTCAGGGAGTGTGCCTAGCATCCCGATGTCATGACCATGACGCCGGCCAGTCCGATTCGTACCACGGCGGAGGCTTCCGCCGCGGGGAAGGACCCGGCGGGAGGTCACGCCGCGCCGACCTGGAATCCGCCGGTGTTCCGAATCAGGACCGGTGAAGTGCCCGCGGGATCGGGTTCGGGGTTGGGTTCTGGGCAGCCTGGCGCGCCCACGACGAGCGGCAGCGTGGCAGCGGGCGAACTTGAACGGACGGAGTGGCTCCTCACCGATGGGGAAGGCGGTCTCGCCATGGGGACGGCGGCCGGAATCCCCTCGCGGAGATACCACGCCTGGATGATCCCCGCGCTGAACCCACCCGTCGGCCGTGCGGTGCTGCTGCACTCGGCCGTCGAGCGTGTGCTGCTGACCTGGGATGGCGAGCCCGAAACTGCCTCAGAATCCGCCGTCTGGCTCGATCTCTCAAGCTATCGGTTCGGCGGCGAGGTGGTTCACCCCGGCGGGGCCGGCTCACTGGTGGAGTTTGAGAAGTCCTCCTCGGTGGCCTGGACGTACCGCTTTGCGGTCATGGGACGCAACGGCAAGCCGGGCGGGGACGTGATTGTCCGGCGGGAGCTTGCGATCACGCGGCCCGGGGCGGTGGCGGTTCGCTACCGCGTTCTCTCCGCGCCGATCGGTGCACGCGTCCGCCTGGAGATCAGGCCCCTGCTTGCCATGCGGGATTTCCACGAATTGACCTCCGGCAGGCGCGGCGAAGCCTCGCAGATGGCGGTGTCGACGGGGCCGGGCGTGGTGACGGTCCGAGGCCCTGACACTGGGGTGATGAAGATCCCGCCGGTGCACATGGCGATGGGGGCGAGTTCGGGCGCCTGTCTCTTCGGCGGCGGGGGCCAGTGGTGGTACGACTTTGAATACCGCCGTGACCTTGAGCGTGGGCAGGACTTCCGGGAGGATCTCTTTTCGCCGGGCGTCTTTGTGGCGCAGACCGCGCCGGGCGAGGATGTCGAGTTGCGTGCGTGGATCGGTGATGATCCGGGCCCGTCGATCGAGCATGCACACGAGATGGAGCGGGTTCGCATCGGCCGCGGGGTGAGATTCGCGCTCGAAGGCGCTGAGCATGGGATCGACCGGATCGAGACCGACGCGATCCATGCGCTGATCGCGGCGGCGGATCAGTTTGTCGTGCGCCGACGGCTTCCGGAGTGGGAGACGCCTTCCTCCGCGCGGACGCACTCGACATCGGTGATCGCCGGGTATCCCTGGTTCAGCGACTGGGGCCGCGACACGATGATCAGCCTTCCGGGGCTGTTGCTCGCCACGGGCCGATTGCCCGAGGCCAAGGCCGTCCTCGAAGGCTTCGCGGCGTTGAGCAAGCGGGGCCTGATCCCCAACTGCTTCGACAACGAGACGGGGCACGCCGAGTACAACACCGTCGACGCCTCCCTGTGGTTCATCCACGCGGCCTGCCGCTACGCGTTTGCCTCGGGCGATGCGTCGGTCGCGGATGGACCCATCGGCGCCGCGTGCATGTCGATCTTCGAGGCTTACCAGCAGGGGACCGACTACGGCATCAGGGTCGATCCGAGCGACGGTCTGGTCGCCGCGGGCGACGCCTCGACGCAGCTCACCTGGATGGATGCCCGGCGCGACGGGGTGGTCTTCACACCCCGCGCGGGGAAGGCCGTCGAGATCAACGCGCTGTGGTACAGCGCCATCATGGGTATGTGCGACCTTTTCGAACGGACGCGCCCCCGCAGTGCACGCGACCTTCGGCAGGTCGCCGAGCGCGTCAGGCTCTCATTCCAGGCCCGGTTCTTCGATGCGTACCGGCAGATGTGCTTTGACCTTGTCCCCGGTTCCGCCGGCTCGCAGGGGGGAGCGCGGAACGACCCCGCGTACCAGATCCGCCCCAACCAGATCTTCGCCGTCAGCCTGCCGTATTCCCCGTTGAGCGCAGAACAGCAGCAGGCGGTGGTGCGAGCGGTCCGCCAGTCGCTCCTGACGCCGATGGGGCTTCGGACGCTCGCGAGCAACGACCCCGACTACCAGCCCCGCTACGAGGGCTCGCTTTTTCTGCGGGATCGCGCGTACCACAACGGCACCGTCTGGCCCTGGCTGATCGGGCCGTACGCCGAAGCCCTGATGCGGGTCGGCCACTTCTCGGACGCGAGCAGGCACGAGGCCCGGAGCGTCCTCCGGCCACTCATCCACGAGTTGCTGGCGCCACGCGCCGGCCGGGCCGTGTGCAGCATCTCCGAGGTATACGACGCCGAAGACTCCCCGCAGCATCCACGCCGGCCCGACGGGTGCCCCGCACAGGCGTGGTCGGTCGCCGAGCTGCTCCGCGTGCTGCTCATGGCGATCCCGCGAAGCACAAAGCTCTGAGCGAGTTCAGGGGGCGAACCCGGGACGGGCCGGAAGCATGCGGGGCCGATCGGTCCCCTTGCCATCGCCGAAGATGTCGATCAATGAGAGATCCTGCTCAGCACGCGGGTGGCTCGTGAGCCCGGTGAAGCGGTGGGGGTCGAGCAGGTAGACGCTGTTGTACTGAAAGAGCGTCAGCATCGGCGCATCGCCGAGCATCAGCGCCTCGGCCTGGCTGAGCAGGTTCATCCGTTGCTGAGGATCGAGCGTCTGTGCGGCCTGGTCGAGAAGGCGGTCGTAGGCGGGGTTGGAATAGGCGCGGTCGTTGTTGCCGTCGCCGGTGCGGTTGATCTCAAGGAACGTGGTCGGGTCGCCGTAGTCCCCGTACCAGCTCCCGCGCGAAACCATGTAGTTCTTGCCGCGGAGATCATCCCGGAAGGCTTTGATCTCCTTGGGGATCAGGCTGACCCGGACGCCCAGGTTCTGCTCCCACTGCTTGGCGACCGCCTGCGCGATCAGGTCGTGCCCACCGTCGCGAGTGAACAGGTACTCGATCGTCGGGAGCCCCGCGCCCTGCGGGTACCCCGCCTCCGAGAGAAGCTTGCGGGCCAATTCGATGTTCTCTTCAAGCCCGCGCGGCGAGGGATACCCCGCGATCGAGCCCTCGGGGATGAGCGTGGGCGAGACGGGCTCATCCAGCCGCCGGACCTGCCGGGTGATCGACTCGCGGCTCACGGCCATGCTGAGTGCACGTCGGATACGAACGTCGTGGAAGGGGTTTGCCCTCCCATCCCGCAGCCGGGGGCTGCAATTGAAGTTGAGGAAGTAGGTCCCGAAGGCCGGGAGGACGTGCAGCGTCGCACGCGGATCGGGGGGGAGCCGGCGGTCGATCTCAAGTGGGTCGATGCCCTGTCGCCTGAGCGATTCGTACTCTTCCCGGTGCTCTGCATAGAAGGCCTTCTTCTGATCGAGCATCTCGGGGAGGTACCGCGCGACGGCGTCGGTCACCCACATGACCGTGCCGGTTCGGAAGGCCAGCACCTGCGAGTTGGGGTCCTCGATCGAGGGCATCGAGATCGAGTCGATCGCGATCTGATCCGCGTTCCAGTAGTGGGGGTTCTTCTCAAGCCGCATCTCACGCTTGAAGGGCCACTGTGTCACCATGAACGGGCCGTTGTTCACGGCCAAGGGAGGGAAGGTCCACGCGGGATCGGTTTCCATCATCCCAGTCGCGGGGTTGATCCGCTCGAACTTCTGTACAAGCGGCGGGTACACGGGGAACATCGTGGGGAAGGTCAGGAGATTGAGAAAGTAAGGCGTGGGGCGTTCGAGCGTGACCTCGAGCGTGCGATCGTCGGGTGCGCGGAGGCCCACGGTCGAGTCGAATCGCTGCACACTCTCGTTCCAGAGCGCGGTGCCGCGTTCAAGCCGTGCGCTGTCGGAGGCTCCGGCGGTCTCCTGGGCGAGCTTCTTGAGTGCTTCGGACCGCCATTCAAAGAAGGCCCTTGCGCCGCGGATGGGGAAGAAGAAGCCCGCGTAGTCGGCGGCGCTCTCGGGGAGCAGCACTCTCCGCCACGAATAGATGAAGTCCCCGGCCCGCACGGGTTCGCCGTTGGACCAGCGTGCATCCGCTCGCAGGCGGAACGTGTAGACCCTGGCGTCGGAGGAGATCGTCCATGATTCGGCGACGGCGGGCACGACGGCGAATTCATGCGTGAAGACGTCGTTCTTGACAAGTCCTTCATGCACGATGCGTGCGACCCGCAGGTCCTGCTGCCAGGAGATCCGCGCCAAGTCGAGCGTGGTGACATCACCGCGGTTGATGAAGACAAAGTCCGCCGGCCCGGGTGGACGGTCAAAGAGCGTCGTGGCGAGGATCGCCGCGAGCAGGAGTGCAAGTGGGGCGACAAACTTCAGCATGGAGTGCACACCAGCGTACAGGCAAGGCGTGCGACGCACACGGCTGAGTATGGTGTGGATTACTTGAAGCGATCGGCCGGGTGGCTGAAGGGGGCCTTGGTGAGCCGGTCGACGACCTCGTTGAGCCCGAGGGTGAACTTGGCGTCGTCGTTGACCTCGCCGGATCGCAGGAAGTTGGAGAGGTTGACGGCCGCACCGGCCGCGCTCGTGCGAGCGCTGGCAAGCGTGATGATCTGCTCTGCCAGCAGCGACATCTGCACCGCCAGGGCCCGGCTGGGATCTTCCTCGGCCTTTGAGGTCGAGAGCCCGCCCTTCTTGATGACCTTGGAGATGTTCACCAGGAGGTCACCGGCGAACCCCGCCGCGGCCTTGGCCCCCTCCGCGCCAAGCTGGCCTTCCTGACCGAGCACCGAGCGGAGGTCCGTGGCAGCGCCGACCAGTGCGTAGGCGGTCTGTGTCTCGGGTATCGCCCCCTCAAGCTCGCGCAGGCGAGCGCCCAGCGCGTCAGAGAGCACCGCAGCCGCCTTGTTGCGGACGTTCTCATGCCCCGCCCGGTCGATCTGCATCGCGGCGCTCACCGCACGCGAAAGCTCGCGGTAGATCTGCGGATCGGCTTCCTTTCGGAGTGCGTTCCCGACCGCGTCGAGCGAGGTCGCAAGGCGCGCGGTGCTGATGGCGGGATCAAATCGCTTGACAGCCTCGAACGTCCGGCGCATCGCGACCGCGGCGGCGGCACGGGTGCCGTCGTCCTTGGCGGTAAGCTGCGACTCGGCGATCGCGATCGAGGTCTCGGTCGCCAGGTCGCCGGCGATGAACAGGGCCCGGATCGCATTCTCGGCCTTGCCGTCCTGCGACATGGCGCGGAGCTTCTCGGAGAGCGCACGCGCGTATTCGAGCCGGAACGATGGCGTCACCGACATGCGGTTGAGCGGCTCTACCAGGAGCCGCTTGGCCTGGTCGGCGCTGTCGCCCTCCCCTTCGACCGTCAACTGATCGACATACTTCTGGGCGTAGCTCTTGACGGCCGCCGCCTGCTCGCCGCTCAACGCCGAAGTCGCCGAGGTGACCTCATTGGGAAGCGTATCGAATTGCGCATGCGCCACGGTCGCCATGGGGCCGGCACACACGCCGGCGATCAGCAGCATCGCCAGGCTGCGGCGAACATTCGACAGCGAAAGAGCGGCATCGCGCCACGAGAAGGTGTGCGAACGGCGGGAGCGGGTGGAAGTGTGATCTACGACCATGCGGAAGGCTCGTCGTCGCTGTCTTCGATCGGATCTGGAGACCCAGGGGGGAAGACCAGTCCGGAGGAACAGAAGGAGAACGTTCGGTGCAGCCCGGGAAGGGAACGGTAACAGGCACTCCCCGACGCGGTCAAACGGTCCGCCGGCGTCCGCGGGAACCCCAAGGGGTCCACCGGCACACGCCGGGAGGGAGCAAGTCTAGCTGTACACCTCCGTGAAGACTCGCCGGGAGGTCTTGATCTGGCGGTTGAGCATGGTCCGGGACCACGCGTCGACCTGGCCCACGACCTCGGGCGCGATGGTCAGGTACTGTTCGAGCGCCCCCGCCGGGAGGATCCGGGTCATTTCCTGGTAGATCCCCAGTTCCATCCCCGCCAGCCCGCAGATGTACATCAATGTGCGATCAGAAGTGAGCAGTTCGGCGAATTCTTCACGCTGCGCTGCCAGACGCTGCTGGACGTACATCGTCCGCGCGGCGTCGGTCTGAGGCTGGCGTGAGAGCGCGGTGTGATACCGGAAATTTGTGTGCTGTGAGGCCAGTTCGCGGAAAAGATCGTCGTAGAGAAGGTCCGTCTCGTAGGGAGCGCCCATGACCAGGGTGATCTTGCTCCTGCACGGCACGCCCGAGCGCGGACGCAGGAGATCGAGCACCATGCCCCTGAACGGGGCGATGCCCGTGCCCGTGGCGATGAAGAGGTAGTCGTGTTCATCCACGTTGGCGGGAAGCAGGAATCGCTTCCCGTTCGGACCCGTCACGCGAACGGGGTCGCCGGGCTTGAGATCGCACAGGTAGTTGCTCGCGACGCCCAGGAAGAGCTTGTGGCTTTCCCAGTGCTCATCGATCGTCCGCTTCACGGTGGTCGAGAGGTGCATCCCGTTCCCGTCTTCACCGTACCCCGCGGAGGCGATCGAGTAGAGGCGGACCTGGTGGGGCCTGCCCTTCTCGTCGAGGCCGGGGGCGAGCACTCCGAAGGATTGACCCGCCAGGAACGAACCCGCCAGCCGGGTCGTGGAGACGTCGATGACGACGTGGCGGACAAAGCTCGCGGACTTGCCGCGCGTGCACAGGGCCGAGGAGACCACCGTGCCCACCCCCGCATCCGCCGGCGTGTGCAGATGCATCTTCGCCG
>DATGXW010000182.1:0-1575 GCA_035298585.1 Phycisphaerales bacterium
AAGGGCCACAGGGTCACATGGCAAAGGTTCGAGGAAAGGCACTGAAGCAGTGGGCGTGTGATGCCTGCCCCGCTCAGAGCAGCGGGGCAGGGCACCCGGCGAAGGGCAGAGGTTCGAAGAAAGGCACTGAAGCAGTGAGCGTGTGATGCCTGCCCCGGGCTCAAAGCAGCCCGGAGCAGGGCACCCGGCGAAGGGCAGGGTTCGAAGAAAGGCACTGAAGCAGTGGGCGTGTGATGCCTGCCCCGCTCAGAGCAGCGGGGCAGGGCACCCGAAACACCCGGCCTGTGCGTCTGGCCTGTGCCGTGGGATGGGGTAGAGCTACGCTGGGATGCATGGAGCGGCTTCCGTTTGATTCATCGAAGATGGCGGCCAAGCGCAGCGCGGGGGCGGGGAGCGCGGGGGGCAGTTCGCCGGCGTCGGGGGGGCATGCACATGTGATGACAGTGTCGCAGCTCTCGGCGAAGATCGAGGGTGTGCTGCGTGATGGGGTGCCGGGAACGGTGCGGGTGGTGGGCGAGGTCTCGGGGTTTCGGGAGCGGACGCACTGGTACTTTGACATCAAGGATGAGCACGCGGTGGTGAACTGCGTGATGTTTCAGTCGGCTGCGCGGCGGGCGGTGGTGACGCCGGAGAATGGGATGGAGGTGGTGGTGCGGGGGCGGGTTGAGTATTACGCCAAGCAGGGGCGTGTGACGGTGCTGGCGGAGCAGGTGGAGCCGGTGGGCGCGGGGGCGCTCGACGCGGCGTTCCGGGCGCTGGTGGAGGAAGTGCGGGGGCTTGGGTGGCTGGACCCAGCGCGGAAGCGGGCGGTTCCGAGGTTTCCATCGCGGGTGGCGGTGGTAACGAGCCGGAGCGCGGCGGCGCTGCAGGATGTGCTGGTGACGATGAGGAGGAGATGCACACGGGTGGGCGTGGTGCTTTGCGACGTGCGTGTGCAGGGTGAGGGAGCGGCGGCGGAGATCCGCGGGGCGATCGAGGAGGTTTCGCGGCGGCACGCGGAGCTTGGGATCGACGCGGTGATCGTGACGCGCGGGGGGGGTTCGAAGGAGGATCTTTGGTGCTTCAACGACCGGGGCGTGGCGGAGGCGATCGTGCGGTGCGCGGTGCCTGTGGTGGCGGCGATCGGGCATGAGACGGACGTGACACTGGCGGAACTGGTGGCCGATGAGCGGTGTGCGACGCCCACGCAGGCGGCGATGCGCGTGACGCCGGAGACGGAAGAACTGCTGCGGCAACTGGCGTCGATCGAGGGTCGTATGGAGGGGCAGGTTCGGCGGATGCTCTCGTTTGAGCGGCGGCGTGTGGAGGGGCTGGCGGCGCGGGGCGTGATGCGGGATCCGGGGGTGTTTGCACATCGGGCGCGGGAGCTTCTGGAAGAGGCGTGCGGGGGGCTTGAAGAGGCGATGGAGGGCGTGGCGCGGGAGCTGCGTCAGAAGCTGCTCTTGGCATCAGCGCGGCTGGAGCGGCATCGGCCCGAGCGCGTGAACGCGGAGCGGCGGGCGCGGCTGGCGGCGATGGAGCAGCGGCTCACGATGGCGGCGCAGCGCATGGTCGAGGTGGATGTGGAGGGCGTGT
>DATGXW010000183.1:0-4149 GCA_035298585.1 Phycisphaerales bacterium
ACCAGCCCGAGTCGCAGAAGTTCATGCTTGCGACGCTCGACCGCTGGCTGCGTGCGAGCGCGGTGCGCCCCGGCGTGCCCTACGAGATCCACGTCGCCCCGACGCCCTGGCGCCAGGAGGCGAGCACCAACACCGGCTCGGCCGCGGCACGCTGCACCGCGGCCTGATCGAGGAACGGACGGGCGAACATCGCGGCGCCCGCGACCGCGGCGATGCCCGCGGCGGCCCCGAACCACTTGACCTTGCCCTTCCACATCGCCTCGCGGATGATCGAAACGGGCATGAGGTTGGCGTTGATCGTGCCCGCGCCCAGACCCTGCAGAGCGAGGCCGTAGGCGGTGGTGAGCTCCAGGCAACGCGCCTTGAACTTGCTGGCCCGCTCACCGCCTTCTTGGCCGCCGTCAAGGGAGTTGAGGTTGGCCTTCTTGAACTCTTCGACGCGGTAGACCTCGATGCCGAGCTGCTGCTTGAGGTACTTGCGCAAGCCGGGCAGATTCGAGGTCGCGCCGATGAGGATCACACGCTGCAGGTTGGCGTCCTTGTGCAGCGACTGGTAGTAACCGATCGAACGCTGGATGTCCTGACCCAGGTCGGTGAAGACCGGACGCATCGCCTGGAAGACCTGGCGGGCGTGCTTGGAATCCTCGGCGTCCTGCTTGAGCTTCTCAGCCTTGGGGTAACCGATCTGGAACGCCTGCACGAGCGCGTCAGTGAACTGATGCCCGCCCAGCGGGAAGGTGCGCACCCACATGCGCCCGGCCTCGGAGATCACCAGGTCGGTCGAGGTGGTGCCGATGTCCACGATGATCGTGCCCGGCGTCTTCTCATCGAACTCCAGGTCGTACGCGAGAGCGTTGAAGACCGAGATCGGGCCCAGGGTGACGAAGCTGGGCGTGAGGCCCACGTCCTGGAGCATCGTGAGACGCTCCATGATGCGCTCGCGGGTAATCGCGAAGATGCCGACCTCGATCTCGGGCGAGTCGGGGCTGAGGAAGGTCTGGTAGTCCCATTCCACCTGCTCGAGCGGGAAGGGGATCTGCTGCATCGCCTCGAACTTGACGATGTCGGGGACCTTCTTGGGCTCGACGGGCGGCAGCTTGGCGAAACGCGCAAAGCTGGAGTGCCCGGGCACGCTCACCGCGATCTGGGAGTTGGTGAGGTCGTACTGACTGACCAGCGTGCCCAGCGAGACGCGCAGGACGTCCGCCGGATCGACGCCCGGCGTCGAGAGCGTCTTGGGGTGATCGATGATCGCCATGTCCAGGACATTGACGCGATCACCGACGTTCTCGAGCTTGACGGCCTTGATGGCCGCGGCCCCGATCTCGATGCCCCAGCAGATATTCGAACTCGCCATGCGGAATCCTTGCGTTCGGACGACTCGGGGACGACGCCCCGACTGGTGATGCACGCCGGCGGACCCCAAAGGACCTTGGGCCCGCCCCCACCCACTCCCCCGCTCTCCCCGTCTGTCCCCCATCCCCCTCACACGGCTGTTGCCGCGTGGACCCAACACCTGCCGAGCGGGCGGGCCGCCCGAGAGGCGTGCGATGAGCCACATCGCCGTGCCGAGCCGGCGAGGGAGGGACGATGGTACACAAGATCGCACCCGCCCGACGGCCATCAACGCGTCGGATCCTTGGGAATACGCACGAGCCGTCGCTCGGGTTGCGAATGGCGGGCCGGAGAGGCGGGCCAAGCCCGCGAAGAAAGAGACTCCGGACGCAGTCGGGCAGAACCGCGGTCTCCGAGATGAGGTACAGTACCGTCATGCTGACCCGAACCCGGCGAGGATGGATTGCTGCTTCTTGGATCGCGCCGCTCGCGCTGGCCGCGTTGCCGACGCTCGCCCAGGTCGCGACCGCCGTCGCGGAAAAGCCCCGCCCGCCCGTGCCGACCAAGCCCGAAGAACTCGGGGGCGGTCACATGGTGATGATGATCCTTTTCGGGCTCGGGCTCCTGGCGCTCGTGATCGGTGCCTGCCTGATGCCGGCGAAGCGCGGCCATATGGATTGATTGGCGAGCGAAATCGTGGGGATGTCGCCCGGGATCATCTCTCGATGACCAACGGCTCGTGCGCGGGATGTCCACTTGGAGGTTCATAAACCCATGCCGAGACGTCGTTTACAGAATCTCATCGCGCTCAATCTGGCGCTCGCGGGGGCGGTTGGGGCGCTCTGGCTCGCCAGCCCTGTGCTCGCTCAACCTGAGGCAAACAGCCTACCCCTGGGACGCGGGCGGGGTGAGTATCTGATGATTGGGAGTACCGTACCGGGGTCGAACGCGAGTCTGGTCCAGGTGCTGGACGTGTCCAACCAGGAGCTGATCACCCTGAAGTGGGACCAGGGACGCCGCGCGTACGTGGTCAGCGGCTATCGCAACCTCGGGGGCGATCGCAACCGGAAGGGGGAGCGTTGATGTCGTCCACCCTTTCCACCCCCACTGCTTCGGATGCCCAACCCGCGGCTCGGTCGGGTCGCCGAGTGGCCGAACCACTTCTGTGCCTGAGCGCAGGCGTGCTCGCGGCGTGTGTGCTGATCCGCGCCGGCGGGATGTTCGGCGGCGGGCCGAATCTCAGCGGGTTGCCCCTGGCTTCGGTGGCGCACGCGCAGACCGCACAGATGGTGGCCGCGGGCAACGGGTATTCGATCCTGTCGACAAACACGTCGGGTGAGGCGAACGTGCTGGTGCAGGACGCGCGTGCCGAGGAACTGACGGTGTACCGCACCGACAGCCAGGGGCTGCTCACGCCGGTGCAGCGGATTCGGCTGCAATCGGTGTTCGTGGAGGGGCGGGCGCGGTTTGGGGGACAGTAAGATCGACGCCGTGTCGGATGTCGGATTGGGGATGTCGGATGGAAAGGCACTCCGCCCTTCACGACTCCACATCCGAAATCCGACATCGCACATCCGACACTCCACATGCCGATCGTTCCGTTGCCCCAATTCGAAGCCGACGCGCACCTGAAGGAACAAGCCGACCGGGAGGCGTATGCACGGCTCGCGCCGCCCAAGTCCATCGTCGTGCGGTTCGGCGCGATGAAGCTGGTCGGCGAGTTCCCATACGACGGCGGCGTCAAGCCCGGCTGCGGGAGCAAGCTCGTGGTTCGCACCCAGCGGGGCACCGAGCTGGGCGAGATGCTCACCAGCACGTGCAGCAATTCGGGGTGCTCCAAGAGTGTGAGCCGCAAGGAGATGCTGCAGTACATCGAGAACTCTGGCGGGCGTGACTACCCGTTCTTTACCGAGGGACGCGTGCTGCGGGTGGCCAGCAAGGAAGACCTCGACAAGCAGGCCGCGATCGAGCAGTCCAAGCACGAGCTGCGGCTGCGAGCACGCGGGGCGGCGGAAGCGCACGGCTTCGGGCACATCAAGATCGTCGAGGTCGAGCCTCTCTTGGGGGGCGAGCGCACCATCGTGCACTTCCTCGCGGAGGAGCGCGTGGAGTTCCGCGAGCTCGGGCCGGTGCTCTCCAAGGAGCTGCACACCCGCGTCGATCTGCACCCGGTTGGAGCTCGCGACGAGGCACGCCTGACCGCCGACTACGAGAAGTGCGGGCAGTACTGCTGCTGCAAGAACTTCCTCAAGGTGCTCAAGCCGATCTCGATGAAGTCGGCGAAGATCCAGAAAGCCACGCTCGATCCGCTCAAGATCTCGGGCCGCTGCGGGCGATTGATGTGCTGCCTGCGGTACGAGGATCAGACGTACGACGAATTGCGGAAGAAGCTGCCCAACAAGAAGAAGCGCGTGGGCACGCCCGAAGGCGACGGCATCGTCATCGATTCACAGATCCTGACGCAGCTTGTGCTGGTCGAGCTGGACATCAACGACGAGATGGGCCGCCCCAAGCAGGTGGCGATCCCGGTGGAGGACCTGACGGATCCGATCAGCGCAGTGGCGCCGCCGCGGCCGGCACCGCCGGAGTTCCCGCAGCGCGGGCCGCGGTCTTCGTCGCCGTCGCGTCCGCCGCAGGGCGCTGGTTCCGGCGGGCAAGCGGCGAGCAAGCCGGAGAATCCTGGCGGCGATGGCCGGGGGCCCGACAACAGGAGTACCGACGGCCGTGGCTCTCAGGGCCGCGGTCCGAGGCCTGAAGGTCGCCCAGACGGTCCGCGCGACGGATCGCGCGATGGGAACCGCGACGGACGTCGCG
>DATGXW010000184.1:0-9499 GCA_035298585.1 Phycisphaerales bacterium
GCATGGGGGGCAGGGTGGTGAAGGTCGAAACACCGGGCCCGGAGACAGTAACTCCAATGGCGGCAACGGCGGTCCTGGTGGGGAGGGAGGACACGGCGGCAACGGTGGGCCGGGCTCGGGCCGCGGTGGTGTCGGTGGAGATGGCGGCTTTGGCGGCGATGGGGGCGACGCGGGGTCCAACCACCAGGGCGGGGATGGCGGATCAGGGGGGGACGGCGGAAATGCAGGCAATGGCGGGGGCGGATCGGGTGGAGGAGGCCATGGCGGCAACGCCGGTCACGGGGGAACACCGCACGGTGATGGAGGACACGGTGGCAACGGAGGAACGGGTACGCCGGGAGGAGAGGACGGCAACGACGGTTCACCCTGAGCCGTCGTGTGCGTGCACATGAGTGCGTCAACAACCCGCCGCGTGATCGCGCCGGGTTGTTTTCACGCGGCACACGCGGTTGATTCAGGTCGATCCGATGCCCTAATTGACGTGCGTGCCCCCGCTTCCACTCTCCATCGCCATCGTCTGCAAAAACAACCGGCGGTCGCTCGAACCGGTCCTCATGAGCATCCGCGGGCTTGCGGCGGAGATCGTCGCCGTCGATTCGGGCTCGACCGATGGGACAATCGAACTGCTCGAATCGGCGGGAGCGCGTGTCATTCGGTCGGAATGGAAGGGGCACATCGCGACCAAGCAGATGGCCATGGACCTGTGCACACAGCCGTGGATCCTTTCCATCGACAGTGATGAGCCGGTGCTTAGTGACCTTGCCGAGGCGATGCGGGCCGCGATCGAGCGTGACGACCCGGGGGTGGCCGGGTATCGCGTCAACCGGAAGGTGTGGTACCTGGATCAGCCGCTGGACCATGCGTGGCAGCCCGAGTGGCGGCTTCGGCTGGTACGGCGGGGCAAAGCCCGCTGGGGAGGCGTGAATCCGCACGACAAGCTCGACATCCTCCCCAGCGCAGGGCGCGTGGAAAATCTTGCCGGAACGCTCCGCCATGACTCGTTCACGAACATGGCCGATTATCTGACCAAGCAGGTGAACCTCAGCCGGATCTCCGCCGAGAGCCTGGTTGCGCAGGGCAAGCGGGGAAGCTACCTGCGCCTGGTGATCTCGCCCGCGGCTGCATTCTTGAAACAGTTCATCGCACGAGGCGCTTGGCGGGACGGCTGGCGGGGGTGGTGTGCAGCGGGCGCCACCGCCGTCGCCACGGCGATGAAACACCTGATGCTCATCGAGATGAGCAGCCGGGGCGCGGCTTCACGCGACACTTCCGCGGAGTGAACGCCGCGGGCGATCCGGGCAGCCCGGGCGAACAGGGCGACAGTCATGGTCTCTGCCTCGTGAAGATCCCGGGCACAGGGCGGTGCGTTCCCCGTACACAGGATTCGAGCGCTGGACATGAAACTCCCTGTTCGTGTGCATTACGCGGGAGCAAAGAGTGATTCTGGAGCCCGTGTGCAATGCGCCGTGTGCGTTCCTATCATTTCCCGCAAGGATGGCCGCTTTCGGCCGCCTGTTTGAGAATTGCAAAGCCTGCACCCCATGAACGAACCCAGCAATCCCTCTGGCCCCGCGCCCGATCACTCCGGCTCTGACAATCGCAAGCCCCGCCGGTCCCGCCGTCGCGGCGGCAAGCCTCGGGGGGAAGGCTCTCCTGGACATGGCTCTGAACAGGATTCTGGGCGGGGTTCTGGACGGGGCCCTGGGGAGAGGGATTCCAATCGCGGCGAAGGTCATCCCGCCGGTGGGGGCCATGAAGGCCGCCCCGCCCGTCCGGAGCGTCCGCGTCGGCGGCCCGTCGAGACGACGCCCGAGTCGGAAGCTGCACACGCTGAGATCTTCGACAACGAGCAGGGATTCGAGACCCTGGGCCTTCCCGAGCACGTGATGAAGGGCGTCCGCGAAGCGGGCTTCAAGAAGCCGACGCTCATCCAGGGCAAGCTGATCCCCGCGGCGCTGGCGGGCAAGGATGTCCTGGGCCAGGCCAAGACCGGCACGGGCAAGACAGCCTCCTTCGGGCTCCCCCTGCTTGCGATGTGCGATCCCGCCGTGCCCTTCCAGGCGCTGGTGCTGGCGCCCACGCGCGAACTGGCTGTGCAGATTGCAGACGAGCTCAACGAACTGGGCCGCCACGGCGATGTGCTGGTCGACACGGTGATGGGCGGCGAACGGATCAGCTCGCAGGCCCAGCGCCTCAAGAAGGGCGCGAGCATCATCGTCGGGACGCCCGGCCGCGTGATGGACATGGCCGAGCGCGGCCTGTACCACTTCAACAACGTCAAGTTCACGGTGCTGGACGAAGTCGACCGGATGCTCGACATCGGTTTCCGCGAGGACATCCGCAAGATCCTGGACCGCTGCCCCAGCGAGCGGCAGACGATCTTCGTCTCGGCGACCATCGCGGGAGAAATCGAGAAGCTCGCGCGGCGGTTCATGCGTGATCCCGAGAAGATCGTCACGACGGGTGCGTCGCTGACGGTCAACCTGGTCGAGCAGCACTACCTGGCCGTCCAGCCCTGGGACAAGAAGAAGCTCCTGCTGCACCTCCTGACGCACGAGGAGCCGGCGATGACCATTGTCTTCTGCCGGCTCAAGAAGAGCGTCGACATGCTCGCCAAGTACCTGGAGGAGAAGGGCATCGACGTCCACGCGATCCACGGCGACATGCGCCAGGGCAAGCGCAACCGCGTCATCAAGCAGCTCCGCGAGGGCGACCTCACCGTGCTGGTGGCCAGCGACCTTGCCAGCCGCGGCATCGACGCCGAGGCGGTCTCGCACGTGATCAATTACGACCTCCCCGAGGACCCGGATCTTTATGTCCACCGCATCGGCCGCACGGCACGCGCGGGGCGCAAGGGCGTGGCGTGGTCGTTTGTCACGCCCGCGCAGGGCGAACTGCTGACCAACATCGAGTCGCTGATCAACCGGGAGATCCCCAAGATGGATTACCCGGACTTCACGGCCTCTCCCAAGCCCGACAGCTGGCGTGACGAGAGCCCCGGCGGTCAGGTCTTCCCCACGGGCCCCGAAGCCCCCAAGACCAGCCGTTTCGACGCGGCCGTGAATCCCGAGCTTCCCCCCGCGGCCAACGACAAGGTCGATGCTTCCAAGTTCCCGGGGGGCATCGTTCCCACCAAGCTCCCCCCCAAGCGGATGATGGGCAGGATCCCTTCCGGTCGCCGCTGACGTTCTTGGCTGGTTCGGAAGCTCCGCCGCGACCGGCATTCTGCGGAAATCCTCTTTCGGGATCTGAAATCGTGCGTTAACTTCTCCCAATCACGCCGCATCCGGCTGTGCAGGTCGTGCACACCCACTGCGTCTCGCATTCGCGGGAGAATTCGCATGTCAACGGTCCCCATCGGTTTTTCGGTCAGCGCTGCGGAGCTGGCACGCACGCTGTCGAGCGGCCTTGCGATGGGCGCTCCGCCCGTGGATCGCAGGCAGGGCGCGGTCGCCGATGCGATGCTCCGGCTGGTCAACCGGATGACCTTCGGCGTGACGCGAGCGGAACTGGATCTTGCGATCCAAAGGGGCGCCGAGGGGTACATCGAGCACCACCTTCATCCTGAGTCGATCGCCGACACGGACGTGGATGCACGCCTGGCGGGCGCTGAGTACAACGTACTGACGAAATCGCCCAACGAGCTTTGGAACCTGTATTACCAGGGCGGGCGGTTCGATTCCTCGCCGATGATCCGGGGGCTCATCAGCGCCACGACACTGCGGGCCGCGCGATCCAAGAGGCAGTTCCTTGAGCGAGCGGTCGAGTTCTGGTCGGACCATTTCAGCATCTATCTCTTCGCGGACTTCTGCGACATTCTCAAGGTGTGGGACGACACCAACGTCATCCGCAAGCACGCACTGGGCAAGTTCCGCTCCCTGCTTCTGGCGAGCGCCAGGAGCCCTGCGATGCTCAACTACCTGAACAACAACACCAACGTGAAGGATCACCCCAATGAGAACTATGCGCGCGAGGTGCTGGAACTGCACACGATGGGCGTGGACGGCGGGTACACCCAGCAGGACGTGATGACGGTGGCGCGGTGCTTCACGGGCTGGACGCACTTCGCGGCGGGGACGCCGCTCGCCTCGCTGCAGTACCGGTTTGATCCGGCGACGCACGACTTTACCGCCAAGACGCTGTTTGCAGGAACCCCCCACGAAGTCGTGATTCCTCCCGGCGGTGAATCCCAGGGACTCAAGGTCATTGAGGTCCTGAGCCGGCACCCCAGCACGGCGAAGTTCATCGCCCGCAAGATGTTGAGGCGGTTCTGGGGTGAGCAACCTGCCGACTGGATGGTCGATCACGTGGCGCAGGTCTTCCTGGCCACCGACGGCGACCTGCGCGAGGTTTTCCGCGCGGTCCTCCGGCAGAATCTTCAGGTAGTTGCCCCGCGCAAGTACAAGCGGCCCTTCCACCTGCTCATCTCGACCATCCGCGTCTTTGACGCGGACTTTGCATCGTGGGCCGACATCGCGGGCCTCGCGTACCTCTGCGGGCACTACCCCTTCCTCTGGCCCGCGCCCAACGGCTACCCGGACGCGCTTGCCTACTGGGCGGGGCTCCAGCTCCCGCGATGGAACATGGGCGCGATGCTGCTCGACAGCCGCTACCCATCGACGTTCTACGACGCACGCAAGCTGATGGCGGGGGCCGTCGGCACCGACGGCGTGCTCAAGCGCATCGAAGACGTCTTCCTGGGTGAACCGATGCTCAACCACGAACGCGGCGCGCTCCGCGCGTTCCTCGGTCAATCGAGCGCCACGCCGCCGTGGAGCAAGCTGCAGGATGCGCTGAGCATCGCGACGACCATGCCCTCGTTCCAGTGGTATTGAACAGCCCCCGCAATGCATGTCCACACGATCCCCCCGGGCCGTGTGCATCGTCCTCGAACACTTCGGCGATGGAGTCGATCCCCCATGGAACCCGCCCGCACCGCCCGTGCATGCCGCGAATACAACGAGCTCTCACGCCGGTCCTTCCTTCGGGCCGGGGGCGGGGCGGCGATCGCCGCCGCCATGGTTCCCGCGTGGCTCCCGCGCGTCACCTACGCCCGGGACCACCGCTCCGACCGCGATGTCATCCTGTCCATCTTCCTGCGCGGAGGCGCCGACGGCCTGACCCTGTGCGTACCCCACGCCGACCCGCTCTACTACGCCGCGAACGGTCCCACGGCACGGCCCACTATCGCGATCCCTCCGCCGGGCACCTCGAATGGTTGCACGGACCTGGACGGTGTTTTCGGCCTGGCGCCCGCGATGTCGCCGCTCAAGGAGGTCTTTGACAACGGCCACCTGGCCATCGTCCACGGGTGCGGCCTGACCGACACGAGTCGATCGCACTTTGATGCGATGCGATTCATGGAACTCGGGCAGTTGAACACGACCTCGCTCTTCTCGGGTTGGCTCGGAAGGCACCTTGCACTCTCCGATCCGATCCTTCCCGGCGTCCTGCTGCGCGGGGTGAGCATGGGGGGGTACGCGGTGCCGACGACGATGGCCGGAAGTCCATTGACGACGCCTGTGCCCGATGCACTGAACTATGGCATCGCGGGCAATCCCAGGACCGCCGGGGCGCGCATGTCGGCGATGCGTGAAATGTACGAAAGTGCTCCGACGCTGCTCCGCAACGCCGCGGAGACCACTTCCGGCACGATCAGCCTCCTCGAATCGATCAACTTTGCCGGGTATCAGCCCGCGGGCGGCGCGCGGTATCCCGAGACCGAGTTCGGGCGTGCGCTCAAGGCGTCGGCCGCGCTCATCAAGGCGCAGGTGGGCGTCGAGGCGATCTGCGTCGACCGCGGAGATTGGGACACGCACTCGCAGGCCGGGCCGCTCACCGGCGATCTTGCGCGCAACATGGATGACCTCGCCTCGGGCCTCCAGGCGTTCTATCGGGACGTCTTCTCATCGACCACCAGGGTCGTGTGCGTCGTGATGTCCGAGTTTGGCCGCCGCGCTGGCGAGAATGCCAGCCGCGGCACCGACCATGGCCACGGCAACGCGATGTTCGTCATGGGTGGACGCATCAACGGCGGGCGGGTGTATGGACGCGATCTCGCGGGGCAGCCGGGATGGGTCGGGCTTGGCGAGTTGTATGAGGATCTGGATCTGCACATCACGGTTGATTACCGCGACATCCTTTCGGAAGTGATCCAAAAGTGCCTGAACAACCAGAACCTGGGGGCGATCTTTCCAGGCTGGACGCCCAGGTTTGAGGGGATCGTCGCGTAGGACGGGGGCGCCCTGACGCCGAGCCGGATCTGAACTGGTTGAGCGGCTTGCGGCGATCGGGCATCACCGCGTTTGCTCGGTGTGCATGCTCACACCTTGCCGAAGAAGAACGAGTACGCCAGGATCGTCAGCACGATGAGCGTGATGAAGACGTAGAGGCGGTCGCGCTCCTTGGCGAAGGCTGCAAGCGAGAACGTGACCCGGGCGACGGGGGTGAGGATCACAAGCAGCACGCCGAGCATCAGCCAGGCGCGGGGCTCCATCGCCTGCACACCGTCAAGCACCTCCCGCATCGATGTCGAGGAACGCTCGGGATGGAATTCGCGGAAGGAAACGCTCTTGCCGCCATCCCGCAAGAGCGTGGCGATCAGGGAGATCAAGAGAATCACTGCACACGTGGTGATCCCGTAGACCAGCACCCGCGCCAGTCGAAGCTCAAGGATGCGAGCGTGCGAGAGCCCCGGTTCCTCCGTGTGCGTCGGGATGTTGCCGTGGCCGGGCCCGTTGTGTTCTTCACCCATGGCGTTCCCTGTCAGATCTTTCCGGTCAGTGCACGTATCAGGAGCTGTACGCCCATCCCCGCGACGACAATCGCGAAAATGATCCGAAGAGCGCGCGTCTTGGCGCGGACCAGGACCTTGGTTCCCAGCCATGAGCCCGCCATCGCGCCCAGGGCGACGGGTCCGCAGAGCGCGGGATCGAGCTGCCCGCGATGGAAATAGACGCCCGCCGAGGCCGCCGCGGTCACGCCGATCATGAAGTTGCTCGTCGTCGTTGAGACCTTGAAAGGAAGGCGCATCAGCCGGTCCATCGCGATGACCTTGACAACGCCCGAGCCCACCCCGACCAGCGCCGAGAGAACGCCGGCGCCGAACATCACCAGCAGCCCCGCGGGAATCTTCTGAACGCCGTAGGGGACAGGACCGTCCTTGGATGGGTACGTCGAATTCAGCCGGAGCTTGACCGCAAGTGGATCGGCGGCCTCCTGCGGCCCCGCGTGCTTGGTCTCGCGCAGGCTCGAGATCGCCGACCAGAAGAGCACGGCGATGAAGATGTACATGATGATGAGCTTGTTGGTCATCCCGGCGATCAGGGCGCCCACGATCGCCCCGATCGTCGTCGCCACCTCAAGCAGCATCGCGACGCGGACGTTGGTGTACCCTTCGCGGATGTACGCCGCGGCCGAGCCCGTGCTCGTGGCGATCACCGCCACGAGCGAAGCCCCGATCGCGTACCGAAGGTCGGTATGAAACACCAGCACAAGGAGCGGGATGATCACGACTCCGCCGCCCAACCCGGTGAGGGCTCCCAGGCAGCCGGCAAGAAGTGATCCGCCGAAGATCGCAAGTGAGAAGTACGTCAGTTCCATCAACCTCAGCAGGGTAGCGGACCGCAGCGCACCACGAGACCACGAGACCACGAGACCACGAAACCATGTGCCGATCGCCCGCATCCCCCAAAGGGGCCTCCACCGGGCATCTTTGGCGATGTGCACGCGAGCCCATGGGCCGGCCGCTCTTCCGGAATTCCTCGAACCGCACGTTGATCAGTGCGTCTGAAAATCTCCGCATTGTTTCATCCACATGCCGCAGCTCTGGAACATCCTCGCCGCCGGAACTGCCCTCGCGGGGCTCGCAATCGTGCTCTGGGGGCTGTGGTGGGACCGTGCACGCGGCCGGTTCCGATGTTCGGGATGCTGGTACGACCTCGTGAACGCTGCCGCACCGTTGCCCGTGCGCTGCACCGAGTGCGGAAAGCTGCTTTCGCGGCGTCGACAACTCATGTGCACACGGCGAAACCGCTCGCTGATCGTCGCCGGCATCCTGGTCATCGCATCCGCCGACACGATTCGCCGTGTCCCGGATCCCCGCATGCGAGGGTGGTGCAGGTTCATCCCCACGCCCATCATGCTCATCGTGCCGCCGATTTCGCGGGAGGCGTGGGCCGATGGAGCTGATCTCGGCGGCGCTGCCTTGCATCCCCTGGCCGTGGATTTTCGATCGAGACTCGAACGTGATCAGTTCTCCGCCTTCGAGACATGGCTTTGGCGATGCACACTCGAGCGGTGGCAGGGACCCTTGGATGAGGACCTGACGGCATACCCGGAGGGGCGGTCGATCAAGGTGTTTGCGATCGACGGCCTTCTCCAGACCGTGGACGCGCGCACGGAGCCGGGGGATATGTTCGAAAGATCGCTCTATACGGCGGAATTGGAGGCGTTGATCGAACATGTGATCGACCCTGAATCGTGGCGATGGAACGGCGTCGCGCCCGGCCGGTCTCGGGCCCGGATCCTGGCATGGGGGGGTGCGCTTGTCGTGGTGCAGCGTGAGAAGTTCTTTGATCAGATCGAAGCGATTCTTCACGCCGTGCATGGTGTCGAGCGTTCAGCGACGGCGGTAGAAGTTGATGAGAAGACGCACATCGTGCCCGTGCTGGACATCGTCCGGAGATTCCGCAAAACCTCGGGAGACTCACTGCACAGCGGCGTTTCCGAGATCGTCCGGCAGTGGAGCACGTTGATTGATCCGGAACTCTGGCGCGAGAACGGGGGAGATGAGATCGAGGCCTACTACCTCAACAGCGCCGTATATATCCGGGCACCGAAGACAAGTTATGAACACATGCTGGACCACCTGGAGCATCTGAGAAGGGCGGACGGTTCCACCCGGGCCGTGGAGGAAGGATTGGCGTGCGCTGTCATTGATGTTTCACGTCTGCAAGCGATTGGTGTGCGTGCACATCCATACGCCCAAGCGGGTTCGTTCAGCAGGTCGATCGGCGGCCTGCCCTTCGATGTTTCACGGGAAGTCAACGAAGTGGTCCACGCCGTCGCAAGGCACTTTGCGGCGCCGGGCAGGCCGTTCGTGTCATCGATGCACACCTTCCCGTTCGGTGATCGCCATGTCATCGTCGACACACCCCAGGTGCTGGAACGCGTGCGAGAGATTCTGAACCTCGTGCAGCAGGAGAATCCAGGAAGTGAACCAGCCGCTGCCGATGTGCATGGGGATTTCCTTGCCTGTTATGACATTCTGGGTTTGATCCTGCGCGAACACGGCGGGAGTTCCTTGACGCCTGAAGAAGTGAACAGAATCTATGTGCAGATCGTCACGCGGCTTGGGCTATCAGCGGACACGGTCTGGCCCATGCGAAGTGTGTGCTGGGCGGGAGAAGACAGTCTCCAGTTCTTCGGCCGCATCCTCGTGCGTGCAAGCCCGCATGTGCACACTCAAATCGCTTCCGAGATGCGGCGCTTTGCGGAG
>DATGXW010000185.1:0-6883 GCA_035298585.1 Phycisphaerales bacterium
CCAAGCCTCCGAGGTCCGTGGCACGGCCCCTTCACCCCCTGCCTTCTCTTCCAGCCGGGAGTTGCAGAGGGGCGGCGAGCCCCTCTGCACCAGCGTCCAATCCACCCCCGCCGCCGCACCGCGCCCCCGCACCTTCTCCCGCCGCATATCCACAAAATCACAAGAACCAGGGAGCGCGCTGCACACCCTTTCCGCCATGTGCACAGACGGAGCCGGTGGCCCCTTGCCACCCTCCCGGTCCGTTTTCCGCCGGACCGTCGCAGCACACCCTCACGAGGAGAAGGACGATGCGTTTTCATTCGATCGCGTTCATCACCCTGTTCACCGCCGCCCCCCTTGCACACGCGGGCCTCACCAGCCTCGACCTGGCCAACCCCGGCGACGGCCTGCTGACCCTCGACAGCACCACCGGCCTGCGCTGGCTCGACCTCACCCAGACCCGCAACTTCAGCTACAACGCCATGGAGCTTGAGCTCCAGCCCGGCGGCCTCTTTGATGGTTTCCGCCGCGCGAGCGCTGCCGAGGTCGATGTGCTCTTCACCAGCGCAGGCATGATGACCCGCGGCTGGGATCCCACGCTCACGCCCGCCATCAACAACCTGCTCACCCTCAACGGCACGCTGGACAACAACTTCCGCATCGGTTCGGATGCCTTCACGTCCGACGTCTTTGGCCTCGGTCACGCCATCACTTCGCACTTCATCGCACCCAACGAGGGCCCCAGTGCATACGCCTTCGCGGTCTGGAACGGCAGCGGCGTCGACTGGTACTCCTCCAACGAACTGGGCCACTGGCTGGTCCAGGTCCCCGCCCCCGGCAGCGCTGCACTCGCCTCGCTCTCGGGCCTCCTCCTGGCTCGCCGCCGCCGAGCCTGATGTGCCGATGAGCGGGCGTCTCGCCGGCCACAACAACCCATGACCTCCGCAAAGCCCGGCCAGGAAACACCCGGGCTTTGTCCATTGGTCTCTGAACACATGTACCCCCAACCACCCCCGCCCAGCGTCTCCTCTTTGCGCCCCGCTCTCTGCTCTCAGCTCTCTGCTCTCTGCCGTCCGCCGTCTGCCCTTTGCTGTATCATCCCCTTCCCTCACACACCAAACCCCGGGAGTACACGACCATGATGACGCCCCCCGCCCCGCAGCACGAATGGCTCAAGCAGCTCATCGGTGAATGGACCATGGAAGGCGAGTGCTCCATGGGCCCCGACCAGCCGCCCTCCAAGTCGTCCGGCAAGGAAACCGTCCGCGCCTTCGGCCACCTCTGGATCGTGTGCGATGGCGCAGGCCAGATGCCCGGCACCGACACCATCATGCACTCACGCATGACCCTGGGCTTTGATGCCTCCAAGAACGCCTACGTCGGCACCTGGATCGGCTCGTGCATCCCCACGCTCTTTGTCTATGAAGGCACGATCGACCTCGCCAAGCCCGCCGCACTCCCCCTCAACACCATCGGCCCGAGCTGGGCCGACCCCACCAAGCTCGTCCGCTATCAGGATGTCATCGAGATCCAGAGCAACGACCGCCGACTCCTCTGGTCTCAGGTGGAGCTCGAGCCCGGCAAGTGGACCCGCTTCATGACCGCCACCTACACACGCGTGAAGTGAACTGGCCCCCCGGCCCACGTGTTCGTGGCTGTGCGATGAGACCTTTCCGGCGGCCCGTCGCCACCTCGCTCAAAGCTCTCATTTCACCAACAAACACCGCTCATTCCCACATTGCCGCCGTGTGCAGCACCGGTGGTATACTGCACACACACAACAGGGGGCTCCCATGCTGATCGCGATCTCCGCCTCGCTCGTGCTCTCCGCGATGCTCTCGACCAGCGCGACGCCGGTTCTTCCCGCGCCCGCGCTGGCGATTGCACACCGCCCCGAGCCCACCGAAGGCCTCGCCCGCTCGGTCGTCTTTGAGATCTCCCTCGCCTACGGCAGCAAGAGTTCACCCATCGGTACGCCCATCCAGCCCGGTTTCCTGGTGGAGAGCACGATCCCCGGCATCATCGGCGTCACCAGCTTCATGGGCCTCAACGGCGCAACCAACGCCACCGCCCGGTTCATGGATTCAGACACCCCCCTCGAGGTCGAGATCCTCACCGCCAACCCCGCGCGCGACGTGGCGCTGATCCGCCTCACGCCCTCGGTCCCCGATCCCACCTTCGCCGAGCGCAAGCTCAAGCTCGCGCCCGGCGAGCCGCGCAACGGCCAATCCCTCTGGACCCTCCGCGCCTCGCCCACCACCGGCGAAGTCGCCGCCAAGGTCGGCCTTATCTCCATCGATGACCAGGGCTCCCGCAGGAGCGATCGCCCCTTCGACGCGCCCGGCTGGCTCTTTGCCACCGAGAACAACCGCCAGTACAGCGGCTCACCCCTGGTCGACGAAGAAGGCCGTCTCGCCGGCATCAACACCTGGGGCTGGCCAAGTGCACAGGCCCGTCCCCTGGGACTCAACGCCGTCACCGTCGACGACCTTTTCAAGAAGTACCAGGAGGCCGCCAAGAACGCCGCCAACCTCGGCAAGGAACTCAAGCCCATCAAGGTCCGCGATGCACGCCGGGAGTTCGGTTCGATCAAGTCCGTCGGCACCGTCTTCCCCGTGCTCCGCTACGACCACGACGGCAGCGCGGACAAGGCCCGCGGCGAGGCCGCCGGGCTTCTCAAGGGCTTCCAGTGCACCGCCTGCGAGGGCGACGGCACCATCAATGAGAAGACACGCGAACGCGGCGGCAGCGGCGAAGGGTCACGCCAGCCGCGCCCCCCACGTGGCCGTCCCGGCAACAAATGCAAGGCTTGTGAAGGCACCGGAATCAAGGACAAGGAAGCCGTCGTCGCATGTGCACAGCGCGTCGCCCGCGCCATCACCGACATCCCGTTGGCGACCGACGAATACGAAAAGGTCCTCGACCAGTTCGCTGAGAGCGCCAAGGAACTCCCAGGCACCGTCTCCAGCAGCGTCACCAAGTACCTCACCGAAGAATCACGCAAGTGGTTCGATCCCGAACGCTCACCCCGCGGCGACGCCATCATGTTCACCGGCTCGCTCTCCCGCGATCCATCGCTCGCCCAGTGGGAAAAAGACGTCGCCATCATCACCCCCGCCAGCGGCAAGGCCCGCATCATGGCCATCGCGCCCGAAGATGTGAAGCTCGGCAGCGGTGGGGGAGGTACGCTCTTCGTCGGCGTCATCGCCGGCGTTGTGACAGGCAAAAACGGCGAACCCTGGATAGTCCTCGACCGCGTCACCGCCGTACCCATGGAGTCCGGCCGCTTCCCCCGCTGAGCCGTCACGTCGCGCGGTCTTCCCGTGCATCCGCGCTGCCATGTGCACACGCATCAAATCCCCGTGCGTGCACGGGATTGGCCTTTTCTTGCACATGGGCGTGAGTCGCCGCCCCTGCGTGCGTTCCTTGCAGTGAAGGCCGCGGGTTCATCGTCTGCTCCCGCGGCCAGCGCTCGATGCACACGCACAGCGCCACAAAGGGGGCCCGACATATGAACCGCTCGATGCACCTGTACCGGCTTGGCGCGACCGCGATGTCCTCCCACGCCCCCCGGTGTGCAGCCGCTCTCACCGCGCTCCTCGCCGCCTCTGCACACGCCCAGAACCTCCTGGGCGATGACAGCTTTGAGTACTACGGCCAGATCGGTTCTCCATGGGTCAACCTTCCCGGCACTTCCCCCACACTCCACCAGAACCGTTTCATCCACAACACCCCCCGCTGCAAGAACGTCCTGGGCCTGGACATCGATCCCACCACCGCCGCGCTCGATGGCGTCCGCCAGACCCGCTTCCAACCCTCTTTGGCCACGGGCCTCTTCCTCGGCTATGTCGACTTTGCCGGCGACCGCTCCCGCGCGGTCGCGCCCTGGACATCCCAGCTCCGCATGGCCGTCAGTTCATCCTCCATGTCCATCGCACACTCGCTGACCGCGCCGGTGCCGCTCCTGCAGCCGATGATCAACACGCTGGTCCAGTTCTCCAGCTTCTACTCGCGCGCCAAGATCTTCGCCATCCCCCTCCCGCAATCGCAGAACTTCCAGTTCGAGATCCGCGATGATGATGACCGCGGTGTGCTCGTCGACAATGTCCACTTCTTCCCACTCCACATCATCGATTGCAACCAGGGTCAGCCCCTGGGCCTCGCCGGCTACTCCGTCGAGAGCGACTACTCGGTCCCCACGACCTCGACCTTCCCCATCTCAGACCTCATGTTCGGCACATCCTCGGCAAGCTCGTGCTTCGCGCTCCCCATGTGCGATTGGACCCCCGACAACAAGGCCGTCTGGGTGTGGAGCAACGAATGCGACTGCAAGACCCAGATGATCATCGCCGGATGGTCGCAGGCCGCGGTCCCGATCAATCTCAAGCTGCACATGGAGATCGAGGGGCTTGCCGGCCAGGGCCTGCCCGGCTTCACCGTTCAGTTCTACGACTGGGTTGCACAGCGGTGGGTTGCTCCCGCCGACCCGCTCAACCTCGGCAAAGCCTTCCCCGGTGGCAAGGTCATACTCGGCCCTTCCTGTTACTCGATCGACTTTACCGGCTATAACGGGATGCCTCCGCTCTCGGCCTACACCGCCGGCGCATCCTTCAGCGGCCTCAGGCTCGTCATGGCCCGCATCACCTTCGGAACCTGCGGCGATTGGCCCAGCAGTTGCCTGTATCGCTATCCCCCGCCGCCCTGCTCTTCCTTCCTCATCAAGGTCCACCACGCCAACATCGAGTGCAACTGAGTTACCCCCCGCACTCGAGAACCCCGCGTCAGCACCCGCACATGGCGGGGACACCCCGTCCCCGCCATTTCGCGATTCCATCATCCACTTTACAAGACCCACCTTCGCAACGGGTTCCGGCGACAATTCCCTTTGCCAAGCCCCCACCCGCCAGTAGTCTGCCCGCATGAAACGTCGTTCAATCCTCTTCGCTGGCGGTGCGATCCTCTTCTCAGCGGCGCTCCTCACCGCCGGACCCCTTGATCCCCCCTCGGGCGCCATCACCCCGACCTACAAGACGCTCCAGGAAGTCGAGCCGCGCACCGCGATATCGGACGCCACCACCCCCGGTGACGCCGACAGCCACTTCCGCATCGCCAAGCCAGGCTCGTACTACCTCACCCAAGGCCTCACCGTCCTTCCCGGAAAGTCCGGCATCGAGATCGCATCGAGCAATGTCACCATCGATCTTGGCGGCTTTGTCATCGGCAATGCATCGACGCTCCCGAGCATCCGTCTCGTGGGCGGCGGCAGAACGCACCTCACGATCCGCAACGGCACGCTCAACGCAGGGCTCGGCGACGCGATCGACATCGCGCCCAACGGCGCTGCGGATGCAGACTTGACCGTCGGCGGCCTCATCGAACACATCAACATCGCAAATCCGGCGGGTGCAGGTATCCGTGCAGGCAATGGCATCGCCATCCGCAACTGCAGCGTCTTCAGCGCGGGCGCAGGCGGCATCATCACGAGCTCAAACGCGACCATCACAGGCTGCATGGTCGGAGAGTCCACCGGGCTTGGCATCTACACCAACCAGGGCGCGGTCATCACGGACACGACGGTCCACACAAGCTCATCCTACGGCATCGAAACAGTCAACTCGGCGACGATCCGCGGTTGCACATCGATGAAAAACAGTGCAGGTGGATACAAAGCTGGGCGGGGAAGCACCGTCGTCGATTGCGTCTCGCGCGAGAATGGCACGTACGGGTTCTTTGTCACTGGATCCACCGTGAGCGCGTGCACCGCTTCGATGGATCAGTACGGCTTCCGTCTTGACTGGTGCACCACCAGCGACTGCACTGCATACGACGTCAATGACACAGGCTTCATCGTGAGCGAGGGCACGATTCGTAACTCGTATGCACAGAGTTGCGGATCATCAGGCTTCTCCGGCGACAACACCTCAATCTTTGACTGCACCGCGTACGCCAACGCCGGCAGCGGAATCCTGCTCTTTTACAGCTCCGTCGCGCGCGGCAACCTGTGCACCGACAACGGCACCTCCGGAACTGGTGCAGGGATCGAGGTCCGCTTCGACGACAACCGCCTCGATGGCAACACGTGTGTCGACAACCCCATCGGAGTCTGGATCAAGGCCACCGGCAACATCGTCACCCGCAACACCGCCAGCGGCAACTCCACCAACTGGAACATCTTCGCCAACAACTCCGTCGCGCCGATCGTCATCACAAATAAGACCAACTCCGCCATCAACGGCGACACCGGCGGCGGCTCGCTGGGGTCGAGCGATCCGAGTGCGAATTTCACCTACTGACTCCGCGTGCAGTTCCGTTCTTGGGGCGGGGCCTTTCAGGCCCCGAGATCTCTTCGTTCGGGTGCCCTGCTCCTGCCCGCTCTGAGGCAGGGGCAGGTTCTACGGCGTTGCGTTGCGTACAGCGAGCATGCAATTCTCTCCGAAGGGTCTCGTACTTTTCATTGCAGCAAGCAGCACGTGGTGCAGTGCGCAGGCGTTCAACGTAGATGCAGTTGCAGTCGGTGTGTGCGGTAAGAGCAATGACCCGCCCGTACCGGGCTCCCACGCAGCCGCGCACTTGAACCCATGGGCTTACGCCATGGGCTATCAAAAGCCGCAGCTTCACTGCTCAGAACCAAAGTCACACATGATGCACCCGACACCATGTCTCACTCTTCCTGTCCCCCCTCCCCACGACTTGCTCCGCCTGCATTTGATCTGCGTCGGTCCGCGTTCATCCGCGGCAAAAGCTCTTCTCTGTGTCTTCTCTCAGATCCGTCTCACCCGTGCAATCCGTGGCCTGCTTTTATGATCTGGCTGTGCCGCTGTGCCGCTGTGCCGCTGTGCCGCTGTGCCGCTGTGCCGCTGTGCCGCTGTGCCGCTGTGCCGCTGTGCCGCTGTGCCGCTGTGCC
>DATGXW010000186.1:0-6250 GCA_035298585.1 Phycisphaerales bacterium
CACCCTTCATGTCCACCACGCGCGCCGTCGGCCCGAAGATGCACCGCCCCCCGCGCTGCACGATCGCCCGCACCAGCCCCGCCAGGTACTTCAACGGATGAAACCGTGCTTGCCCCTCAAACCGCAGCGACGCACCGAGCCCCGGCAACCCCGGCGGATGCGCCACCCGCTCCAGCGATCCAGCGCAGATCCTCCGCGCTGCCGACTCCTCCTCGCCCAGGAGGTCCAGCTCCCTTGACTCCGCCACGCACAGATACCCCGGAATCCTTCGGAACTCACAGTCGATCCCCTCGCGCTCCACGATCCGCTCGATCATCCCGATCGCCGCGCGATGGCTCTCGTGCAGCGTCTTGGCGCCCTCCACGCCAAACCGCGTCGCCAGCCGCGAGAAGCGGTCATCGATCACATCCGCAAGGTGTGCACTCGTCCTCCCCGTCTCCCCCGCCCCCGGCCCCTCCTGGTCCAGCACCAGCACCCGCTTGCCCTCCTCCAGCAGGAGGTACGCCGTCGTCAACCCCGCGATCCCCGCCCCCGCCACGCACACGTCGATCTCGCTGGGCCCATCCCACCCCGCGATGTCGCCAAGACCCGCAATCTCACCCCACGGCGCTCGATCATCTCGTGTCATGCACCCACCGTGATTCTCCGAGATGAAATTTCATTCGCGCACGCACCTGGCCACCCCTTCGCCCAGCAGCCGACCTACACAATCACCCATGCCCGCGTCACGACTCCCCCAGACCACGCTCATCGACTCCATCCTCGGGCACGCCGCCCCCGACTGCTCCCTGGAGGAAGGACGCCGACGCTCGATCACCATCCGCGACCTGTGTGCACTCGCCGCCGACACGCTCACCCACCCCGCCTGGACCCAGGCCGCCGACCTCATCGCCTCGCTCCCTCCCAAGGACCTGGGCGACATCCTCCGGTTCACCACCGCACGCTTCCATCTCCTCAACCAGGCCGAACAGGTCCAGATCTCCCGCATCAACCGCCAGCGCGCCCTCGACGCCACCCCCGACAAGCCCCGCCCCGAATCGCTCGCCCAGTGCATGTCCCGCCTCAAGGACGCCGGCTTCGACGCCGCCGCCGTCCGCCGGCTCATCGCGCGGCTCGATGTCCAGCCCACCCTGACCGCACACCCCACCGAGGCCAAGCGCCGAAGCGTCCTCGACAACCTCATCAAGATCGCCGGCCTCTTCGAGCACCACGCCGCGCCGGATGTGCCCCCGCCCGACCAGCGCGATGCACACCAGAGACTCGACGCACTCATCCGCGTCCTGCTCACCACCGACGACGTCCGCCCCAAGCGGCTGGAAGTCCACGATGAAGTCAAGAACGGCGTCTTCTACCTCCGCTCCTCGATCTGGCGCACCGTCCCTCGGCTCATGCGTCAGCTCGCCGACGCCGCCAACCAGGTCTTCGGCGAAGAAACCCTCGACGTCACCCGGCTCCCGCCCCTCATCCGCTACCGCACATGGATGGGCGGCGACCGCGATGGCAACCCCCGCGTCACCGCCGAGGTCACCCGCCAGACCCTCGAATTCATGCGCGCCGCCGCCGTCGAGCTCTGGAGCCACGAGCTCCTTGAGCTCAAGCAGGAACTCACGATCTCGCGCCGATCCGTCCCCTTCCCCCAGTGGTTCATCGAGCACGTCGACCGCGCCGGCACCGACCGCATCCAGGAACCCACCAGCCTCGAACAGCGCCAGCACGAACCCATCCGCATCCTCCTGATGCAGATGCACGGCCGCGTCAACACCGACCCCGCCTACGACGGCAACGCCCTCCTCAAGGATCTCCTGGTCATCCGCGATGCGCTCGCCGAAATGGGCCTGACCCAGGTCACCCGCGGCCTCCTCGCCGACGCCATCGTCCGCGCCCGCGCCTTTGGCCTCCACCTCGCCACCGTCGACCTCCGCCAGCACAGCAAGGTCCACGAGGTCGCCGTCGCCGAGCTCCTCCGCATCGCCGGCGTCTCGGGCAACTACCTCCAGCTTGATGAGAACGCCCGCCTCGCGATCCTCCGCGCAGAGCTCGCCCAGCCCCGCCCCTTGCGACCCTTCGACGCATCACTCTCGCCCGACACCGCCGAGCTGATGGCCACCCTCGAAGTCGCCCGCCGCGCTGTCCTCGCCGATCGCCGCTCCATCCGATCCTTTGTCATCTCCATGACCCACGGCGTGAGCGATATGCTCGAAGTCCTCCTGCTCATGAAGGAATCCGGCCTCGCCCGCGTCACCCACGACGCCCCCGGCGCCCACCACCTCACCGGCTCCATCCACGTCGTCCCCCTCCTCGAAACCATCGACGACCTCTCCCGCGGCGAATCACTCGTCGCCGCCATGCTCGATGAACCCCTCTACCGCTCCTTCGTCGACTCGCTCATCCCAGAAGGCCTCGCGCCCGAGCTGAATCGCCCCATGCAGGAGATCATGCTCGGCTACAGCGATTCCAACAAGGATGGCGGCTTCTTCATGGCCAACATCGCCCTCGACAGCGCCCAGCGCTCGATCGCACACGCCGTCACCGGCCGCGGACTCCTCCTCCGCTTCTTCCACGGCCGCGGCGGCACCATCGGTCGCGGTGGGGGACGTGCAGGCCGCGCCATCCTCTCCTCCCCCGGACCCGCCCGCACCGGCCGGCTCCGCTTCACCGAGCAGGGCGAGGTGATCTCCTTCCGCTACGCACTTGCTTCGATCGCCGAGCGACACCTCGAGCAGATCATGCACGCCTCGCTGCTTGCCTCCAGCGACCAGCACGACCCCGATCTCCCCGGCCCGCTCCCCGCGCTCTTCTCCCAGCTCGCCCAGCGCTCGATGGCCGCCTACCGCACGCTCATCGATGACCCCGAGTTCTGGAGCTGGTTCAGCACCATGGGCCCCATCTCCGCAATCGCGGGATTCCCCATCGCAAGCAGGCCCGTCATGCGTGCACTCGGTTCCGCCGGCCACGACACCCAGTCCGCCTTCGACCAGCTCCGCGCCATCCCCTGGGTCTTCTCATGGGTCCAGATGCGATGCCTCGCCCCCGGCTGGTACGGCCTGGGAACCGCACTCGCCAACGCCACCGACGCCCAGCTCGACCTCCTCGCCGCCGAGTACCGCCAGAACACCTGGCTCGCGACCGTCCTCGACAACGCCGCCGGTGAACTCGCCCGCGTCCGCATCCCCATCGTCCGACGCTACGCAAGCCCCGCCCACCCCGCCAGCGACCGCTTCTTCACGCTCCTCCACGACGAGTTCCACCGCGCTGCCCGCGCCATCCTTCGCATCAACGGCCGCGCTGCCATCGGTGAAGAAGCCCCCGTCATCGCACGCTCGATCCAGGACCGCAACCCCTGGACCGATGTCCTCAACCTGATCCAGATCGAACTCCTCCAGCGCCGCCGAACCGCCGCCGACGCCGAAAAGCCCGCGCTCGATCAACTCCTCCTGCAATCCGTCAGCGCACTCGCCGCGGCGATGCAGTCAACAGGCTGAACTTGTCTCTACCCCATCTCGTGGCACACTGCCTCCGGCCTGTGTCCTACCCGCTCTCATTCCACGCACAGAACGCCCGCGTACACATCCTCATGTGCCCCCGGCCATACGGCCCTTTGACCCTTTTCCCCTTTCACTTCTTCCCACCCATCTCCTCCATCATCTCCATCTGCACCTTCTGGATCTCCATCAGCCGTTGCCACTGGTGCGTCAAAAGCTGATCCAGCTTCGTGTGCAGCAGCCTGATCTCAAGCTCCGCCTTCAGGTTCACCCGGTAGTCATGCTCCGCCTGCATCCGGTCCTTCGCCGCCTGCCGGTTCTGGCTCATCATGATCACCGGCGCCTGAAACGCCGCCAGCGTCGACAGCACCAGGTTCAGCAGGATGAACGGATACGGATCAAACGGCTTCGCGAGGATCGCCGTCGCGTTGATCGCCATCCACCCCACGATCACCAGCCCGAACACCCCGATGAACGTCCAGCTCCCACCGAACGCCGCCACCCGGTCCGCCACGCGTCCGCCCACGCTCCGCGCTTGACGAAACTGCTGGTTGATGTCCGACGCCACCAGCTCCTGGTTCCGCAGCGCTTCCACCACCTGCTCATCGAGCGCTGTCAACTCGCCACGCTCCGCTTCCAGCAGCGAACGCACATACTCCGATCGATACCTCGCATGGCACGATGTGCACACCGGCTTGTGCACATCAAACCCCGGATGCTCCCCACGCATCGCCTCCACCACCCCGTGCCGCAGCGCCCCGCCCACCACCATCACCCCCGCCGGATGCTCACCCCCGCACAACTGACACCGCTCCATCATCCCCTGCTCACCCATGTGCGGTTCCTCCCGGGATCAAGGCACTTCACCGTTGACTCAGTCCGCGTGCAGATCCTCAATGAATCGCGACTTCACCCATCACCCGCTCCATCGGTACGCCCAAGCTCTTCCGCCATTCCACGATAGTTCATGTCAGCAGGACATGCCCAACAAACCCCATTCACGCCAAATCGGCTTTCCAGCCGTCCTCGACCCCTCCCCCTTATCCTTCGTCCCAGCCCACGTCCTATGCCGCGTCCCGCCCCGCCCTATTGATCTCTCCCCCCTCTTCATGTGCCGCTGTGCCACTCTGCCGCTTTGCCGTTTTTCCTCGGAGCCCCCATGTTCCTCATCCGACGTGCCAAGCTCGACGACACCGCCACGTTGCTTAAATTGGCCAAAATGGTCCATTTTATCAACCTGCCCCCCGACCGCGAGATCATCACCAACAAGATCCTCCAGTCACGTGCAGCCTTCGCCCGCGCGGCCGGCGCTCCCATCGTCGAATCCCACCCCGACCCCGCGCCCCCCAAGCTCAAGCCCGGCCCCACCGGCGTCAAGCAATCCCTCGCCAACCGACTCGCCCCCGACATCTCCGATCCATCCGAGGAGCTCCGCCCCGCCTCCACCCACCCCTCGGGCAAGAAGGGCGCCAAGATCCAGAAGCGCAGCGCTCCGATCCCTCCCGAGCCCGCGCCCCTTCCCCTCCCCGCGAGTGCCGCGGCGGGCCTTTCTTCCGCCAAGTCCGACATCTTCATGTTCATCCTCGAGGACACCGAGACCCAATCCTGCCTGGGGACCAGCCAGGTCCTCGCGCACATGGGGGGCCCGGGCAATCCCAACCTCTCCTTCAAGCTGTCGAAGAAGCAGTTCTTCAGCCAGTCGCTCCAGTTCGGCGCCACGCACATCGTCGCCACGCTGCACTTTGATGAGTCCGGCCCCTCCGAGCTCGGCGGCCTGATCCTCCAGCCCTCGTACCGGAACCACAAGGCCAAGCTGGGCCGGCTCCTCTCGATGGTCCGTTTCCACTTCATCGCCCTCCACCCCGAGCTCTTCAGCGACCGCCTGATCGCAGAGCTCATGGCCCCGATCTCACCCGACGGCCAGAACCTCCTCTGGGAATACCTCGGCCGCCGCTTCATCAACCTGACCTACGCAGAAGCGGACCGCTTCTGCCAGTACTCGCGCGAGTTCATGCTCGCCCTCCTCCCGCGTGAAGAGATCTACCTCACGCTCCTCCCCCCCGAGGCCCGCAGCGTCATCGGCGAGGTCGGGCCCGAAACGCTCCCAGCCCGTCGCATGCTCGAGAAGATCGGCTTCCGCTACAAGGACTTCGTCGACCCCTTCGACGGCGGCCCCCACCTCGAGGCCGACGTCACCGACATCAAGCTCATCCGTGACACCCGCAAGCTCACCCTGGGCGACTCGATCAACCCCAGCAGCGCCAACCGCGCGGGCATCGTCTCGTGCATGGACCCCGACGGCGAGTTCCGCGCCGCCTACCTCGATTACTCCGAGTCCGGCAACACCATCCGCCTCACCAAAGATGGCATGAAGCTCCTCTCCGTCGAGCCCGGCCAGTCCTTGGGCGTCACCCCCATGGAAACCCCGCGCGACTCCGCACGCAAAAACCCCCGCGGCAGGAGACGCGTGGAGAAATAGCACGTGGCTGCGAGCGGTGAGCCGGGTGCCCTGCTCCGGCCTGCTTTGAGGCCGCGGCAGGCATCACAGACCTACTCCCTCACCGCCTTGCTGCCTCACTGCCTTTGTTCCCGGGTGCCCTGCTCCGGCCTGCTTTGAGGCCGGGGCAGGCATCACAGACCTACTACCTCACCGCCTTGCTGCCTCCCTGCCTTTGTTTCCGGGTGCCCTGCTCCGGCCTGCTTTGAGGCCGGGGCAGGCATCACAGACCTACTCCCTCACCGCCTTACTGCCTTACCGCCTTTGTTTC
>DATGXW010000187.1:0-9868 GCA_035298585.1 Phycisphaerales bacterium
CCCCGCGCGGCGCTGACATCGCCGGCGGCACGATCCAGGTCACGGGCTCGATCCTCCACGACGATGAGCCCGGACCCGTGATCTCCAGGATCCACATCCTGCCGACCCCTGAGGGAGCTGTGCACATCGCGACCTTGGAGTTCACCGATCTTCAGGGCGGCATCTCCGCCCTCACCGGCGACACCAGCGTGATCCGCTGGCTCCAGGGCAACATCGACCTGCCGCCCAGGTTCGACCAGACCTTCCATCTTCAGCCAGGTTCACCGTGCATCGACGCCGGCTCGCCCCGGACCCTCGACGCAATCCAGAAGGATCTCCAGGGACAACCCCGCGTCTTTGATGGCGATGGCGACAGCGTTCCACGCACCGACATGGGCGCTTCGGAATGGCAACCCGCGCCCTGCCCCGCCGACTTCGACAATTCCGGCTACGTCGACACCGACGACTTCGACGCCTTCATCCGCGCCTTCGATGCCGGCTGCTGATCGCTCAGCTCAAACGCACATCGCCGGTCGGCCGCGGCCGGGTGCCCTGCTCCGTGCTGCTCTGAGCACGGGGCAGGCATCACACGCTCACCACCAATGTACACAGCCGCAGATCAACGCAGACATACGCGGATCTGATCACAGAAGAGTTCGCCGAGAATCGCGCGAACACCCCCGGTGCACACGAACCACACCAGTTGAATGTCCTGCTCCGTGCTGCTCTGAGCACGGGACAGGCATCACAGACCCCCCGCATACCCATCTTCTTTGGCCCTGTCGCCCTGTGGCCCTTTGCATTTTGGCCCTCTGGCCATGTGCACCACGTACCCCGCTCCCGCCCGCCTCAATGAATGATCCGCAGGCACATCGGATACCGGAAATACCGGCCCCGGTTCCCCGCGATCGTCCCCTTGATCAGCCCGAAAATCCCCAGTGCATACACCGCAAGCAGGATCGGAAATCCAATCAGCACCACCGTCAGGATCCCGCCCACAAACATGTACACCAAGAGCGAGATCTGAAAGTTCAGAACCTCCGCGCACGTGTCACGCATGTAGTGCGATTGCTTCCGCTTCACGAAATACATGACCAGCCCAGGCACCACCGGACACAACGTCAGCGCCACCACCGTCGACAGATGCACGAACAGGCCCCACGTCCGCTCGTCCTCCGAGAGGCCCGGCACCGCCGCATCATCCATCGATCCATCCATGTGCATCGCCGCTTCCATCGGATCGGTGACCTCCCGCACTTCCTTCGGAGATCACACCCCACGGTTTCACCCCAAACACCCGCCGATCACGACTCCACCGGCTTCACCTTCGACGGCTTCTTCCCCCGCCCCTCCGCACGCTTCCCCCGCCCTCCCGACCTCGCCTCAAAGATCGCCGTGCTCGCCCCCAGCGACTTGCCAAGCTCCCGCACCGGCCCGTGCATGATCCGCGCCACCGCGCTGCGTGCATTGTCCGGGCTGAACTCAGTCCCGATGAACCGCCTCCCCAAGGCGTGTGCAACAACCCCCGTCGTCCCCGATCCCAGGAACGGATCCAGCACCAATTCACCCTCGTTCGAAGAACACCGGATCACCCGCTCCAGGTACACCTCCGGCAACTGATTGTCGTGGTACCCGCTCCGTTCCTCGTTGTTCCCCTGTATCCGCCCCCAGTACTTCCCGTACCACACGTCCAGCGGCACCCGCATCCCCGGCGGCATCCCGTCGCGCTTGGACTGCGTCCTTCGATCCCCATAGATCGACGCACGGTCCGACATCTCCAGGACCTCGCCCGCGTTCCATGTGTGTTCTGCCCCCTTCTTCACAAACCACAACGCGTGCACCTTGCTGTTGATGAACTTCTCCGTCGCGTTCTGCCCGAAGCGGTAATGCCACACGCACCAGTTCTGGTGCGTCATCTCACCCGGCGGCCCCCGCAACGCCCCCTTCTCATCCCGAAGCCGGCCCTTCATGTAGCACACGATCTCCGCCGCCCACGTGTCGGGAATGTTGATCCAGAACGATCCCCCCGGCCGCAATGCCTCGACGCACAGGTCGATCCACTCGAACGTGAAATCGATGTACGCGGCCTCGGGCATGTCGTCATCCCACCGGTCGTACGCACGCCGCCAGTTGAAAGGCGGATCCGCGAAGACCAGGTCCACCTTCCCCCGGATCTCCGGCATGATCCGCTTCAACACGTCGCGGCAGTCACCCACGTGCACATGGCACGAAGCGCCCTCGAAGTCGTCGTAGAACTTCTTCTTGGGGACCTTCCCCGCCCGCGCCCGCGCTTCGGCCCGGCGCGCCTCGACAGCCTTCTCAAGATGAGATCGGAAGTTCGACGCCATGTCCAGGGTTCCTCAGCCGATCCGGCGCAGAAGGCCGATCCCGTAGTTCAGCGGTGAAAGATACAGCTCGCACGCCTCATACTTCCCCGCGCTCACCGTCGCGAGATTGTCCAGGATGTGCCTGGGCCCCTCGTGCCACCCGCACTGCTCCGGGAACGTGTCGTGCAGAAGCACGTACCCCCCCGTATTCAGCACCGGCTCGACCGCCCACAAGTCCTGCAGCGCTCCCCCGACCGTGTGGTCCCCGTCGATGAACGCAAACTGCACGCCCCCCAGCTTCGCCAGTTCATCCCGCGCCGCCACCACGTTGGTCACGCTGTCCCCGGGGTGAAAGATCACACGGTCCAGGAGCCCCGCCTTGGAGAGCCGCTCCTGCACCCATTCCAGCCGCCCCGACAGCATCTCCGCGTCGCGCCACGGACCCTTGTGGATCGGCCCGAAATCGTCGAACGCGTGGATCACGCCGTTCTCCCCGATCTCCTGCAGCGCCGCCGCCATCCAGTGCGTGCTCACCGAGCAGAACGTCCCCACCTCCACGATCACCTTGGGCCGGATGTTCCGAACCAGCGAGTGCACCATCAGCCCCGCCTCGGGCGAGAGCGACGCCGGGAACACGATCGGCATCGTGTACATCTCCTTCAGCGCCTGCAGCCACTTGCACCGCGGGTTGTCCAGGTACGAAGGGAATTCCCACGAAAATGGGTGCTCGCCATCGCGCACCCTCGGAAAGAACCGCAGCTCCGAACGCGGAACCGTGTTCTTGACCGCCGGGATCTCAGGTTGGGTGACTCGCCAGCCGCTGAAGCTCATTCGCTCGTTTTTCCTTGAGGTTGCCGCACGTGCAGCACGCCCGCCCACTGTAGCGCAAAGCGCGCCCCTGCGCCACCCTGGCACTCGCGCTCTCCCCCCGCAACACCCCGCCACGCCCGGGCGACGCTCCCAAGCCTCACCCGACCCGCCCCGCATCCCGGCTTCCAAAGGGATCCACCCGCGGCCTCGGATCTCCGTGCATCGCCACCGCCCGCTCGATCACCCCCCACCACGATTGTCCCTGGATCTCCGCAAGCCCTCTCATGAGCAGCGACCGCCGCGGCAGCACCCCCGCGCCCAGCGGTTCGATCACCAGCGACGCCAGCATCCGACGCATCGCCTTGAAATCAAACCGCCTGCACGCACGGATCGCCACGCAGTCGATCACCGCGATCACAGGATCCCCCTCCTTCCACCCCGCCAGGATCAGGTTCGATGGCTTGTTGTCGCGGTTGAACCGCCCCTGCGCCACCATCTCCGACGCCAGCACGCCCAGCGACGCCGCGACCTTGTGCTGATCCTTCACCGTCAGGTCCGTCGCGCCATCGCGAATATCCCGCAAGACCTCCAGCACCGTCGGCCCTTCCACCCGCTCCATGATGAGCCACTCGACCACCCCGCCCGCCGAATCCTTCCCCCGGAGCATGCAATACGGCGCCGCCGTCCGCACGCCATGCGACATCAGCCACGACGCCCCGCGCCAGTGCCTCCATCCCCGCGAACACCCCAGCAGCATTTTCAGCCTGTCACCGACCCCGCCCGACATCCACCCCTTCACGACGCACGCACGCCCCAGAAGCTCGCACGACCACACCCCCGTCATCCCATCCACCTTGAGCGCCCGCCCCCGCGCGGGAGTCCACCCCCGCAACGCATCACGCCACGCGGCGCCATCCTCGCCCGCGCCAACCGCGACCACGCGCACCTCTTCACCAGGTTGAATCGTCGCCGCCGGACCCATCACCCGCGCGGCCCATAATGCGAGATCGACCTCGTGATCCGCAGCCGATCATCGAGATGAAAAATCTCCGCCGCCAGTTCACCCGTCATCCGGCGATACACCAGGATCACGCTCCCCCGTCCCACCGCCGTGTGCATCAGCGCAAACCTCGTCACCCCCGCCGGCGTCGGGTTCTGAACCAGCGCACGCCCGAAGTACGCCCGCACCGCCTCGATCCCGTGCAGCGCATCCTCCGCCGTCCCATTGAACTTCGCGATGAACGGTGAACTGTGCACCACCTCGGGGTGATAGCACGACATGATCGCGTCAAGATCCCCCGCGTTCCACGCGGCCAACCAGCGATCCGCAAACAGTTGTGCGTCTTCCGGCGTCAACGACATGGCAAGCAGGATAGCGAACCCAGGTCACCCCGCCCCGCGCTTTGACGCCTTCGCCCCCACCATCTCCAAGCACCTGGCGATCCGCCGCTCCCGCGTCTCGACCTTCTTCGCCTCCTCGATCGCCTCCACGTGCTCTCGCTGGTGGGTGAAACTCAGCTTCTTCCACGCCGCGAGCAGCCCCGCCTTCCGCAGCGCCGCCGCCAGATCCCTCGGCGCTTCCACCGTCCGCATCGCCTCATCGAGCGTCAGCGTCACCTTCACACGCTCCCCCGCCTCCACCCCCGCCGCCTCACGGTTGGACCTCCGAAGCGGAATGAACCGCTCGCCCCCCATCACGCACACGGTGGACCGGAACTCATGCCGCCCCACCCTCACCACCACCGGCGCGCGAGCTTTGCCAAAGACCTCCTTGGCATCAAACGGCACCGGCAGCGCGGTCATGGAGGATCCATCCGGATCCCCCGTCACCCGTGTCTCATACGTCTTGGATTTCACGGCAGGACTCCACGAACGCGCCACGCGATCCTTCACACCACCCGCGTCTCGTCCTTCGCGATCCCAAGCGCGGGCCGCACATCCACCTGCACCAGCACCTCGCGCCCGGCCTTCTGCACCTGCATCTCCTTGGCCGTCTGGGGGTCCACATAGTCCGAGTGGCATGAAAGCTTGCCCGTGTGCTGGTCTTCCCCCGTTGCCTCCTGCCTTGATTCCCCGCTGCCCTGAGGCCTCGATGCCTCGTCCTTATTCCTGGGCCCGTGTGTCCCCTTGCCCATTTCCTTCTTGGTCTTGCTCGCAAGCTTGTGGATCTCATCGGGGCTCAGCACCCCCCGCTTGGCCAGGATCTCCTGCTGCTCGGCCGTCAGTGCAGCGCTCTTCACCGGCGCTCCCGCCTTCCCGTTCGCGCCGACCCGCTCAAAGCCCTCGGCCTTGCCCGACGCGAACTCCTGGATCTCCTTGCTGATCCGCACCGAGCACCAGTCGTGCCCGCACATCGCGCAAAAGTCCGTGTCGACGTCCAGGTCCTCGTCGTGGTACGCCCGCGCCGTATCAGGGTCAAAGCTCAGCTCAAAGTGCTTCTCCCAGTTGAGCGCGGCCCGCGCCTTGGTCAATTCATCATCGCGGTCGCGCGTCCCCGGGATCCCAAGCGCCACGTCCGCCGCGTGTGCAGCGATCTTGTACGCGATGCACCCCTGCTTCACGTCGTCCTTCTTCGGCAGACCCAGGTGCTCCTTGGGCGTCACGTAGCACAGCATCGCCGCCCCGTGGTACGCCATCGCCGTCGCCCCGATGCACGAGGTGATGTGGTCATACCCGGGGAACATGTCCGTCACCAGCGGACCCAGGACATAGAACGGCGCCCCGTGGCACAGCGTCCGCTGCACCTTCGCGTTCCACTCGATCTGATCAAACGGCACGTGCCCCGGCCCCTCGATCATCACCTGCACACCGTGCCGCCACGCCCGCTCGGTCAGTTCGCCCAGCGTCTCAAGCTCGGCGATCTGCGCCTGGTCCGTCGCGTCCGCCAGGCCGCCCGGCCGCAAACCATCGCCGATCGAGAACGTCACGTCGTACCGCCGCAGGATCTCGCAGATGTCATCCCACCGCGTATACATGATGTTCTCCTGGTTGTGGACCAGCATCCACTTGGCCAGGAGGCTTCCCCCCCGCGAGACGATCCCGATCAGGCGGTTCTTCACGTGCTTGAGGTGCCCGCGCCGAACCCCCGCGTGGATCGTGAAGTAATCAACGCCCTGCCGCGCCTGGTGGTGCAGGCTCGACTCGATCGTCGCCCAATCGAGGTCCTCGATCTTCTTCCCGATGATCATCGAGTAGATCGGCACCGTCCCGATCGGCACCGTCGAGTTCCGGATGATCGCGTCGCGGCATTCATCCAGGTTCCCGCCCGTCGAGAGGTCCATCACCGTGTCGGCGCCCCACCTCTCCGCCCACTTGAGCTTCTCGACCTCCTCATCCGTCCCGCTGCTCACCGGCGAAGCGCCCATGTTCGCGTTCACCTTCGTCCGGCTCGCCCGGCCGATGCACATCGGATCAAGCTTGTGCTTGAGGTGGTTGATGTTCGCCGGGATCACCATCCGCCCCGCCGCAACCTCATCCCGCACCGCGACCGCCCCCTTCCCCGGGAACAGCTCATCAAAGTGCGTTTCACGCTCCGCCACCCGCTTCATCTGGGCGGTCACCCGCCCCAGCCGCGCCCACTCAAGCTGCGTCACCGGCGTGAAGTTTCGCGGATACCGCACCTCGAGGATCTCACCCCGCGCCGTCTCAAACGTCACCGACGGATGATCCCCGACAAAGCACGCCGTGTCGCAGTACCCATCCAGCGCCGTCCCTGCCGGCATCCGCCGAACGCTCCAACCCTCGGGCAGAAAATCCCACGCCGTCTTCTCGCTCGCCCCCGGCATCCCCGGCGCATCAGGACTGCTGAACATCAACGGCCCGCCCACATCGTGTGCATTCGCAAAGCTCCCCGGCGTCGTCACCCCGGAGGTATTCCCCGGATTGCGTGCACCGCGAACTGGAGGCATAAACCGCGAAGTGTTCATCGTCATGATCGCCCGTCCCTTCAAAGGCACGCGCTCGCCGTGCCCGATTGGTGAATCTCTCGAATTTCCTGCCCGAACTCAAAGCCCCGGATCGCGCGCCCGCTTCTCACGCGCCGCACGCTCAACCCTGGACGCGCGAAGCGCCCTCCAGCACCGACGTCTGCCAGTCGATCACCATCAGCTCCGGCAACGGCTTGACCCCAAGCTGCCGCAGCATGTTCAGGCACTGCGCCCGGTGGTGCGAGCCGTGCGTCGTCACGTGCACAAACCCCGCCCCGCGCGTGAACCGGTACACCCGCCCGTCAAGCTGAACCTCAAGCACGGATCCGAGCCCAAGGCCCCCCGGCCCGCGCACCTCCGCCGCGACCCTGGCCAGATCCGCCGCCGCGTCATCGAGCAGTTCGATCAACCCATCCGCCGACCGCACGCGATACTCGCTCGCCGTCCCCACCAGCCGCGGCGGCCGATCGATCGCGGGCCGCAGCGCCCGGCCGCCGATCCGGTCCGCCCACCGACGCATCGCCCCGATCAGGTGCGTCAATGTGTCGTGCAGCGTCCCCACGCCCATCTCAAACTTCTGATGGAACGCCTCTTGCGTGATCCCGCGGCACACCTCAAGCACGCGCCGCGTCCCCCAGTGATCATGCTTCAGCAGGATGTCCAGTGGGTCGGCACACAGGCCGTCAGAAGTCGTCACAATCGCTTCCCTCCGCCGGTCCAAACCGGATCAGGTTCAACGGGTCCATCTCAGCTCCCGGCCACGATCGGCCGAAGCGCCCCGAGCGAACTGCACAGATTGTCAGGCCACTCGACCGACAGACACACGGCCGAACGAGCGCTCCTGATAGTAGTCGGAACCCGCACGCCCGTATGCACATCCATGTTTGAGGATTGTTGGGTAAACCACGGTTCTCCCCGGCGCGGGGCGGTGCGCAGCAAAAAGGCGGGGCCCCGCGGCCCCGCCCTCAATACACACCCCAACGGCGATCACAGCGTCGCCATGTCGATCACGAACCGGTACTTCACGTCGCTCTTGAGCATCCGCTCGTACGCCTGGTTGATCTGCTGGATCGGGATGATCTCGACATCGCTCACGATGTTGTGCGTGGCGCAGAAGTCCAGCATCTCCTGCGTCTCGGGGATCCCGCCGATCGCCGAGCCCGCGATGCTCGCACGCTTCATCAGAAGCGGCCACACCATCGGCGAAGGATGCGGATGCTCGGGCGCGCCCACCAGGCACAGCGTCCCGTCGCGCCGCAGCAGCGTCGTGAACGCGTCGAGATTGTGCGACGCCGCCACCGTGTCCAGGATGAAGTCAAAGCTCCCCAGGTGCTTCTGCATCTGCGCAGAATCCTTCGACACCACCACCTCGTCCGCACCCAGCCGCTTCCCGTCCTCGATCTTCGAAGGCGAGGTCGTGAACAGCACCGTGTGGCACCCAAAGGCGTGCGCGAACTTCACGCCCATGTGCCCAAGACCTCCCAGCCCCACGATCCCCACCTTCTTCCCCTTCGTCGCGCCCCAGTGCTTCAGCGGTGAATACGTGGTGATCCCCGCGCACAGCAGCGGCGCCGTCGCCGCAAGGTTCACACCCTGCGAAACCCGCAGCACAAACCGCTCGTGCACCGTGATCGACTTGGAATACCCCCCGTACGTCGTCTTCCCCGGCATGTCCACATCCGGGCTGTTGTACGTGAAGGTCGCCCCCTTCTCGCAGTACTGCTCCAGCCCCTCCCCGCACGATGAACACGCCTTGCACGAGTCCACCATGCACCCCACCGCCGCAAGGTCACCCGCCTTGAACGATTTCACCCCCGAACCCACCTTCGTCACCCGGCCCACGATCTCATGCCCCGGCACCACCGGGAACACGATCCCAGGCCACTCCCCCCGCGCCGCGTGCAGATCCGAGTGACAGACCCCGCAGTACAGCACCTCAAACTCAACATCATGCGCTCCCGGCTCCCGCCGATCGATCTCCGCAAGTGCGAGCGGGCTCGTCGCGGTCTGGGCTGCAAACGCCTTCGCTTTGGCCATGGTCAACCTCCGTATCGAAAATCATCGATACGACCAGCGTAGCCCCCGTCGCAGGGACCGACGAGCTTTCCATGCATAAACCCGCCCCGCGTGCGGACCTTTAACAACCCGCTTCAAACGCCACCGCAAACGCCGCGAAGTCGTCAACGTCCACAAACCCCGAACCGTCAAAGTCCGCCTGCTCGCCGCCCTCTTCAAACGCCAGCGTGAACGCCGTGTAGTCCTCGATGTCCACAAACCCCGAGCAGTCAAAGTCGGCATCGCACCGCGCAACCTCCGCACCCGCGCTCACGACCGACCCGCACGCGCTCGACACCACCACGTCATACGTCCCGACCTCGTCCATCCCCACCACGCCCAGAACCAGTGTCGCCGTCCCCGCCGATGGAACCTCCGCCACGTCGATCGCAAGGCCGCCACGCCGCCACTGGTACGTCACGCCCGCGTCATACGCCACGCCCACGGAGAGCGCCACCTCCCCGCCCCTGCACACCGTCACCCCCGCCGGCTCCTCCACGATCATCGGCAGGCACAACGACTCAATCCCCGTGATGACAAACCCCACCGCAAACGGCACGCCGTCCTTGATCGCCTCGCCCGCAACCGCGCTCCCGTCCGCGCTGATCGCGTGACACGACACCAGCGTCCACCCGTCAAGATCAACCCCCAGTGACGCCATGTACGCGCTCAGGTCCACCGTCGATCCGGCCCGAGTCCACACGATCGCGCGCTGCACACCCTCCGCCGTCGTCGAGATACCCCCAAGCGCGCTCCCATCGCCGCTCACGC
>DATGXW010000188.1:0-4157 GCA_035298585.1 Phycisphaerales bacterium
CCTCGTCGGGCGGCGTCGGTCCTGTCGGCGCTGCGCCGGGGGCTGCCGCCAAGGGCAAGAGCAAGACACCCGCGCTCGACAGCTTCGGCCGCGACCTGACCGAACTGGCCAAGGAAACGCAGCTTGACCCCGTGATCGGCCGCCAGACCGAGATCGAGCGCGTCGTGCAGGTCCTCTGCCGCCGCACCAAGAACAACCCCGTCCTCCTGGGCGAGGCGGGCGTCGGCAAGACCGCGATCGTCGAAGGCCTTGCCCAGCGCATCGTCAACGGCGAGGTCCCCGAGATCCTCCACGAGAAGCGTCTGGTCGTGCTTGACCTTGCGATGATGGTCGCGGGCACCAAGTACCGCGGCCAGTTCGAGGAGCGCATCAAGGCGGTCATGAACGAGGTGCGCCGCGCCAAGAACGTCGTGCTGTTCATCGACGAACTGCACACGCTCGTGGGGGCGGGCGGCGCCGAGGGCGCGATCGACGCCTCCAACGTCCTCAAGCCCGCGCTGGCGCGCGGCGAGATCCAGTGCATCGGCGCCACGACCTTCGATGAGTACCGCAAGTACATCGAGAAGGACGCGGCTCTTGCACGCCGTTTCCAGGCGATCACCGTCGATCCCCCGAGCAACGAGCAGACCGTCGAGATCATCAAGGGCCTCAAGGACAAGTACGAGCAGCACCACCGCGTCCGGATCACCGACGAGGCGATCAAGGCGGCGGTCGATCTCTCGGGCCGGTACATCACCGGCCGCGTCCAGCCGGACAAGTCGATCGACGTGATCGACGAGGCGGGGGCACGCGTCCGCATCCGGACGATGACCAAGCCGCCGGACCTTGCCGAGATCGAGGCCGACATCGAGCGTCTGAGCGTCGAGAAGGACGAGGCCGTCAAGGCCGCGGACTACGAACGCGCCGCGGAGCTGCGCGACAAGGCCGAGCAGCTCCGCAAGAAGAAGGAAGAGATCCAGAAGCAGTGGCGCGCCAAGGCCCAGGAGATCGACGGCGTGGTCGACGAGGACGTCGTCGCCGAAGTCGTCTCCAAGATGACCGGCGTGCCGCTCAAGCGCCTTGAGAAGGAAGAGGCCCAGCGCCTCCTGGATCTCGAGAAGGAACTGCACAAGAAGGTCATCAGCCAGGAAGACGCCATCAAGGCCGTCAGCAAGGCGATCCGCCGTGCACGCGCGGGCCTCAAGGACCCCAAGCGTCCGATGGGCAGCTTCATCTTCATCGGCCCCTCGGGCGTCGGCAAGACCCTGCTCAGCAAGGCCCTGGCCGAGTTCATGTTCGGCGATGAAGAGGCGCTCGTGCACCTTGACATGTCCGAGTACATGGAGAAGCACAACGTCTCGCGCCTGGTCGGCGCGCCCCCCGGATACGTCGGGTACGAAGAGGGCGGCCAGCTCACCGAGCGCATCCGCCGCCGTCCGTACTCGGTCGTCCTCCTGGACGAGGTCGAGAAGGCCCACCCCGACGTGTTCAACATGCTCCTGCAGATCATGGAAGAAGGCCGCCTGACCGACTCGTTCGGCCGGAACGTCGACTTCAAGAACACGGTCATGATCATGACCAGCAACATCGGCGCGGACCTGATCCGCGGCGGCGCCGGCTTTGGGTTCGGCAAGCGCACCGAGGCGTCGGACTTTGACAACATCAAGTCGGTCCTGATGAAGGAAGTCGAGCGGTTCTTCCGCCCCGAGTTCATCAACCGTCTTGACGACATCATCGTCTTCCGCCCGCTGACCCGCGAAGACCTCACCCGCATCATCGATTACGAGGTGGGCAAGGTCGGCAAGCGGCTCTCGCACCAGGGCTTCACGCTCGAGCTCGATCAGCCGGCCAAGGATTTCCTCATCGAGAAGGGGTACAACCCCGACTTTGGTGCACGTCCTCTCCGTCGCTCGATCGGCACCTACGTCGAGGATCCGCTGAGCGAGATGCTGCTCACCGGCGACATCAAGGCCCCGGCCAAGATCGTCGTCACCCGCCGCAACGACGCCGAGGGCAAGGGTGAGGACCACCTGTTCTTTGATTCACGCCCCGCCGAAACGGCCAGCGCGAGTCCCGCACAGGCCGCGGGCAACAAGCCCGAGGGTGACAAGCCCGTGAGTGCGGGCGCCGGCTCGACCTGATTCCCCCCTCAATCGCAAGACCATCCTCAGACGCCCGGCCCCTCGGCCGGGCGTTTTTCATGGGCCGACCCGGGGGCGGTGCGGGCGTGGCGATGTCATTCCAAGGGTCTCATGGGCGGAAGGACCTGCAAAAAAACTTTTAGAACGGGAGAATCCTTCATATTGGCTTCATTTTGACGCGGGATGCGAGACGCCGGACGTTTGTAGCGTATTTCATTCCTACCTGGGGTCCGCGTGCCGTGTGCACGCGGGTAGGTGTCCGAGATCGGCGCATGGGGCGTCACACTTCTTGACGCTGTGGATCAGGGGCGGGAAGCCGGTTTCGTCTGAAGCTCGGGATTCCTCGCATGCACATCGGTCTTCGCCTTGTCCGGGCGGCCATCGCGGCCGCGGCGGTTCTGTGCGCGCCTCTCGCCCGCGCGGTCGACGTGGTTCCAGCCCCTGAGTCTGGGCCTCCGCTCACCAAGCTCACCGTCGTCAACAAGAAGCTTGAGCTCCGCGACGTACGCAACGGGAAGCTCATCCTGCAGGAGCGCAACGCACTCCCCCTGGTCCAGTCGTACGACCCGCAGGTCACGTACACCCTGAAGATCAACGAGCAGCCGACCGGGTACGACATGGTGGTGACGTTCACCAACGACACCAACCAGCCCCGCAGGCCGGGCGCGATCTACGTCGGGATGCTCACCCTCGGCTCCCAGATCGAGTACCTCGATGTTCGGCACACGAGCGTCTGGCGGCCCGTCAACTTCTCGACCTTCGTCGGCAAGGGTTACACGTACCCCGACGATCTCTTCTCCCCCGTGTTCGTGGTGCGCAACGGGGAGTACGCGGTGGCGGCGAGCCTGCGCTACCCCGCGGTCGAGCTCAACCACGATGCACGCGTGGCGATCATGAACCCCAGCGGCAGCAACTCGGGCGAAGGGGGCCAGGGTTGGGGCGCCGGCTTCCGCCTCGCGAACCCCGACAACGTTCCCCCCACGCAGGCGATCAACCACCCCGGCATCCTGCCGCCCAAGACCTCGCGGACCTACGTGGTCGCCGTCCGGGTGGTCGCCGACCGCGATGACTGGATGCGCACGCTCCTGCCCTACCGCAAGTACTTCCGCGATCTCTACGGCGGCGTGAGCTTCAAGCGCAAGACCTACCCCATCCTGCCCGTGGGCATCGCCGACGGGTTCTACCAGGAGGCGGGGAACCTCAGCGGGTTTGGAGATCCCAACATCCGCAGGCCCGACGTCTTTGGATGGGGCCCCTGGGCGGATGAACTCTCGGCGATCGAGGGGTACGGCGCGGTCATGCTGTGGGCGCCCTCGGGGCTCTACTTCTTCAACCCGCAGCACAACTACCCCTTCCAGATCACTTCGCAGCTCGAAGAGAGCCCGCTGCTGTCGACGGCCTTTGACCCGCAGATCGGGCTGCCGCGTGTCCGTGAATCGGGGAAGACGCTCGGGCTGTGGTGGGGCCGGAGTCTTGACATCTCGCTCGAGTGGGATTCGCCCGACGTGATCCCGCTTGATCCCAACAACCCGCTGCACGTCCAGATCGCCGAGCGCGAGCTCGACGGCGCGGTCCGCGCGGGCGTGAACCTGATCGGCCTTGACACCTGCAATCCCCGCATCAACGGGATCGCCAACGCGTACCACTGGGTCAAGCACATCCGCGAGCGGTATCCCTCGATCACCTTCATCGCCGAGCCGAGCCCCTGCGACATCCTGAGCACGCTGGTGGGCGGCGTGCTGCCGGGGTGGGCCCTCGACGGTGAGATCCCCAAGACGATCAGCGACTGCTACCCGTTCCAGAACCCGCACTATCTCGCCGATTTCCTGATCCCCGGGCACGAGATGGTGATGAGCTACCGGTACAACTTCCACAAGGACTTCTTCAACCACCACCCGACGCCGCAGGAAGTCGACGCCGACATGCGCTGGTTCGCATCGATGGGGTACGTCCCGATGGTCTGGGAGCAGATCTCAACCGGCGGGGATGTCCGAGCCGCGGAGAGTTGGACCTGGACCGTGCCGGGGGGCCTTCGGT
>DATGXW010000189.1:0-1790 GCA_035298585.1 Phycisphaerales bacterium
CAGTGCCCAGTGCCCAGTGCCCAGTGCCCAGTGCCCAGTGCCCAGTGCCCAGTGCCCAGTGCCCAGTGCCCAGTGCCCAGTGCCCTCTCAGCACCCCTGCTCAAACGCCCCGACAAAGGCCGCAAAGTCCTCGACGTCAACAAACCCCGAGCCGTCGAAATCCGCGCCCTGCTCCCCTGACTCAAACACGCCGACGAACGCGGCATAATCGTCGATGTCCACGAACCCGCTCTTGTCAAAGTCCGCCAGGCACGCGTAGTTCGTCACGTACTCCGAATACTCGCCAAGCTGGCCCTGCAACTCCTCGACGCCCAGGTACGGCACGCCCGCGTGCATCAGGATCTCTTCCTCGCTGAACGGCACGAATGTCTGCTGCCAGCAGATGTTCGCCATCGTCATCATCACGTTGGCAAAGACTCCCTGTAGCGTCGTGTGCGGATGCACATTGTCGTGCACGAACCCCGCCAGCTTGTTGGTGTTGGAGGTCGTGTCCGACTGGTTGAGGTTGATGTCCTGCCCGCCGATATAGAGGAACGGCTTGAGCGCCGCGTTGGTCCCGAAGATCGCCGTCGTCAGCTCGTACACCTCGATCACCGGCACGCCCTTGGACCGGCACATCGCGTGGATCCCCTCGTTCACCCGCTTGACGACCGTCGTGATCCGCTCTCGCTTCACCGGGTCCTGGTAGAGGCCGCGGGTGAGCGGAGAAACCGAGTAGTCGACAAACGTCGTCACCGCAAGCTGCGTCCCGTTCACCCGCGCTGCATCGATCAGCGCGTTCATGTTGGCCAGCCGCGTCGCCACGTAGTTGTCGATCTGCGACTGGCTCCAGAAGTTGTTGTAGATGTTGAAGAAGGCCGTGGTGGTGGGGCTGAAGTCGTTCGCCCCGATCAGGAGCACCGCGTTCATCACCCCGTCGGTTGAGTACTGCGACGCGAGCCCGCTTGCCTGCCCCGACGCGAGTGCAGAGACCGTGCTCGCGCCCGACCTTGCCCAGTTGTACTTGTAGAACTTCCGCCGCGGCTCACCCCATGTGCCCCCCGGCTGGCCCGCCTCGGTCGCGGTGGGGCCCGTGTCGACGCCGCGGTACACGCGAAGCTGCTCCAGCCAGTTCCTGGCGTAGCTGTACGACTCCTCTGCGTACTCGTCGGTGAGCGAATCACCCATCGCACCGAGCTTGAGAGGCTGTGCGGCGGCCGTTCCGGCCAGGAGCGATACGGCAAGGAGTTCCCTGAGCATGCACATGTTGTAGCCGACCCAGGCCGCCCCGCAAAGCTCTATCCGTGCTTTCGCCCCCCCCTGCCTCCTTGCGTCGGCCTTTCCAGCCGGGGTACAGTGAGCACATGAAGGTCGTTCAGTTCTCGGTCGCCGCCGCCGCAGTCTTCACCCTCCTGTGCACCGCCGGGTGCCTCGAACGCCGCGTCTTCATCACCAGCGAGCCCGCCGGGGCCCTTGTCTACGCCAACGACGTGGAACTCGGCAGAACTCCTCTTGAGGCCGACTTCACCTACTACGGCAAGTACGACGTTCGCGTGGAACTCGAGGGATATGAACCTCTTCGGACGGTCGGCAAGGCCAACACGCCGATCTACGAGATCCCCCCCCTCGACCTGGTCTCCATGGCGGTCCCCGCCGACATCGAGAGCGAGGTCCGCTGGCACTTTGTGCTCGCCCCCGCGCTCGAGAAGACCATGGACCCCGTGCAGTTTGAAAACGAACTGCTCGCGCGTGCACGCGACCTGCGCGCACAACTCACCGCCACCGAGCCCGCGCCCGCGATACCTCCCGCC
>DATGXW010000190.1:0-21170 GCA_035298585.1 Phycisphaerales bacterium
CTCGCGGAACGAACCGGCCGCCACGGACCCTTCACCCCCGCTAGGCTTCACGTCCCGTGACACTCCTTGACCGCTACATCGCCCGGCTGTACCTGATCAACGTGATCGCGCTGATGGCGATCCTGTTCTCGTTCGTGGTCACGATCGACATGTCGGTGAACTTCAACCGGCTGGTGGGAAGGGCCGACCAGTTGCTGCGCGAGCACGGGGCGTCGGATCCGAATTTCGTACGCCGCGGGGCGACGACGATCCTGCTGGTGGCGGACCTGTGGTGGCCGCGCCTGCTGCAGCTTTTCAACTTCACGCTGGGGCTGATCCTGGTGGGGGCGATGGGGTTCACGTTCTCGCAGCTCGTGCGCGGGCGCGAGTTTGTCGCGATGCTGGCGAGCGGGATAAGCCTGCACAGGGCGGCGCGGCCGGTGATGATCTGCGCGGTCTTCCTCACGTGCATCCAGGCGGTCAACCAGGAGACCGTGGTTCCTCAGGTCGCCGAGCTTTTGACGCGTGACCACGGCGACGCGGGCAAGCGGATCCTGGGCACGGCGGACCTGCCGCTGATGAGCGATTCGTCGGGGCGGATGTTCTACGCCAAGTCGTTTGACCCGGACCTTGGGACGATCACGGACCTCCTGGTGATCGAGCGTGACAAGGACGGATTGGCTTCTCGAAGGATCACCGCGCGGAAGGCGACGTGGACGGGGGGAGGATGGAACCTCTCGGGCGGCATCGCGGCGTCGGTGATGTCGGCGGGGACGCAGCCGATCGACCGCATCGAGACGGACCTTGACCCGCTCACGATCAAGATGCGGCGATTCAGCGGGTTCAGCCAGAGCCTGAGCTTCCAGCAGATCACCCAGCTCCTGGATCAGACCTCCGGGAGCGACATGGCAGCGCGGGACCGTCTCGAGCGGTTCCGCTGGGGCCGCTTTGCGATCATGATCTCGAACCTGATGGCGCTCCTGGTCAGCATGCAGTTCTTCATGCGGCGAGAGCCGACCAACATGCTCCTCCAGGCTCTCAAGTGTGCGCCGGTCGCGGTGGTGACGCTCATGGGAGGCGTGCTGGGCGCCACGGCGGAGATTCCTGGGATTCCCCCGCAGCTTGGCGTGCTGCTCCCGGTGCTGATCCTGACGCCCGTGGCGATCTTCTCGGCCTCGATGGTCAAGACCTGAAACGCGGCCGGGCGAGCGTGAGCGGCGGGCAGGACGGGGCGGGGCGTTCAGGTCTTCTCGATCCTCAGCTTCCACCCCAGCCGCAGTTCCTGACCAGGTTCGAGGATGCGGACGCCGTGCGCGGGCACCTTGCCGGTCAGCGCGAGATTGAATCCGTCGTTCACCATCGAGACCGGTTCGACGCAGAAGAAGGGGTACGGCGAACCGTCCGTGTGCATCGGCGAGAATATCACCATCTTGCTGAACTGCGAGGTCGATTCAAAGGTGGCCCGAACGCCGCTGGCGGGCCACTGGATCGAAATCTCTCCGCCGGGGGTTTCAAAGATGTCGTCGAGGTCTTCGCGAAGTGCACACCCCTGGTTGAGCCGGCGCGAGAGATCGTCCATGACGGCCGGGCCGGTGACCATGACGCGCTGCGTGGGGTAGCGGCCCGTCACGCGGGCCTTGACGACGGGGTCGTCGGCCATGTTCCAGAGTGTGCGGTTGAAGAAGGGGTGGTACCCCCCGCCGACGGGCATGGGCGAGTCGTCGACGTTGGTGATGACAAGCTCGGTCTCGAAGGTTGAGCCGGCAAGCTCGTAGCGGACCTCGGTGAGGTAGGACCAGGGCCAGTTGGAACCATCCTGTTCGCGGCTGTCGATGCGGAGGCGGGCGGAGACGGGTGAGCGGTCGAGGATTGTCCAGGCGCGGTCGCGGACGTCGCCGTGGATGGCGGTGCCGTCGGGCCAGTTGACGCGGACGCGGCGGGTCTCACCCGCAAAGGCAAAGACGCCGCCGTCGATGCGGTTGCTCCAGGGGCTGAGGAGGTAGCACGCCGACTGTTCACCACCCGGGATGATCGCGGGGGCGCGCCGCATGAGGGGCCACCAGGCGCTGCGCGGGCCCATGATGGAAAAGTCGGTGATGGACGCGCCGGTGCGCTGATCGACCTCAAGTCGCAGGTCATCGTTCTCGAGCAGGCAGCGGGTCAGGGGTGGGTGCATCCGTCGGCTCCGCGGGATTCGAGCTGGAAAGGTCGAGCACCAACCATACTCCGGCCGGGGGAGGTGAACACCGGGGAGGAGCGGGGAATGTCGGGCGTTATCGGCCCCCGCGGCCTCAGGAAGCGCGGCATCGTCCGCATATCGCGTTCAGCCGCCGTGTGCATGTGCCGATCAGAAGGATGTGGGAGGCGTTGGAAGCCGAGCCGGTGTGTTCCCGGCGGGCGGTACGCCGCGCTCCAGAGACCCCGCAAAGCCATGACCGATCCGTCACCACACCAGGGCGCTGCACAGAAGACCGTTGGGCAGGATAAGACTCCGCCCAAGGGCTCGGGCGCGCCGACGAGTGACGATGTCCTCTCGGTGCTCGAGGAGTTTGAGGCCGGGCTCGACAGCCTCAAGGCGCTGTACGTGCAGCGGCAGCAGCTTGCCGACGACCTGAAGCGGCGGTCTGACCAGATGGCGGCGGCGGAGGCGGATCTCAAGGAACGCAAGGACGAGTTCCAGCTTCGGCAGCGCGAGCTTGCACACGCGTCGTCGTCGCTTGGGGAGAAGTGGCGCGAGCTTGAAAGCCGCGAGAGCAAGCTGGCGGAAGATTCCGCCGCGCTCGGGGAGCGTGCGCGTGAGCTTGGCGCGCTCGACGAGGCCCTGGCGGCCAAGGGACGCGAGGCCGAGGCGGCGACCAGGCGTGCGGAGCAGCTCGCGGCGGAGATCGAGGCGCGGGATGCACAGCTTCGGGCGCGGGATCAATCCCAGGCCGCGGCGTTTGCGCAGCGTCAGCAGGAGCTGGCCGAGCAGGGTGTGCGGCAGCAGGAAGAACTTTCCAAGATCACCAAGGCGACGGCGGCGATCGCCGGCGAGCGTGAACGGCTGCACTCGCTGCAGGTGGAGCTTGAGGCGACGGGGGCGAAGCTCGCGTCGGAGCGTCAGGCGATCGAATCGCAGCAGAAAGAACTTGATGCACGCCGGCTGGAGCTCGAGCGCGACCGAGCGGCGGTGCAGTCGCTGCAGCTCGAACTGGAGCAGCGTTCGCGGGATGCGGTCGAATCTTCGAGCCAGGCCGAGGGGCTTCGCGGCGAGATCAAGGGCTTGACGGATCAGCTCGCCGAGGCCCAGGCGCGCCTGCTCGCCCAGGCGGATGTGCTCGATTCGGCCCGCAAGGAGCACGAGGGCGTGCTGCGGCAGCTCCGAGAGCGGGCGGCGGAGCTTGAGAAGAAGCTCGAGACCGAGCGTGCCGGGCGCGGGGCCGAGAGCGAACGCTCCGGCAAGACCGAGGAGGAGCTTTCAAAGGCTCTCGCGGCGGTCGACGCCGCCGGGCGAGATCTCGCCGAGGCCCGGGCCCTGGCGAAAAAGAGCCAGGATGAACTCTCGTCGGCGGTCGCCTGCTGCCGGGAGGTCTTTGAAGAGTACGAATCGCTGTGGAAGCACGAGGTGGCCGAGCACCTCAGGACGCGGCTTGCACTCGGGGCCGCGGAGCAGAACCTGGCGCAGCGCGAGGCGGTCATCGCCGACTTCGAGGCGAAACAGGCTTCGGCGGAATCGGCGGGCGGGCGAAAGAGCGACCCGGAGGTTGATGCACAGACCGAGGCGCTGGCAGAGCGGCTGCGCAAGGCGTGCGAGGCGCTGGTGCAGCTCCGCGATGAGCGGAAGGAGCTGACCGAGCGGGTTGCATCGCTGGAGGCGGAGCTCGACCGGACGCGCAAGCTGCTCTCACAGGCAAAGTCGGCGGGGGCTTCGGCGGGGCAGGGTGCACACCCGGTGCAGGTGAAGCGTCGGCGCGACCGGCTGGCGCTGGTGCGCAGGCTGGCGCTCGAGCGCTCGCAGAAGATCAAGAAGGCCGAGGATGCGCTGGCGACGCGCTTTGAGGCGTGCGAACGGATCCTGGCGATGCGGCAGGAGCTCGCCGAGGCGCGTGAGCTGATCACGGCGGCGCAGCGCAAGAGCGAGCGACACCGCGCCAGCGGCAAGACGGCGGCGCTCGCGTTCTACGGCACGGCGGCGGCGGCGCTGCTGGGCGTCATAAGCTGGTTCGGGACGCAGGCGATGATCCCCGGTCAGTATGCAGCGCACGCGATGATCGCGGCGGACGCCAAGGGGCGCAACCTGGGCCCGGGCGAGTACGCCGAGTGGCAGACGTTCCACGAGAACCTGGTGAACGACCCTGCCTTCATGGAAGTCGCGGCCGAGCGCATGGCGCGGCGGGGGATCATCGAGCTGGGCAAGGCGGCGGATCTTTCCGAGGCGGCGAAGAAGTCGCTCTCGGCGACGGGCGGCAACACGGGCGAGCTGAAGCTCGAGTGGCGCGGCGAGGGCGCGGAACGGACACAGCGGATCCTCGACACGCTTGTGACAGCGCTTGCGAGCCAGGCCAACGCGGCGCGCGAGCGGCGCGTCGACGGCGCGGTGACCGAGATCAAGACCGCGGCGACGGCGGGGATCGAACGCCTCGACACCGACTACCGCTACATCGCCGCGGGCGTGTGGGGCGGCTCGATGGTGCTGATCTTCGGGCTGGGGACGTTGATCTGGCGGCGGCTTGCCAACGCCAAGGCGACGTTCGAGGGCTCGGTGACGGTCGACACCACGCTCGATGCACGGCGGTGGAACCTGCCGATGCGCAAGTAGTTGCGCCTGATTTGTGAACTCACTCGTCAACCGTGCTTGTGTCCGGCACGACCATGCAGTAACATCGTCGTGCCGGGATGTGCATTGCATTTGCGAGGCACATGACGGCGCACGGGGGGTCTGCACATGAGCTGTGGCATTTCCATTGTCGCGGTGTCGGGCGTTACCGACACCAGCGGGAACATTACATCCATTCGCGTCGAGGGAACCGCGCAGGACTGCGACGCGGTGATCGTGCAGGTCAATTCCGCGGGCATACCGAATTCTCCGCGGCAGGCGTCTGTTTCCGGCGGGGTCTGGGGCGTCGAGATACCCAGGACCGAATTCACGGGCGCGGTGCGATGCGGGCAGAGCATCGAGGCAATCGCCGTATGCAGGAACGACCGCAATTGCCTGGCCCGCTCCAATGACAAACCCTTGGAATGCCGCAGTGCATGTCCGCGCATCACGATCACGCTGGTTTCCATCGGCGATGAGTGCGTGAACGGCCGCAGGTCGGTCACGCTGCGGGCCGCGATCTTGACTTCAGTTGTTCCCACCATCGTCGAATGGGACTACGGCGATGGTTCGTCGGCGACGGCGATTTCCGTGATCGATGGACAGGTCATCGAGACGACGCACGATTTCCTGGTGGGCGTTTCGCACCAGGTTGCGTTGCGGGTGGTGTATCCGGATGAGTGCCGCGCCGGCACCTTGAATCTGGGACAGCTTCCGCCGTGTCCCGCGGCCGAGTGTCCATCTGCGGCGCGGCTGGAACTGGTTGATGCCCAGGGTGTTGTTCAAGATCCCGCGGAGTGCGTCCCCGAGGGGCGATACCAGGTGCGGGTCGTGCAGCCCACGGGGGGCGCGCTGGCGTATCACTGGACGCGTGACAACACGTCGGATCCGGGGGCGACCGGGAGCAATTATCCCGTTTCGGTTTCCACGACATCGCCGAACGTCACGGTCGCCGTCGCGGTGGTTGACACCGCACATCCGCAGTGTCCGCCGCTCCCGGCGGCGATCACCGTCCGATCGTGCGAGCGGTGCCCGGCGATCTCGCTTTCGCACGACTCAGAGTGCACATCGCAAGGTCGCCGCGACGTGACCTGGCGTGTGGGGGTTCAGAACGCGACATCGACCACGCGCGTGGAGGTGGACCTGGGTGACGGCACGACCTCAGATCCAATCGATATTCCTCCGGGCGCGGAGGCCCAGCTTCCGCCGCACGGGTACACCGTGCCGGGGAGTGTGACCGCGTCGGTCCGGGTCATTTCACCCCGTGGGTGCGAGGGCCAGAGCCGAACCGTCGAGCTTCGCCGCTGCGGGGCGAGCGACGACGATGAGACAACCGATGATGGAGCGATCGACTGGTGCTCCATCCTGCGATTCGTGGCGATTCTCTTCTTTGGACTCTTCGGGCTGTCGCTGGGCATACTGCTATGCCCGGCATTCGTGCACGGGGCTCCGCCGCAGATCGTGGCCCTGGTGTCGGGCATCAGCGCGGCGGTCTCGGGCGGGCTCTTTGTCGTGGCGATCATCGCGTGGTCGTTGCTGTGCAGACCGCGGCTGTGTGACTACCTGGCGATGGCCTGGCAGGGGCTGTTTCTCGTGTCGATCGTGTTCATCTACTTCTGGGCGTGTCCCGCGTGCGTGCACATCGGGCTGGTCGGTCTGTTCGTGTTGATGGCGGCGGGCGTGGCGATGGCTCTTTGGATCGGTCTTTGCCGACCCACGCTGTGCGCGATCTTCAACCAGCTCCTGCTTCTTGCGATCGTCTTTGACATCGTGGGCCTGCTGGAGATCGTCTTTGGCTGGTGCGTCATCACCAGCTTCCCCGCGGCCGCCATCATCTACGCCGCCGCGATCGCGATCTTCAACCTGGTCGCCTACTGGGGTCAGCAGACGCACTGCCGCATCACACCGGCCCGCGCACAAGCCGCATCGCCGCGGCTTCGCTCAACAGCGACTTTGACACGTGCGGCTGCCGTTCAACCCAAGAAGGGCGCGTGCAAATGCCAGGACCACGATCACTGAAACAGCGTGACCAGGGATGTTCGGCGGCACAAGTACTGCACGGGTAATCCGCGAGCGTGGACCCTCATCAGCACCCGTTCTGGCTCGCGATTCGCGGGCTGACCGGTGCGTCCATCGGTCGTCGACTGGTGCGTGGTCGATGCCGGGCGACCGGCGAAAAACGGCGCACGGCAATCACGCGTCGAGCGTTTTACCCGTCGTACCGCCCCACCACCAGCGTCACGTTGTGACCGCCGAATCCGAAGGTGTTGTTCATCGCGTACTTCACGCGGCGCTCGCGCGCCGTGCCGGGGACCAGGTCGAGGCCCGCGAACTCGTCGTCGGGGCTTTCGAGGTTGATGGTCGGCGGGATGATGCCGTCGCGGACGGCGTGGATGCACGCGATGAGTTCCACCGCGCCCGAGGCCCCGAGGCAGTGGCCGTGCATCGACTTGGTCGAGCTCATCATGAGCTTCTTGCTCGGACCGCGTGCGTGCTCGCCGAAGACCCGGCTCACCGCCGCGACCTCGGCCTTGTCGCCCAGGGGGGTCGACGTGCCGTGTGCGTTCACGTACTCGATCTGCTCGGCGTTGAGCCCGGCATCGCGGAGGGCCCAGCGCATGGAGCGGGCCGCGCCCGAGCCTTCAGAGTCCGGGGCGGTGATGTGGGAGGCGTCGGAGCTGTTGGCGGTGCCGACGAGCTCGGCGTAGATCACAGCGCCGCGCTTGCGTGCGTGCTCCTCGGTCTCGAGGACGAACATCGCGGCGCCCTCGGCGAGGACGAATCCGTCGCGGGCGCGGTCGAAAGGCCGGCTGGCCTTGGTGGGGTCTTCGTTGCGGGTCGAGAGGGCCCGCATGGTCATGAAGGAGCCGATGCACAGGGCGCTGCAGGCGGCCTCCGCGCCGCCGACGATCATGACGTCGGCTTCACCGCGGCGCAGGACGTGCATCGCGTCGCCGATGGCGTGGCCGGAGCTTGCACAGGCGGTGGCGTGGGTGCTGGCGGGTCCGCGCAGGCCGTACTTGATCGAGATGTTGCCAGCGGCGGCGTTGGCCATGAGGCGGGGGACGGTGAAGGGGCTGATGCGCTCGGGACCGCGCTCGATCAGGACCCACATCCCTTCCTCGATGGTCTGGATGCCGCCGATGCCCGAACCGATGATGACGCCGCAGCGCTCGGAGTCTTCCTTGGAGAGGTCTAGGCCCGAGTGGCGAAGGGCTTCGTCGGCCGCGCCGACGCCCAGGAGGCTGAAGCGGTCGGTGCGGCGGGCCTCGCGGGTGTCGCACACGCCGGTGGCGACGGGATCCCATCCGCGGATCTGGCCGCCGATCTTGACGGTCCAGTGCCCGGCGTGGCGTGCGAATTCCTCACCGGCCAGCTCGGTGATCCCCGATCGGCCTTCGCGCATCGACGACCAGGTCGAGGCGGCGTTGAGGCCCAGATTGGTGATCGCACCCATGCCCGTGATCACGATGCGGGGTGCACCTGACGTGCCGGCTGACGAGCTCATGCGGATCCGATTCCTTACGGGTTGAACCCTACAGGACCTGTGAACACACGGTGTGCTCCTGCCCTTCGAGGCGAGGAGCGGAGGCCGGCGGCAGGTCCAGACCCAGAATCATTGCAGTCTTGGAGAACCCGGTCGCCCGAAAAGCGTGTCACTGGGGAAAACGCACCCGGCAAGCCTCTGGGGCACCGGCCGGTCCTCGGCGGGGGCTGTGCACACCGGATGGTCCGTAGTGCAACTGGACCGCAGGCATGGACCCACGGTCACAGGATGAGTTGCGGCGGCCGACGCACGAGGAATCCCCGGTTGAGGAGGATTTTACTCCGCGCCGGTGGCCTGCTTGATGTATTCGATGGCTTCGCCGACGGTCTTGATCTTCTCGGCCGCTTCATCGGGGATCGAGGTGTCGAATTCGTCCTCGAACTCCATGACCAGCTCGACGGTGTCGAGGCTGTCGGCGTTGAGATCTTCCTGGAAGCTCGTGCTCCGAGTGATCTTGGCCTTGTCGGCGTTCATCTGCTGGGCCACGATCTCGATGACCTTCGCCTCGATTTCCTGCTCGGTCACGGTGTACCTCCGTCTCACTGCATGGGGCGGCCGGAAGGGCCGCCGAACCTGCTGCCAACCCACCTTCCAGAGACCGAAGATCCTCGGTCCATGAAACCCGGTCGAATAAACACCGGACGAAAGGGTGGAAGCGATTATACCCGATCCCAGCCCTTAGCCTAGCACCGGACACTTCTATTCAGGAGGTCGCACAAGGCTGGTTGGAGAGGATCTGGACCCGGGCGAGACGGGCCGCCGTGGCCATGGGGTCAGCGTGGGCGGCGGGGCGGCGGGGAGGGCGTCGCCAGAATGGGTCGAACCCGGGGCTCATGCGGGCTTCATCGAGGCCGTCCATGTCTCACTGGCAAGGAGGCCGGTGCGCGACGGACCCGGCACGTGCGTGACCGGGGAACGAAAGGTCCGAGAGTCAGGCGGCCCGGGTGGCGTCTGACGCGAGCGTTCCGGTTGTACGGGGCAAGCGAACACCCTGAGTGGTTGACGGGCTCAGCCGCGGGTTGACGCCTGTCGATAGCTCAGCGGGCGGCTGTCTGTCTGTGCCGCTCCCGGAGAGGCCGACGCGGGCTGCGTCGATTCTCCGGACGTCCAGCCTGTCCATCCGAAGAAGGGACCCGACGCCATGGCCGGCATGCCCCGAGATCCTGAAGCATTCGCAGACGTGGTCGCCAAGATGCTCCGCCGGCTCCAGCCCGCGTACACGGTGCACCTGGTGGGGCCGCGCGAGCTCCTGGTGAATGGGCGGCGGCTGGACCTGGACAACCTGTTCAGGATGGTGACGCACGAGCCTTCGAGGGGGGAGGAGATCGTCTCCCATTACCTCGACCAGCTGTTCACGGGCGACGCGTTCCAGGGGCTGTGTTCATCGCTCGACTTTGCGCGTTCGCGGATCATGCCGCGGATCCAGCCCGAGCGGATCTTTGAGCACCTGTCGCGGGAGATGGTTGCACACGTGCCGTTCGTGAACGACACGGTGATCGTGTTCGTGACCGATCTTCCGCAGATGACGGTGAGCATCACGACCGAGCAGTGCATGCAGTGGAAGCTCACGCCCGAGGAGCTTGACCTGATCGCACGCGAGAACCTGGACCAGTATTCGCCCGAGCTTGAGATCCAGTTTGTCGAGAGCAAGGAAGGCGGTCGCGCGGCGATCGTGTGCGAGCACGACGGCTATGACGCTGCCCGCCTGCTGCTTTCGGATCTGCACAGCCGGCTCGCGACGCGGCTGGGGGGCGATTTTTACGTCGCGACCCCAGCGCGGGACATGTTCGTGGCGATGAGCACGGGGCCTGAGACGTTTCTTGAGCGTCTCAAGGACCGTGTGAACCAGGACTTCCGGCGCCTTCCGTACCCGATCTCGCCCGAGCTGTTCCTGGTGACGCGCGACGGCGTGGCGGGGACCGAGCCGATCCCGGGGAAGGAAGCGGCGTGACAGAGGCGGTTCGCGGTTCGCAGTTCGCAGTTCGCAGTTCGCAGTTCGCAGTTCGCAGGATGGATTCTGGCGAGGTCTTCTCCATGAAAAAGCCCCTCGGAGTTCCGAGGGGCTTTGCTGCGTTTCATGCGAACAGCGCGCGGCGAACCGCTCCCCGCGATTTATGCCGGAACCGCCAGCTGCGTCAGGTTCTGCTCGGCCCACTGGTTGGTGGTCGGGCTCCACCAGAGGCGGATGACTTCACCACCGGCGGATGTGCTGAGGATGCTCATGCTGTTGTCGCCGCCCAGGGCGGTGATGCCGGTGACTGGGCCGACGGTCAGGGTCGCGTCGGGGACGATGTCGCGGAACGAGGCGACCTGCCACTGGTCGTTGTTGTAGCCGGGGACCCACCAGTAGACGCTCATGGTGCCGTCGGCTTCGCGGCCGGCGATGTTCATCGCGCCCCAGGGAGTGACCCAGCTCGACATGCTGTTGGCCTGGAGTTCCGGGCCGCCGACGATGTCGGTGAGGTTGCTGTTGTTCCACTGCTCGTTGTTGTAGCCGGGGACCCACCAGGTGGCCGAGAGCTGGCCGTTGGTGTCGGTGCCGGCGATGTTGATCGCGTTCCAGCTCGTGAGCCAGACGGTCAGGCCGCCGGTGAGTGCGGGAGCGCCGGTCTGCTGGCTGAGGTTGTTGGTGGTGAACTTGCCGTCGGTCAGGAGCGACTGGTGCCACCAGACGGCCTGGATCTGGCCCTGGTCATCCAGTCCGACGATGTTGAGTGCGTTCCAGGGCGTCACGAAGCTGGTGATCCGGCCTGCAAACTGCGGGACGGTGAGGCTCTGTGCACGCAGGTCGTCGCCGAGGTTGGCGACGGTCCAGGCGTAGCCGCCCGCGGCGCCCGCGCCGGTCTGGTAGAAGCGCTGGAGGTCGCCGGTGCCGATCACGCCGGCGATGTTGACGATGCCGTCGGTGGCGATGAAGACGGTGAGATTGCCGGTGAAGCTGACGGCGTTTGCGACCTCGGTCGAGAGGTTGCGGAAGGTCCAGGTGGAACCGGTGGTGTTGGTGAAGAGGCCCAGACCCGCGGTGGTCATCGCGGCGGCGTAGGTCAGGCCATCCTTGGGATCGACCCAGGTGATGACCTCGCCGGTGATGTCGGGGCTGCCGGTCTTCTGCTGGAGGTCTGAGCCGGTCCAGGTCGTCTGGCCGCCGGCCTGCTGGAGAACGATCGGCTGGCCGGCGGGGTTCTGCGTCGTGACGTTGATATTGCCGGATGAGCCGGCCGACGCGCCCAGGAGCTGGGTCGGGAGGGAGGCAAACTGCGAGGCCGAGAGGATGGTCGCCGAAGCGCCGCGGACAGCGCTCACCAGGCCGTCGGTGTCGGTCGCGACCGCCAGGAATGCGGCGGGCCCGAGGGTGAAATCGTCGGCGACGTTGTAGTTGAAGGTGTAACCGCCGTCGGACTGGGTGTCGGAACCGATCAGTTCGCCCGAATCGGCGATGCCGTTGTTGTTGGCGTCGAGGTAGAAGCTGACGGAGGCGATCGGGCCGTCGGGGTCGCTGACGCCGGTGGCGGTGAGGGTGATCGTCTGTCCCCGGGTGTAGTAGGTGGCGGAGGTGCCCAGGGCGGTGACCACGGGTGCGCCGGAGAACTCGTAGGCGCCGATATCGACGCCGGCGCCGCGTGTACGGACAAAGCCCGAGCCGCGCTGGTCCGTGAGCAGGACGGCGGGGTTGGCGCCCGCGTTGATCGCGGGGCTGCCGGCCTGGAGGGCCATGGTCTGCGTCAGGCCGCCGTTGGCCGCCAGGGGCGAGAGGAGCGGATCAGCGCCGATGATGTTGCCGCTCGAACCGTCGGTGAGGCCGCCGGCGTTGCCCGCGTCCTGGATGAGGTTGTTGGTCGAGCCGTTTGCAAAGGTGCCGACCATCGCGACGGAGTTGGTTCCGCCGATGATCGAGCTGATGAGGGTGAGCGTGCCGGAGGTCGTGATGGTCGACGCGCCGGTGTTCCCGGCGATCGTCGAGTTCAGGACATCCATGATGTTGAAGTTGATGAAGGCCGCGCCGCCGAGGGTCGCGGTGTTGAGCGCGATCGTCGAGTTCTCGATGGCAAGCGCGGGACCGAAGTTGGCGATGGCGCCGCCGTTGGCCGCGCTGTTGCCCGAGATCGTGGAGCCCCTGATGGTCAGCGACGAGGCGTTGCGGATGCCGCCACCGTCGCCGATCTCGCCGTCGTTGTTGGAGACCACGGTGTTGTTGAGGCGGAGTGTTCCGGTGTTCTCGATGCCGCCGCCGCCGCCGGTGGTCGCCACGTTGCCGGTGATGACCACATCGTTGAGCGTGAGCGTGCCGGCGTTGCTCAGCCCGCCGCCGCTGAAGGCACGGCCGCCGGTGAGTGAGACGCCCCGGAGGGTCGATGTGCCAGAGGAGAAGCGCATGACGCGTGAGGCATCGTTGGCGGTGATCGTCAGCAGGCCCGCGCCGGGGCCGTTGATCGTCACGGCCTCGCTCACGAGCAGTTCCGTGCCGCCCAGGGTGATGGTGCCCGAGACGCCGTCGGCAAAGTCGATCACGTCCGCTCCGGCCGCGCCGTTGGCGTCGCTGATCGCCTGGCGGAGCGACCCCGCGCCCGTGTCATTGAGGTTGCTGACCGTAAAAACGGCCATCATCGTCCGACCTTCCAGGGCTTCGAACATGCGGGGCCGCGACCGGGCCGCGGAATGACCCTCACGCCTTCCGAACGCAATCCCGCAACGCTCCACCACTCGATCGATCAGACGCTTCATCTTCTCTGCTCCTGACTACAGGCGGGCCGGTGCACGACCTCGCGCAAGTTCTGCTCTGACGAGACACGGGGGCCGTTTTCACCTTCCGTGGGGTGTCAGGATGTGAAATCCTGACTCATCCGGGGGCTGATTTGTTCGTCCATTTGCCGGCGATCACGCGAAAAGGCGGTTCAAATCTCCTTGATGGACAACCCACCCGCGCCCGCGGGTGTATCGCAAGCCTCTATCCGCACGGAACTTGGATGTGTTGCAGGGGTGCTCCACATGGCGGTGGATTCTGCGCGGGGTCCTTGGAGGAGGCTTCCCCCACCGTCGAGTGCAGCCCTGACCGAGGGCAAGGTGCGGTCATCGCACCCGCGGCCGGGTGTTGATGAACGTCGGGACCGAATTGAGACGACCGGGGCCGCGTGATGGTCGGCCTTGGACATCGTTCTTTCGAGTGGCATCGCCGGATGGTTTGTCAATGTTCTGATTGGACTGCACCGTCTGCACGGACCCTCACTGGACGCGGATTGCGCGGGGTGCAGGGCGGATCTTCGGCCCGGATGGATTTGCTCGTGTGCACACTCGTTTTTTGGAAAAGAGAGGAGCAATTGCGTGTGCACACCCGACAAGAGAGGCTGAGGGTAATCCCCGGTGTGTTCAAGTTCTTTGGATCGACGCCGTTGTCGCGCGTCGCGGGGATTCCATGGACATTCTCAAGGCGGAGGTCTAAAGCATGCTGACGAGGACGTTGTCTATCGCGCTTGTGTGTCTTGGCGCCTGCGTTGAGGTGGCGTATGCACAACCGCGGCGGATCATCATGGACGTGGCGATGAGGGCGGACGCGGTGGCGGATGCGGGAGAGTGCCCGATCCTGCTGCCCTTCCCTGGCACGCCGTACATGGGGGCGTACGACGTGTGCTCCACGTTCGTGCAGATTCCGACGCAGTACATCGGGCTGCCGTGGGTGTGCATTCTCTACGACCGCGATTCGGCATCGTACTCCACGGCGTGCAGCGGCTCGACGGCATCGGCGGTCATCACGGGCCCGGTGTCGGCGGGGATCACCTTTGATCCCGATGAGATTGAGCTGTATTTGTCGCACAAGATCGACCACGCGGTCGCGACGAATACGACGACGGCGGATCCGTGCATCGATCCCACGGCAGGGATGGCGAGCACGTTTTTGGATGTGTCGGGTCGCAACGGGCCGGCCGCGCGTCTGATCGTGCCGTTCACGGTGGAGGATGGGACGGTGGGCGATCTGATCATCCAGCCCAATCCGATCCTGTGGCCGGCGGTGGCGTGCTACGAGGCGGATCTGTCGCTGGTGGTGACGTTGACGGGCCCGCTGGGTCCGATGCTGACGCACACGATCACGCTGTCGGAGGGTCAGATTGATCCGGGGATCGCGTTCCACCTGGTGATGCCGCCCGGGCCGTACACACTTTCTGCGTTCTACACCTTCAGTTCGGTGCTCTCTGGCGACAGCGGGTGCGTGGACGGTTGTCCGGAGGACCAGACGGTGCTGGAGGACATCAACGTCGAGGTGTACCTGGCGACCAAGACGCCGGACCTGATCCCGCAGTGACGGGTGGCAACGTGTCGTCGCTTCAAGGCCCGCGCTCCCGAGAGCGCGGGCTTTTTCGTGTCAGGGGGGCATCACGAAATCGCGGGTGCGGCGTGTTTGTGAAGCTCTCGGTGCACATGGGCCGTGCCCCCGGCCGTACCTCTTGGGTGCGGCTCTGCACGCATGTGGTGCAGAACAGGGATGGACTGCATGGCGCGGATGGGGCTCTGGATCGTGTGCACACGCCGTGCTCGTGCAAGGCTTCATACCATCGACGCATGAGCACGATGATCGTTCCCGCATGCGAAGAACACGGCCCCGACCTGGCCCGAATCTGCTTTGAAGCCTTTGGACGCTTGCAGGACCGCCACGGCGTGGCTCGCGACTTTGTGAGCGTGGATGTTGCACACATGATGGTGGGGATGATGCTGTCGAGGCCGGACGCGGCGGGGTTCACGGCGGTGGATTCGGCGAGCGGCCGGATCCTGGGTTCAAACTTCCTGCTCTTCTCCGATGCGGTGGCCGGCGTGGGGCCGATCACGGTGGATCCCGAGTGCCAATCAAAGGGTGTCGGGAGGCTGCTCATGCTGGCCGTGATGGAGGAGGCGCGGCGGCGGAGGATCGAGCAGGTCCGGCTGCTGCAGGAGTGCATCAACACGACCTCGCTCTCGCTCTACGCGAAGCTTGGATTTGACTGGCAGGACTCGTGTGCACTCATGGACCCCTCGACGGGAGACCTTCAGCGGCGAGCGAGCACCGGGGCGATCCGGCCCATGACCGAGGGTGATCTGGACGCGGTCGCGGCGATCTCGAAGCGGCAGTACCACGCGTCGCGCCGAAACGAGGTGGCGGCGTGCCTGAGGATGCAGTTTCCGGCGTTTGTGCTGGAGGATGGGAGCGAGGTGCGCGGGTACTTCCTGCCGGGCCTTCTGGGGCATGGCTTTGCGGCCGAGCCGGGGCAGCTTGCGGACCTTGTGATCCACGCGGGGATGCACTCGCCTGAGATGTTCCACCGCGTGCTGGTCCCGCTCTCTGAGAACCACTTGCACCGCGAGCTTTTGAACCGTGGGTGCAGGACGGTGAAGCTGATGAGCTACATGACGACGGGAGAGTTCACGCGACCGGTGGGAGCGTGGGTGCCGTGCATCGGGATGTGAGGGAGAAGGCGGGAGAGGGGCGAGGCATCGGGGCGTGGAGGCATCAAGGCATCAAGGCATCGAGGCATCAAGGCAGCAAGGCAGCAAGGCGCAAGGTGGCGAATTGCGAACGGCGAACGGCGAACGGCTCAGTACGGGAGCGTGCTGTCGTACTTCACATCATCCTCGGTCTTGAACTGGCCATCGGGACCGGCGGAGAGGTACGTGACGGTGGTGCGGCCGGCTTTCTCTCCAAAGGTGAAGGTCATTTCCTTGCCCCAGGGATCGTTGAACGCTCCCGGTGATTCGAGTTCCGCGGGCTCCTTGGGGAGCTTCTTGTTGCTCTCGCGGTACATGGAGATCAGCGTGTTCATCTGGTCGGTGGAGATCTGGCGGGCCATCTCCTTGCCCGAGTCCTTGGTCTCCTTCACCGCCTGCATGTAGCTCTTCTGCCCGCCCGCGGAGCCAAAGAGCATGTACAGCCCGATGGCGACGGCGATGAGAACGACCAGGATCATCAGGCCGTTGCCGGGACGGGTGGGAACGGTGAAGCGGGCAGGGTGCATGAGAGTGCCTTTACTCCGGCTCGGGTGCCGGATCAGGTGGAGGCGGAGGAAGGAGAGAATCAATTGTGGCAACCAGCGTCGGCACGTGCATCGTCGCGACACGCCATATCTTCTCATCATCCACACGGCCGTAGTCGTGAACGACAATGTGCCGAGTCGCGATGATCGCAGCCCACGGAACGCCTGGATTCTGAAGACGAAAATCCTTGCTCAGCTTCGAGGCAGCTTCGCCGATGATCATGATCATCCGTTCGACCGCGGCACGGAGCATCTTGTCGGAGTGATAGTGCTCCCACGTACGGTCTTTGATGAAACCGTCGAGGTCTCGGGACGCCTGGATCATGTCCCAGAGCAGGGCCGCGTCCTTCTCCTCAGGCGGCATACAGCACCCGCCTGTGGGTCAGGATGTGATTGCGCCTGAACGGATTGACGATCAGCCGCCGCTCGACAAGGTCGACCTTGCGATGAAACAAAGCTTCGAGTTCTGCATGCATGCGGGCCCAGTCCTCGATAGTGACTCGTTCGTCAGGTCGAAACGCGACCAAGACATCGATGTCGCTGTCAGGACAGAACCGATGGGTGAGAACCGAGCCGAAAAGCGACAGCTCCGCGAGATGCCATCTTTGGGCGAAGGCGATGATCTCGGACTCGGGGATGTGCGCGCCGCCAATCATGATCGCTAGATTATAGCATTCAGGTAAAAATACGTTGAGAGCCTATCCCAGCACCTGTTTGAGCAGGATGATGGAGCATCCCAGGTGGAGGAACCCCTGGAGGAGCCTGGTCAACTTCTCGTAGCGGATGCACGGGCGTTCGGAAGTTCCGGAACCACGAGATCGTCCGCTCCACTGTGAACCGACGCGTGTACCGCCGCAGGGGTCTGCCGTCCTGGGTCTTGTTCTCCGGCCTGCGGTTCTTCCTGTGCGGCGCGATCAGTTCGATCGACTCATCGTCGAGCACCTCGGCCAGGTGGTCGCTGTCGTACGCCTTGTCGCCGATGATCCGCTCGGGGGGCGTCGAGCGTGAGGGTTCGTTGGCGCGAACGAACTCGCGTCGGGTTCGGGGTGAACATCATCCCTGCTCACACGCTGCTTGCAAAGCACCTCGGATCTCGGTGAAGCGTGCAACAAGATCCCTTTTTGCGGCGATCACCACCGAAGATTCGGGACTCCATCCACGTGGTGAATGGAAAGAACATGCAAGCCCTTCGTTCAGTTCATGGCCTTCGAGACTGCTCCGTCCCATCACAAGGGCCAGCGTTTCATCGCCGACAACTTCTACGCCGAGCCATCGCGAATACTCGTCGGCAGCTTGTATGGGAAACCACAATGAACCATGCGTGATTGCGGCCAAGTCATCGAGCCATGCAGCGATTGCGGAAATCAGCACACCCCGCGCATCACTCTGCCGCAATTCAACAGGTCCTGCAAAGCAGGCAAGCCACCACGTATCGCCGGTGGCTCGCCAATCGTTCAATTCAAGCACCAAATCATCGTGCAGCGAATCGCCAGGAATCAAGGTGATGTTCAGTGGAAGCGAGGTCATGGATGCAGCGCATGAAAGTGGATGGAACGAACACAGCCCTCGCTCGCGCGTCGGGTTCGTTGCAACCCCCGATCACCACTCCGGCCCGCCCGTGTACCTGCCGTAGATGTCGGCCATGGCCTGGACCATCTCGCCGAGCGTGCAGTTGGCGAGTGAGCCTTCCACAAGTGCGGGCATGACGTTGGTCGGGTCGAGGCCCCAGGCCTTGGGGTCGCTCCCTGCGATCGCGGCGTTCTTGAGCAGGCCCAGCGAGTGGCGCGGGGTCTTGCCCTGGCAGACATCGCGGATGTTGTCGAGTGCACGTGCGACCGCGGATGCATCGCGACGCTTCTTGAACGCGGCGAGACGCTCGCACTGATCGACCTCGACCTGGTGCGAGATCTGGAGGATCTCGATCGGACGCTCACCCTCGCTCTCGGTGTAGGCGTTGACGCCGACGATGATGCGGTCCCCCGCTTCGCACTCCTCGCTGAATCGGTAGCTGGCTTCTGCGATCTGCCTGCGGAAGTAGCCGCGGTTGATGCCGTTGACGACGGACTTTCCGAACGTGGTCTTGCGGTCGTACGCGGGGTGCTTGCTGAGGTCGGTGACTTCCGCGTTCCTGCTCGACTTCGCCGCCGCGGGTCCGCCATATTCGCCCATCCGGTCGATCTCGTCGATGAAGTTGAGCGCCTCGCGCTCCATCGTGTCGGTGAGCTGCTCGATGAACCACGAGCCGCCGAGCGGATCGGTGACGCGGGTCACGCCCGTCTCGTGCGCCAGGATCTGCTGCGTCCGCAGCGCGACCGTCACGGCCTGCTCGGTCGGGAGGCCCAGGGTCTCATCCATCGAGTCGGTGTGCAGGCTCTGGCACCCGCCCAGCACCGCCGCCATCGCCTGGTATGCCACGCGGACAATGTTGTTGAGCGGCTGCTGCTCGGTGAGGGAGCACCCCGCGGTCTGGACGTGCGTCTTCATGAACCAGGAACGCTCGCTGCTCGCGCCGTAGCGGCTCTTCATCACGCGGGCCCAGATCCGGCGCGCTGCACGGAGCTTGCAGAGCTCCTCGAAGAACTCGTTGTGGCTGTTGAAGAAGAAGCTCAGCCGCGGGGCGAAGGAATCGATGTCAAGCCCGCGCTCCATGCACGCCTCGACATACTCCATGCCGTCGCGGAGGGTGAAGGCGAGCTCCTGCGTCGCTGTGCTGCCGGCCTCGCGGATGTGGTAACCCGAGATCGAGACGCTGTTCCACTTGGGAACAAACCGGCTCTGGAACTCGATCGTGTCGACCACCAGCTTGACGGAGGGTTCGGGGGGGTAGATGAACTCGTTCTGGCTGTGGAATTCCTTGAGGATGTCGTTCTGGAGCGTGCCGCCGAGCGTCTCCCAGCCGATCCCCCGCTGCTGTGCGTGCGCCAGGTACATCGCCCAGATCACCGCCGCGGGGCCGTTGATCGTCTGCGAGACCGTGACCTGGCCGACGGGGATGTCGGCGTAGAGGCGGTGCATGTCCTCGATGGTGTCGATCGCCACGCCGCAGCGGCCGACTTCCCCCACGGAGAGCTCATCATCCGAGTCGCGGCCCATGAGCGTGGGAAGGTCAAAGGCGGTCGAGAGGCCGGTGTTGGCCTTGGTGCCCTTGGCGGCGTCGAGGAGATACTTGAACCGCTTGTTGGTGTCGTCGGCCGAGCCAAAGCCGGCGAACTGACGCATGGTCCAGAGGCGGGTCCGATAGCCCTCGGGGAAGAGGCCGCGCGTGTACGGGAACTTGCCGGGCGGGGGAACGTCGCGGTCGAGATTGGGGGCCTTGAGGGATTCGGGCGCTGCATATTCGCCCGCGTTCGAGGGCTTCTGGGATTCGGGCCCGTACGAGGGATTGAGCACAAGGCCCGAGATCGTCACCGCGTTGGGATCGACCACCGGGGGCGTCTTGCCGTGGTGTAGCGACGTGGTCGAGGCGTTTTCAACGCAACGGCTGGACGTAACGGACATGCAAAGCCTCCGCAGACGTGAATCGACACCACCCGGCCCACCACGCACACGCCGCGCTGTGGGCAGTTTGCCCGGGACAAAGTCTATTCGGGTGGGAAGTACGGGACGCTGCGGGGTGTGCGGGCGAAATTCCGCCGGGGTCAATGGCCTTTGAGCCAGGATTCACGCCGGGACGTGGAAAGGTCCATCAACAACCGGCTTCAAACGCGATGACGAAGGCCGTGAAATCGTCCGTATCCACGAACCCCGAGCCGTCGATGTCGGCACGCGGGTCACCGGCTTCAAAGAGGCCCACAAAGTACGTGAAGTCGTCGGTGTCGACAAAGCCCGAGCCGTCCTGGTCGGCGGTGCAGGGGATCTCGGCGAGGATCAGGGCTTCGTTCTGACCGGGGCCAGCGCTTGCGAAGATCGCCCGGAACGCGAGCGTCGCGTTGCCCGAGAACTGGACCGAGCCGCCGAAGGACCCTCCGCTGCCAAAGGAGAGCTGGATGGGTGTGACCGAGCCGAGACCGTCAACCTCCATCGAGACGCCGGTACGGGCGACAAGGCGCGGGATGCCCGAGGGGCTGACGGCGTAGATCGCTTCCTGTGAACCTGCTCCGACACCCTCACCCGCGAGAATCGAATGAAAGGCGATCTGTCCCTCGGCGGAGATGAACGACGGGCCGAGGACCTGGTAATGAACGCCCGGGGGTGCATCGGGGGCCTGCATTCCACGCATGGCGATGATGCGGGCGTCGCCCGTGGGAGTGACTTCGACGATCGCGGGAACTGGGCCTTGCGAACCTGCAAAGGAGACCACGGCGGTGAAAGCGCCCGAGGCTGAGAGGCCGATCTGCCGCGCGATCGACGCGATCGGACCGGGCGCGGCGGTGATCGTCTGGCCGGTCAGGAGCATCGGCGCCAGCGTCGCCGCGTGTGCACGCCAGATGCCCTGCGTGCTTGCGGGCATGTTTGCCACGCGTGCCCAGAAGAATGTCGCGCTGGCGGCGTCGATCGCCGGTTCGCGGCCAAGTTCGGCAAAGACGCCGCCGGTGCCGGGAGCGCTCTGACCGGTGAAGGCCACCGGCGCGAGAGATCCGCCGGCGTCGCTGTAGATGACGGAGATCCAGCTCACTTCGGTGTCGTTCGAGCCGACCGTGGCGTGAAACGACGTGCGGCCCGCGGCGTTGACGGAAGGCTGCTGGCTGAATCGCTTGAAGAGGATCCCGGAAGCAAAGCCGGGGGCGGGATCTCCTGCCAGGGTGACCTGAGAGCCTTGCGTCAGCTTGCGGGACATGCTCTGGGCGATGATGCCCGACTCGCTCCACGCGGGCTGCGGATAGATTTCGGGCGTGAGTGATGTTTCGCGGGCGAG
>DATGXW010000191.1:0-6911 GCA_035298585.1 Phycisphaerales bacterium
AAGGACGAGGAACGGGAGGTTGAGCTTGTAGGTCGTTCCGCCGCTGGTGACGCTGCGCTCCTGCATCGCCTCGAGGAGCGCCGACTGCGTCTTGGGCGTCGCGCGGTTGATTTCGTCCGCGAGCACGACCTGCGCGAAGATCGGGCCGCGCTGGAACTCAAACTGCCTGCGTCCGGTCTGAGCATCCTCGGTCACGATGTTGGTGCCGACCACATCGGCGGGCATCAGGTCGGGGGTGAACTGGATGCGGCTGAAGGGAAGGCTCAGCGTCTGCGCGAGCGTGCGGACGAGCAGCGTCTTGCCAAGGCCGGGCACGCCTTCGAGGAGTATGTTCCCGCCGGCGAAGAGGGCGATCAATACGCCCTCGACGACGTCGGGATGGCCGACGACGACCTTGCCGATCTCGCTCTTGAGCACCTGGAACGTCTGGCGGAAGTGCTCGCACTTCTCCTTGACCTCGGCGGTGTTGAGCGGTGCTGAGACTTCATCCTTGCTTGCCATGGTTCAACACTCCATACGTGCACACGGAGGCCTTGGGGGCGTCCGGACTGGGTTCATTCGTCGGTCATCTCGTCACGGGCCTTCTTCTTGGCCTTGAGCAGGCGCGACATGCCCTCGCCGGGCGGGGCTGCCTCTCCGGGCGGAGCCTTTGGACGCTGCGGCTGGGAGGGCGATGGCTCGGCGGGCCTGGAGCCCTCGACCCCTGCATCGATGGGCCGGACCGGGGCGTCCCTGGGGGCTTCAAACTTCGCGGCGGAGGCTGCACGGACACGGTCGTAGCTGTCGCGTGCTTCATCGACCCTGGTTTCCACCGTCGACCGCGTCATCTTGCGGCGTGCGTTCTCGCGCGCGGCCTGAAGCCCCGCGATCTGCTCGCCCGCGGCGGCAGCGCCCGGACGCAGGAGCAAACGGCCGCGGCGGTACATCGCGGCAAAGTCGATCCGGACGCGGCGGACGCCGACGTCGATGATGAAGAGCCCGATCGCCGCCATCGCCACGCCATCCCAGAGCGATGTCGTGGTCGGCGGGACGGTGATGTTCTCGCGCGACCAGAGGCGATCGGTCTTGGCGTCGCCCGTGAGGACACGGCCGCCCGTGAGTTGAGCCACCTGCTTCAAGAGCGCGGAATTGTCCTGCAGGATCCTGAACTCATCCGCGAAGGGGCGGGTGATCGCCGCCTGGACGGACCCTTCGAGCACATCCGACTCTCCGCCCGGGGTTGTGACCGGGGCCGCGTAGCGAAGGTTCATCACGTGCGAACCCGCGACGGCGGTCCGCACTTTTCCCTCATAGCGGCCCGGGCCCACCTGGCGGAGCGTGATGTCCTCGCCGGTGCCGTCGGGGGCGGCGACGCGTCCCTGGAACTTGGCGAAATTCAGGCGCTCTCCCTGCGGGTCGCTGGCGTCGACGGTCACGATGGTCTCGTCGCCCCGCGTCTCGGTGGAGACGCGAACGTTGGCCGAGCCGCTGGGCCGCATCGCCCAGCGCATGTGCTGCTCCCAGAACTGGCGGAAGGACTGCCACGCCATCCACTGGGGATTCCACCGCGACGCCGCGTCGCTCGTGTACGTGATCACGCGGCCCAGGCCGTGCTGCCACTGGGCCAGGATCGGATCGTTCTCCTTGCCGCGCATGGTCACCTGCGAGAGTCCCTCGCGGTCGGCGGCGACGACGTACCCGGAGATGGGCGGGACCGAGCCGACGCCGCGCATCGCCTCGCTCCCCGCCGAGGAAACGGCCGGAATGAAGGGGCTTCCCTCCCAGATCAACGACCGCTTCACGGTCTGTGCTTCCTTGATGAAGATCTGGGGGATCTGGGTGGCGGCCGCGCCGGGGTCGACGTTGTAGTACTTGCCGCCGGTGTAGTCGGCCATGTACTTCATCGTCTGCTGGTCGTTGAACGAGTGCGTAGCGCACGCCACGGTCGAGATCGAGATGTTGGCGTTGCGGAACTGCTGGAGCAGCGCGGCCGAGGGCGGCGATGGATCGCCGTCGCTGATCACGATCACGTGCTTCTGCCCGGCGCTGGCCGCCAGCATCCCCTGGAGCGTGAGCTGCATCGAGGGTGCAAAGTCGGGCATGTCGCCGAACTCAAGACGCTGGATCGCCCGCTTGGCCGCGGTGCCGTCACCCACCTCGCTCAACGGATGAACCCAGTCGACGCCGGGGGCCATGCGGTACTCGGTGATGCCGAAGAGATCGAGCCGCGAGAGCGTGTTCACCGCGGCTTCGCTGATCTTTTTGCCCAGGTAGACGCCCTCGGGAATCTCGACCGAATGGATGATCAGGGCCAGCGCTCCGCGCGGCATCTGGCGCTTCTGGGGAGGGTCCAGCCGGATGGGAAGCGCATCTTCGAGCGGCGAACCGATCCACCCGCCGGCGCCGAACGACTGCGGCCCCCCGACCATCACCAGCCCGCCGCCCACGTCGTGGATGAACTGCTTGAGGTCCTCCTGCTGCTTGAGGCTGAACTGGTCGACGGGCTCGTTGACCATCAGGATCGCGTCGTAGGCGGCAAGCTCGGTCAGCGACCCGGGGACCTGCTCGGCGGTACGGACATCGGTGGCGATGCGCGCCTCGGTCAACGCATCCACCAGGGCGGAAGCATCCTCATCGAGCTCCCGGATGACCAGGACCTTGCCCTCGCCGGAGACGAACGAGACTGCCTCAGCGCGGTTGTTCTGCAGCACGACATCGCCCAAGGTCTGACCGCCAGGGCCGATCTCTGGTTCAAAGATCGCCTCGAACTTCTGCGGACCCGCCAGCCGCGTGCGCACGGGGACGGTCAATACGTTGGGCCCGGCCTTGAGCGCGACAGACGCACTCAGGAGTTCGCTGTCGGGATCGAGGTCGACCTGTTCACCGTTCATCAGCAGCGAAAGCCGTCCGCGGGCTTCCCTGGTGGCCTGGAGCACAACACGGATCGCAAGGTTCTCCCCCATGCGGGCCGTCGCGGGCGCGATCAGGCGATCGACCAGCACCTCGGACTCGTAGTCGTAGGTGAGGGGAAGGACATCGATGGGAACGCCCGCGGCCCGCGCCGCTTCCGCGGCCTGCATCACGCTTCCTGACGTCTCATTCCCGTCGCTGATGATCAGCAGGCGGTTGGCGGTGTCGGTCGGGAAAACCGCCATTCCCAGCCGAACACCCGCGGCGATGTTGGTCCCATCAACCGCGCCGATGTGCTGGCGCTCGACGCGATCGGTCTTATCGGAAGGGAGGGATTGGACGAACGAATCCTTGGCGATGGTGACGACGCCCAATCGGTCGGTCGGACGCTCACGGCCCGCCGCCGTCGCATCCTCGATGTAGCGGTCGATGTTGCGCTGAATCGTCGCGGGGATCGACTCGCTCGCGTCCACGATCACCGTCACCGAAACATCCTTGCCCTGGACGCGCCACTGCGGCTCGGCCATCGCGCAGGCGATGAGCAGGATGACCAGCAGGCGGACCCCAAGCGCCGCCCAGCGGGTGATCCGGCCCAGCCCCGCCAGACTCCTCCGACCGATCCAAAGCGCCAGACCTCCCGCCAGGGGGATCAGCCACAGCCAGATCGGCCGGTCAAACTGGATCGGGCCCACGATGATGGATGCAAGCTCAAGAAGCCCCCGGCCTGGCCCGGGGCCGATCATGGCATCACCCCCGCGATGTGCTTCACTCCACGCACGCCGGGGATCTCGGTCACGACGATCCGGTTGTTCTGCGAATCAAGCACGAAGACTTCGTCCCCCGCCGCCGTGACCGCCCACGGGTTGATCAACTGGCCCGGAAGCCGACCCGCGCCGCCGTACACGCCCAGCCCCCGCCCGGTTGCAAGATCGATGTGCTGGACGCGGTTGTTTCCAAACTCCGCCACCAGCGCGGTGCCATCCCCCACCGGGAATATGCCGTAAGGATACTTGAAGTGCCCCAATCCGTCGCTGACGGACTCGGGACTGCCGATCCACCGGATGAGCTTTCCTTCCAGCGTGAAGCGTCCGATGCGATGGTTGCACGCATCGGTGATGACCAGCTCGGTCGCGCCTTCGAGTTCGACCACATCGATCGACTGGGGACGGTTGAACTGAACAGGATCCGCCGCATCACCAGATCCAAAGGTCCCGAAAGCGAACTTGAACGCGTACTGACCCGCGGAATCCGGTTCCCACGCCGAGACACGGTCGTTCCCGCCGTACTCGCTCACGTAGATCCGCCGGACCTTGCCCGTCGCCCGATCCTTCAGCACCGCCACGTCGGTCGGGTAGATGAACTGGCCATCGCCGTTGCCGTATTCCCCGAACCGGGCCACGACCGGTGGCTGGCCGGGAAGGAAGACGTCCCGCACAGACGTGCCTTCCGGAGCGGCGGGGGGCATCTGGTAAATGACGACCCGGTGGTAATGGGTATCGGGGACATACACGACGCCCCGCCCCTGTTCATCCACCCCCACCGTCACGCCAGTCGGCTTCCCGAGAAGGTATTCGGGCATGGTCCACCCGCCCACGCACCGGCCGGTCTTGGGGTCGAGGCGTTGCACCCGGGCGGATTTATCCACAACCCAGAGATACTCCCCGTCAAAGTCGAGTGCACGGGGGTACGAAACCTGGCCCGGCGAGGGACCAACCTCCCCCAGCACACGGTGAACTTCGAGCGGCTTGACCTGCTCGGATGCTCCCTGGCGTGTGCACGACGCGGCGACGAGCACGGGCACAATGGCACACGACATTCCACACGCCGACCAGCGGCGAAGCGGAATCGATGAATCCAAGGTGTTGTGACGGCTCCCGCGCGACATGTTCGGACATCGTACTTACTTCGAGCTGGGCCCGAAGATGCAGACCCCGTCAGGATCGAGCCCTCATCCAACGGATTTGGAGGATGGTTTGTTCAGTTCCACGCCCGAGTCTGGAAGCAATCCAGAACGCCATTGGTTTCGGCTCGCCCAGGCCGCCAGCACGGAAAGCACCAGACCTCCACCCACCAGCCAAACACCTGCCGCAAACAGATCTTCCATGCTTGAGAAGTGCAGAAACTGGAGGATGCGCCGCGAGAGGCCGTCGATCCCCGGCGGCTGAACCATGACGGTCGATTCGATCTCGTGCAGGCTGAGCAACCCCACCGCCACGCCGGATCCGACCAGCGCGCCGAGGGCCGGCCGGGCGGATGTAAGCCACCAGCCCCAGAGCGAATCGTCGCCATCGAGTGCACGCTGTTCCCGACGCTCACGCGGTTCGAGCCCCGCCAGCACCAGGCCCACCAACCCGCCGATCCACGCAAAGCGCGCTCCGTGTGCAAGCACCACGACCCACAGCGTGTCAGCGATAGACTGCTGCCAGGGCCATTGGTTCCACGCTTCGTTCACGATTGCGCCGACGATCACGCCCGGCGAAAGTCCGCACGCCACCAGGATCGTGAGCACCACCCGCAGCAGCCCAGGGCGCGACCGGGAAGAAACGAGGATCCAGACGGCCAGGGTCACGAGTGTGCACAGCAGCCCCGTCAGAACCGCGATCAGCGCGCTCCATCCCACCGCGTCGGCGTTGATCCTCCAGAACTCGATGAGCGAGCGTGCTTCCCGAATCGACCCCGCAAAGAGCGCCAGTGGAACGCACGAGGATGCAGTCCAGGCGATGCACATCCAGACCGTGGCGGCAATCCCGCCGCGGCCGACGCCGGTGCGTGCATGCACACCGATGTGGTCTTCCTGCACCGCGCCGCGGATCGCCCAGCCCGATATCCACCACCCCGCCAGCGCGGCGGCGGCCAGCAAGGGCGTCGCGAGCACAAAGACCCGCCAGCGGCCCTCGCGCGGAACGTTATCGAGCGCCAGCCAGAGCTTGAGCGACCACGCTTCCACCTGCGCAAGATGCAGCGGAATGGCCGATCCGAGCATCAGGAGGGAGAGGATCGCCAGTGTGCACACCAGCGTCCCCCGCACCAGCCGAATGTGCATCCACAACCTGTGAAAGCCGGCCCGTCCATCCATCGAGAGTGCATCATCAATGGAAGGGTCCACCGCCCTGACGCCCCCGATCAGGATTCCCGCGGCGATCGGCCACGACCACAGGACCAGGCCCAGCCACGCCAGCATCTGCCCCACGACGAACGGCGCGTCGGACCACTGTTCCCGCCCGACGGTCTGGAGCCAGTCGCCAAACCACGTCCCTGGAGACCGGACGATGCCGTACCCCGAATAGGCGAGATAGGTCGGCATCGTGAGCGGCACCGCCAGCCACGGCCGCCAGGGTCGAGCCGTCCGACCAAGCTTCCAGGCCACGGGCCAGGCGAGCACCACCGACCCCAACGCGATCGAGATCGGCCACAGGATCGTCTGAAGGACCATGCTCAAGGTCGGATGGACCGGCCACGATCCGGGATTTCCCGGGGAACCCGCGCCCCGGACCGCTGTCCACATCGCGAGGGCCATGGGGTAGACGACCAGGACACCGATCACAGTGCACAAGGCAATCCATGCCACCCACGGTGTCCTGGCGAATCTCGGCCGCATCAAGAAGGAATGTACCGCCAAAGCGAACTTCAACCCTTCTCGGCTTGCAAACCCGATTAGAATCCAACCGTGCCCACCGTGGAGTCTATTCTCGCGCCAAACGGTCCTCTCGCGGGGACACTCGGCGCTTCGTTCGAACCACGACCCGAGCAGCTCCAGATGGCCAAGGCCGTGTGGGAAACGCTCGAAAAGCGTTCGCACCTGCTCGCAGAGGCGGGGACCGGCGTCGGAAAGTCGTTCGCGTACCTCGTCCCCGCGATCCTCCGCGCGATCCATCACGGCGAGACCGTCGTCATCGCCACCAACACGATCGCGCTCCAGGAGCAATTGGTCACCAAGGACATCCCGCTTCTGCAGGCCCTGCTCGATGCCGGCGCGGACGGTTCTGACCCCATGTGCAGGCCGCTCAAGCCCGTGCTCGTCA
>DATGXW010000192.1:0-4910 GCA_035298585.1 Phycisphaerales bacterium
ATCCGTTCCGCGGCCGCTTCATCAATCCCCGGGATCGTCGAAAGCACGCTCGCCGGCGCACGCAGCAGGTCCACGCGCCCGATCACAAAGGGATCCGCGCTGGTCGTGAATGAATCGAGCAGGCTCCCCCACTGGCGATTGGGAACGCCAAGCCTTCGCAGCACACCCACCACGTCCTTCATGCTCTTGATCTCGCCGCCGCCCTTGAGGAGCTGTCGCGTCGTCTCGACGGCATCCTTTCCAAATCGCTTGGTGATCGGTTCGACCAGGTCCTCCGACCATCCAAGACCCAGGTTGATCCTCGGCATCCCGCCGTAGGTGGTGCCAGCGCCGGAAATCCCGACCTGCACATTGGGATCCGCTGAATAAACCGTGCACACGTCGGCCAGCGCGCTGTTCATCGCGCTGATCCCCGTCGCAGGAGCAACCCCCGCCACGACGGCGCCCGTCGACGCCCCGTCCAGGTCCTTCGGATTCGTGCCTGATCCCGCCGCGAGCGCCGACCCTGCGCTGACCGATTCCGGGCTGAGCACACGTCCATACACCCGGTCGAGCGAAACACCGACGCGACCGAGTTCTGAGAGTGAGCCGATCGCCCCGCGCTCTTTGATCGCTCCCAGCCGCTCCTGGGAAAGACCGATCACCTCCGATGCGCGCTTGACCATCCCACCCGCGACCGAGTTCAGATTGATCTTCGCCGCCTCGGGTTGCAGCAGGATGCCCTCCGTCGGGCCCAGGTCAACAAGCCGGATGGTGAGCCCGGCGTTCTGCCCCGCCTCGGCCAGCGTCCAGTTGCCGGTCAGTTCGGGCGTTCCACCTTGCAGCAGCTTTGCCCGCTGTCCCTGCAGCTCGGCGAGCGCTGCACGCACACCGCTCAAGGCGGCCGCTCGCGACTGGCTGTGCCGAAGCACGGCCGCCGTTCCCGTGACCTGCGCATCGGCCCTCAGCAGCACGATCGACGCCGCCGATGCGATCATCGCGACCGAGATCATCACCGCCATCAGCACCACGGCCCGTGTGCGGGTGGTATCAGGCTTCATGCCCCACCCCCGCCGCCATCAGCGCCTTCCTGCGAATCGGGATCCGTCTCACCCGCCGCATCCGGGATCGCGATCACCCGCACACGATCAGGCGCACGCGCGGGGAACGATACCGCGGCAGCGCTGCCCGTCGACTGCAAAGAAGCCCCGCCCTGGGCATCCTGTCCGTGAACCGCCTGTGTCACGGCGGCAGTGGGTGACGCCCCTGCCTCGGGTTCACCGAACCAGATCTCGACCTGCACCGCCAGCGGCAGCCTCCCGAGTTGACTGCTGTCAAACGTCTCCACCCATCCATCGCGATCACGGTAGAGGATCCGCAAACCCCCGATGCCCCTGCCCAGCACCGATCGCTCCGCAAAGCCCGCCGACGGCAACGGCTCGGACATGATGCTGGTCTCAGCTTCATTCCCAGCGCCGTCACCATCCATCGCGTCCTCATCGAACGCCGCGACTTCATCGGCAAGTCCAAGCTCCGCGCCCGCGCCAACGGGCCTGCGCGTTCCCTCGATCTCGCCCGTCGAGGCCCGGTACGAGAACTCCGTGTGCACAAGGTCCCCCGCACTCCCCAGCACACCCCGCGATGTGACCTCGATCGATGTCGCACTCCCCTTGACCCCCGGCCCGTGCGACGCATCTCCCAGCGTTGAAGTCGACAGCTCCCGCTCCAGGCTCGAGATCACAAGCTCCGCGACATTCTGCGAATCAACCCACGCCCGCGTTGATGCACGGTGCTCCAGGACCCGCTCCGAGAGCCCCGCCACGCCCGCCAGGAGCGCGATCACCAGTGCCAGCACCAGCAGCACTTCCAGCAGCGTGAAGCCGCGGGCCCTCATGTGCACGCACCGCTTCAACGTTCACCCCCGCCGGCCCGCTCCGCCGCCTCGAGCTGTGCACGCTGGATCTCATCGACCGCCGCATTCTCCGTGGGCGCCGCCTCGCCGCGGATCAGTTGCGAGAGCTTCCAGCTCGCCCGCACAGCGTCTGAACCCTCATCGCTCGAATACTTGATCGCCTCCACCGTCACCCGGATCACGCCGGGGAACTGCGATGTGTCGGTCCGCACATCGATCTCCCAACGCCCGCCCGCCGGCGCGACCAGCGTGCTCCCATCACTCTGATCCTCCCACGCGGGCACCTCGCCGTCGAGCGTCTCGGGCGTGTCGATCCCCGCCTCAAGCCGCGCCATCGCCGAGGCCGCAAGATCCGACGCCTGGCGTGCATCACGCATCCGCGACATGGCGCTCAGCGACTGCTCAAGCACCGAGATGATCGCAAGACCCGCCCCCACGAACACCGCCAGAGCGATCAGCACTTCGAGCAGGAGCGCCCCGCCATTCCGCGCCTTCCCACCCGTGCCCACGCGGCCACGCCCGCGCCTCCACAGGCCCGAACGCTGATCCCGATGTGAACAAGCCCGCTCCAGCAACGCCCGTGCTCCATCTCTCCCAGGTCATCTGCGATCGAAACGACATGGTCCCAGCACCCGGATGATCCCATCCGGCTCCCACGCGGTGTATCCGCCCGCCGGCACACTCATCGAAGGCCGACTCGGCCCAGCCCGCGCCCTTCAGCCCCGCGAGGAAGATCCCCCGAGGACTCCTCACCGCCGCCCCCGCCCAACTCGCCCATGAACTCTTCGCCACCCTCACCTTCGATCGAACGCTCGTGAATCCGCACGACGCCGAAGCTATCGACGGCCACCTTCAGCGTCGCACCCTCGTTCCCGATCGCCAGCGGCGCCGGCGGCGCCGGATGCACGGATCCGTCGGGCGTGAACACCGCAAGCGTCGTCACCTCGCCCGGCGCCGCGGCATCCAGACCCGGCTCCCGCCCGGCCAACGAGCCGGGCGTCCGGGGTTCACCCTCCCCCGCGTTCGTGTGCATCGTCCTGATCACGCCGATCACTTCTTCCGGATCAGCAGCGCCCGCGTCCCTGGAATCGCCATCACCACGCTCATCCTCCGACGAAGGGGCGACGCCCCCGGCGACAAGGACCTCGATCCGACCCTGGCCATCCGTGCGCAGCCGAACGCTCGAGGCCTGCCCCGACCGCTGCGAACGCGCACGTGCATTGCTGACGGCGCTGGTCAGGACCTCTTCCGCATCCGCGACGCTCGTCGTCGATCGACGGGTCAACAGCCCCGGCAGCACCAGCGCGCTCAGCGCCGCGATGATCGCGATCACCACGAGAAGCTCGACGAGCGTGAACGCTCGACGCGTGCGGGTCTTCATCAGACGCCTCCCGTGCATTCAGGACCAGGACGCTGCACACAGCCGTGAAGGCCCCGCAGCGACGCGTGAACTCTCTACCGCACGGACGACGCGAATGGTCTCCCGTGCACGCCAGGACTCAAGCAAACCGCCGAAGCGACGCGATCAGCCCCCGCTGCCGCCGCCGCTCGAACCGGATCCGGCGCCTGAACCTCCGCCTTCACCCGCCTCCTCATCCTTCCACGACTTCACATCGTCGTCGTCCCCCTCGAGCTTGTTGGGACCAAACGACCACAGGTCAAACGTCTCCTCATCACCGTGCTCGCTCACCTGGCGATACCCCCACGGCGTGCCCCAGCGGTCGGTGGGCATCGGCTCCTCAAGGAACTTCTTCCACTTCGCCTGGTCCGCGTCGGGGCTGAGCTTCTCCTTGTTCCAGAGAACCTCCACGCCCTCCTCATCCGTCGGGTAGCGATCGAAGTTGAAGTTGAACTCCTTCATCGCCTTCTTGATCGTGTTGAGGTCGACCACCGCGAGCTGTGCAGTCGCTTCCTTCTTGCGGCCCAGCACCGCCACCGTCACCAGCCCGCCCAGCGCCGCGATGATCGCGATCACGATCAGCAGTTCGATCAGCGTGAAACCCCGGCCAGACGCCCTCGCCACACCCCGGCGCACCACATTCAATGAAGAGCGGCTCATGTTCGGACTCCTTTGCTCGTTGCCGACTGCACACCCGCCGACGCCCACAAGCCCCCGCGACCCTGCGTCGAATCGCCCTGTGCACCCGGTCTCAACACATCTCCCCGCCTCATGCAGGGATCGGGAAACAAACTCTCGCGGCACCCTACCAAACAGCATTCAAACGACATGCCCGTCCCGAAAGACAGGATCTACGCCAGTCCACGCGAACGCTGCACACCAAACCCCTCGCGCCGCGGTGTAAATATGTCACTAACTTACAATTTGTTCGGGCTTTGAACGTATGCCCGTTACAGCGATGCACTGATGCGGGTCATCGGCAAAATCAGGGCAAACGCGACAGTGGCCACCACCGCCGCAAGACCCATTAGCAGCAACGGCTCCACGAGCTTGAGAACACCCGCCAGAAGACGGTCCACCCGGCCCTCGATCGTGTCGGCGATTTTCAGAAGAACCTTGTCCAGATTGTTCGCCGACTCCGCAACCGCGATCATCTCCACCACGTCGGTCTCAAAAAGCCCCGACGCCTCAAGCGGTGGCGCCAGGCTCTTGCCCGCCTTGACAGCCTCCGACGCCGTCACGATGGCCTCTTCCACCACCGGGTTGCCCGCCGCCTCCCGCGCGATGTTCATCGCGGAAAGAAGCGGCACGCCGTTGGCGAGCATCGTTCCCAGCATGCGGCAGAACCGCGCTGTCGAGAGCGACCGGATCAAGGGCCCCGCCACCGGCGCAAACGTCCACCACCGCGCCAGCTTGATCCGAACCGCTTCGCGCCGGCACAGCCGCCAGATGCTGAACGTGATCGCGACGACGCACGCCAGCGTGTACACGCCGTAATCCGAGACCGCCCGGCTGATGCCCAGCACAAGCGTCGTCACCCACGGCAGCCCCCCCTCGACCTTGTCAAAGACCTCGCGGAACTTGGGCACGAAGATCCCGAAAATCGCGGCCAGAACACCC
>DATGXW010000193.1:0-7889 GCA_035298585.1 Phycisphaerales bacterium
GGCTCAGTGCGTCCATCGAATCGCGGAGTTGCTGATCGACCGTCGCGGCCGGGATCTCGATCGCCAGCTTCTTGCGGGCGGGGCCAAGATCAGAAATAGTCACTTTGTTCGAACGCTCTGCGGTCGCGGTATCGGCCATGGGACAACACTCCGAATCACTCTCCGCGACGGTTCGCGTCGGGGAATTTCCATAGGGATAGCCCCGCCCGGAACCCCGGGCAGGGCCTCAAGTCTATGCGGGGTCTTCACCTTCACCAAGTGGGCCGACGTTCCTGACTGGCTTCAGGTATCCGTCCACAACCCAAACACAACGCGGCGTCTGGTTCATTCGGGCTGGCGGAGGGTCGGAAGCACCTTGGGCTGATCCAGCGGGGTGACCTCATACGTCACCAGGGGCCCGATCTCCCGGCGGAAGATCTTCAGAGAGGATCCCGTCGGAGGCTTGAGCCTCCGGTCGCGGGAGGTCTTGTCCATGAGTACGAGGACGTCGACACCCTCGACGCGGGTGAGCAGCATCATCGTGCCGGGGCTGATGGGTGAGCCGTCGTAGTCATCCTGGTAACCCCAGCCCAGGACCTCGATGCCGGGGGTGGCGGTGGCGACCAGGGCGGTGCCGAGCTTTTCCTTGACGAGTGCGGCAAACTCGGGCTCGGTTCTGCACACGACGGCGGGAACCCATCCCGTGCGCACAAGCCGGTCGTACATGGCGACGGGCTCCATGAGCCGGAAGTCGGGGACGCGTGCATCCCAGTACCCGCGGTAGAGACCGGCGAAGGTCAGCAAGAGCGCGGCAGCGGCGGCGAGGATCCCCCACCGCCGCCAGGGTGCGGGCTGCCGGGTCTGGTGCTGATCTCCCGCATCCTGCATCGCGGACAGGGGGAACGGGATCGGGGCGGGGGATGGGTTGTTCGGTTCGGCCAGGCCATCCTCGTCGAGTGGTTGCACCAGATCGGCGGGGGTGATGATCGGCATGGGGATGGGCTCGATGGAGCACATCCGCCTGAGGGATTCATCGATGCGTGACTGGAGTTCGAGCTGGGCCCGAAGCTCGGGCTCATTCTCAAGTCGCCGCTCGAACGATGCAAGCTCATCTCCCGCAAGCGTTCCATCGATGAACCGCTCGAGTATCTCGTCAAAGGGCTGGGGTTCGTGCGGGATGGGGCTCATGGGCGCGTCCCTCCCGCCGGCGGGGCGACAGGGAGGCCGAAAGAATCGCCGAGCCGTTCGCGGAGCGCTTTTCGCGCGCGAAAGACATGGCTCATCGCCGTTCCTTCCGGGATGCCCATCGCATCGGAGATGTCGCGGTACTCCAGGCCCATGACGATCTTCATCAGCAGGCACGCACGTGCGGTTTCATCGAGCGTCTCGAGGGCGGCCGTGAGCTTCTGATCAAAGCCAAGGCCAACGTGGTGCCCGTGCGCTGAGCCGGGACGTTCGGCCGCGTCGAGGCCGGCGTTCTCTCGCCTGCGTGACCGGCGGCGGACTTCGTTCATGGCGGTGTAACGCACGATCTGGCTCATCCAGGCGTTGAAGCTGGTCGACGCGTCGAACTCGCCGAGCTTGCGCATGGCGACGATGGCGCTCTCCTGGACGACGTCGCGCGACAACTCACGATCTCGGAGGATCGCGAAGGCGACGCACCACAGCGTCCTGGACGCACGCTCGAAGTGAACGGCAAACTCCTGGTCGGAAAGCCGGGAAGCGTGCGCGTGCACATGCGGGCGGGCGGTCTCCGCCGACGGCGCCATCTGTGGTTGGATGTTTGCTGGGTGGGACGCCATTGCAGAGAAGAGGGCCCTGCACACACGAACTGGGGAGAAAAGGGTATGTCCCCCGGGGAAAGATCGTTCGGATCGCGGGTGGGTGCACGAAAAAAGCAGCGGAACGTGCAAGGCGGGGGGCATGGATGACATTCCGGGGGCCGACGAGGCCGGGATCCGCCTTCCACGCAGAGGGAGGTCAGGATCCGGCACCCTGACCGAGCACATGCAAAGTCAGGCCGCGTGGCGTCGGGAAACCATTTCAAGTTGTTTGCGCGAAGGAGATTGAGATGAATCGTTCCAAGGCTGTCGGTCTGTCCATGCTGGGCGTGCTCGTGGGGTGCGGGAGTGCATCGTCGGCGGCGGTGACCGTCTTCTCGGCGGGGGGCGACGCGACAACCTCCAGCATCCAGGGGACGGTCGACGGCTTCCGGGCCGCGCTTGGCGCCAACAACGGCGTGGGCGGAGGGATCTTCACGGGTGGCCGGCGTGAGATCAACTGGGATGCCCCCGCGCTCGACGCGTTCGCGGATCCCAACCACATGGCGCCGGACTTCTTCAACAACAACAGCAAGCGGGGCGCGGTCTTTTCAACGCCGGGCAACGGCTTTTTCGTGAGCCAGCGCAACGCCCAGAATCCGCAGGATGCGGCCCTGCGCTTCGGGAGCATCAACGCCTCCTACAACGCCGAGTTCACGGCGTTCAGTGCACAGCGGCTGTTCGCGGCTGACGGCAGCCTCGTGACGGACGTGACCTTCCGCGTCCCCTCGCTCCCGACGGTGGGCGCGAAGGTCAACGGCTTCGGAGCGGTCTTCACGGATGTCGACCTTGCCGGACTCTCCCGCATGGAGTTCTACGGCGCGGGCGGCGTGCTGCTCCACCAGGAATTCGTGCCGGCCGCGACTGTCGGGCAGGGCGGACTGAGCTTCCTGGGGGTGCTCTTTGACGGGCTCGACGTCGAGCGCGTCCGGATCATCGCGGGGAACACAGCGCTCGCGGCCAGCGCGGTGGACGGCGCGCTGGTCGACGGATTCGGTCAGGTCGACGTGGTGGCGATGGACGACTTCATCTACGGCGAGCCGGTCCCCGCGCCGGCCGGGGTGATGGTGGCTTGCACGGGTCTTGTGGCCGCGGGCCTCCGCCGGCGCCGCTCGTAAGAGGATGGGCGCACCGGGGAGTTGAGAGTGTGCACACCCGGCGGGCAAAGCCCCGCCGGGTTGCATTTTCTGGACGCGTCCGCACGGACCTACCCTCGCTCGGCGTGGTGTGCACATCGATGCGTTGATCGATGTCGCGGCGTGCCGGAGGGACTCGGGCCGATGGACCCGCGCGGTCGGATTGAACAATCTCTGGAGTCATTTGTCGCGGGGCTGAGCCTGCCGGCGAACCTGCGCGAGGCGATCGCGTACAGCCTGCTCGGCGGGGGCAAGCGGCTGCGGCCGCTGCTGGCGTGGGAATCGGCCGTCGCGGTCGGAGGCAGGGGCGAATCATCGCTGGCCGCGGGGAACGCGGTGGAGCTTGTGCACGCCTTCAGCCTTGTGCACGATGACCTTCCCGCGATGGATGATGATGACCTCCGCCGCGGGAAGCCCACGCTGCACATCCACGCGGGGGAGGCGATGGCGATCCTCGCGGGAGACGCGATGCTTTCGCTGGCGTTCCACGCACTGGTGGCCGAGGGCGCCGCGTCGCCGGTCCTCTCGGCCCGGCTCTGCCGGGAGCTTGCGATGGGCACCGAGGGGATGATCGCCGGGCAGGTGTATGACACCCTGGGCGGGCTTCCCCACGCGGCAGCGCCCCGCGAGCGGCTCGAACTGATTCATCGAAACAAGACCGGGGCCCTGATACGCGCCGCGTGCAGGATGGGGGCGATCTCGGCCGGGGCGGCCGAGGGCTCGGGCGAACTGGCGGCGATCACCGCCTATGCCGACGCGGTGGGGCTGATGTTCCAGGTGGTGGATGACCTGCTGGACGTGACCCAGACGCACGAGAAGCTCGGCAAGCGTTCGAACAAGGACCAGCAGGCAGGGAAGCAGACGTACCCGGGCGTGCTCGGGATCGAGGAAACGCGCCGGATCGTGGCGGAGCTTGAAGCCCACGCGCTCGACGCGCTCCACCCCCTGGGTCCGGCGGCCGGGGGGCTGGCGGCGCTGGCCCGCGCGATGGCGCACCGCGAGCACTGAATCCGGCCGAAAAATGAACCGTGCGGCCTGTGAGCCGCACGGTCCGGGACGGGTTGAGCCTGAACGCACAACCGCTGATTACTCGTGATCCGAGATCACCGACGCGGTCTTGACCTCGAGGGCGTCGAGGATCTGCGACTGCCAGGGGTGTTCCCCGAGCCATTCCACCTTGCCGGTCGCGATGTCGTAGATCGCGCCCACGACACGGACTTTGCCCTCGTGTGCGTCGTTGCGGATCTCATCGCTGTTCTTGTAGAGGTCGAAGATCGATTGCCAAACATTCTCCTTGATGGCCAGCGTGGCGAGCTGCGCATCATCCGCGTCGGGGCTGGCCCGCTTCACGCGTTCCACCGCGGGGTGGATGTGATCGACCAGCATCGCCACCTTGCCGTGGAGCTGCGCGTTTGAGCACGCGGCGGCGACCGCGCCGCACTTGGTGTGGCCCATGACGACGATCAAGGGCGTGTGCAGGTGCCCAACGCCGTACTCGATCGTCCCCGTCTCGCTGTCGCCGGCGACATTGCCCGCCACGCGGATTGAGAAGACCTCACCCACGCCACGGTCGAAGATGCGCTCGACGGGAACCCGCGAATCAGCGCAGGTGAGCACGGTCGCGAACGGCTTCTGGCCCTTGTCGGCGGTCACCTGTCGGCGGGCGGCGTCGGTGCTGGGGTTCTTGGCATCCCCTGCAACCCAGCGCTGGTTGCCTTCTTTGAGCATCGCGAGGGCCGCGTCGGCCGTGATGGCGGTTTCCTCACCCTCGGCTGCCGGCTTCTCCTTGGCCTTGTCGCCAAAGAGCGACTTGCGGGGTTCAACCACCTTCTTTTCCTTGGCGGCTTGGGGGGCATGGTCGTCGGCGTGTGCATCATCGTGCACATCGCCGTGGTCCTGGTCGTGACCATCACCGTGACCTGCCGCATCACCCTCATCGCCGTGTGCATCTTCCTTCTTGGCGGGCGACTTGCCTGCGGGTTTCTCAGCGCCCTTGGCGGCCGGCTTGGATGCCGGCTGGGGCGCCTTGGCCGCGGGTTGATCGTGCGGATCCTCGTGTGCGGGGGGAGAACCGGCGGGTGTCATCCCCGCGACCGCGCCGAGGAGAAGGGTTGTACCCGCGAAACACAGGAGCTTTTGAACGCGATTGGCCATGACAGTTCGATTCCCTTGCTTCAACAGGCCCGGAACACGGCATCGGGAGACATTCGCCCACCGCCGATCTGCTATCGGTGCGATCGAGTTGCAAAAGCGGAATCGCAAGCAATCGCCCGACGCCGCGGCATGGAAGGGTGCACCTGTGCAGCCTGTGCACTGGGGAGGGTCCTAGAACGCCCTCGGCGAGGGCGACTACCGTTGTGCATGAACGACTCGACCGTACTCCCGATGCGTTGGAATGCAGTGGCCGCGGCGATGGCCGCCCTGGTTGCGTTCATCGCGGCCCCGGCCTTTGCCTCAAGGGCCGAGCTTGAGCAACTGCTCGCCCAGATCAACCAGCGCGTGCTCGCGGGGGACGCCGCGGGCTACATGCTGCACGTGGATCCTTCCGACCCCGTCTTCCTGCAGGAGCAGAAGATGTGGGCGGAGGATCTCAAGAAGAACACGCCCGAGTCGTTCGCGTTCACGATCAATGAGTCTCCCGCCGAAGGGGAGAGCGCCGCGAAGGAAGTGAAGATCGGCGATGGTGAAGCACGGGCTCCGATCGAGATGACCTGGCAGATGAAGGGGTGGTCCAAGCCCCGGACGCTCCGGTGGACGGCCCGCTTCCGCAAGGAGAACGGCGCGTGGCTCTACGGCGGGGAGAAGTGGAACGAGCACCGCAGCGAGGGCGTCGTGGTGTTCTATGACGACGGGCTCGACGGCTCGGCCAAGGCCGTGGCGGATCTGCTGCCTGAGGTCCGCAAGCATGTCCACACGGGCTTTGGATTCAGCGAGGATTCTCCCATCGCACGGCGGACGCAGGAGGTCAAGCTGTACGGATCGATGCAGCACCTGCAGGCATCGATCTATCTGAGCTACACGGACGGGATCGGCGGCTGGAACGAGCCCAAGGAATCGGTGAAGCTGCTGGTCGGACGGAGGACGGAGTCTTCAGGGCTCAAGTCGCTGCTTGCACACGAGTACGGGCACGTGGCGACCTTTGAACTGGGGAGCGGCCGGATGCCCTGGTGGGTGCTCGAAGGCGTGGCGGAACTCTCGGCCGAGGAGTACAGCAAGAGCCGAGAGGGCAACGACAAGACGGTGCGCCGCTGGAAGAAGGAAAACCAGCTCCCGCCCTTTGAGGAGATGACCGAATTTGATGACCGTGCCAAGAAGTGGTACGGCCAGGTCTACGGCCAGGGACATCACATGCTGGGGTACATCTCGACGCGGTTCGGTCGCGAGAAGCGGATCGAGTGGCTCAAGACCCAGGCGGAAGGCGCATCGCTGGATGACGCCACCAAGAAGGCGCTGGGGTTGAGCTTTGCGGATCTGGATAAGCAATGGCGGGACTCGATCGGCGAAGTGGCAGAGTAAAGACTGCAAAGGGGGCAAAGAAGGCAAATACGGCAAAGGTCGTATTCTGTGATGCTGCGCGGATTCAGGAGGTTGAGCGAGATCATGTAACGGTTAATCAGGCGCGTGACGTAGAACGAGTTGATTGCGGAATGAAAACACTGCGTAGATGATCCCGGTGATCGTGGAAATAGCCGCGATGCACAGGAGCGAACCTCCCATGGTGAAGAGGAGCGGGCGCTTGTCGATAAGGATCGGGAACGGCGTGTTGTGATCCCATGCACTGAGGGTAAATGGCGATGCCTTCTTCTCTCTCAGTCGCTCAAGAATCGCTGGCTTCAAAGCTTCCAACATCGACGCATCGCTGATGTCGTATGGCGGCTCCACCGCATCTTCATCAAGTACATCGGGCGGTGCTTGCCTTCGAAGCTGCTCGAAATACTCACGTCCGGCGGCGGGATCGGTTCGCGTCACCGTCAGGTCGTACGCGACGTACGTTCCGAAGGCCCGGGCCAGATCACGTTCCTTTGGCGGGTTGGACGGTGAAAACGATCGGATGGAGCGCTGAAGCCTGCCTGAAACTGGCCGGCCGATCATGGCGTGCGATTCAACGGTTCCCGCCACATCCCACGTCTCACCGTTCCATGTGATGGACAGATCCTCGATGATGAACGTGTTCGTCCGGTAGAACCGCCTGGGACGTGCACTTTCGGACGTGCCGAACGCAGGCAGCAGAATGCCGACAAGGCCGGTCATAGCAGCGACAATCCACGCGATCATGTGTTCGTTCGTGGTCGCCTGCACGTTTCCAGACTTGCGTGCGCGGAGCGAGCTCTCAGCTGGCTTATTTTGCCAAACGTGCTCACCCACCGACCGGCGCGAGTGCCTGGATCGTCTGGCGGCTCGTCACCACCACGCCGCCGGGGCGCTCGGCGGTGACCGCGAAGGCCGCGGGGTCAAAGACCTTGAGCTTGGCGTCGATCGGGACGATGTAGTCGCCGGTCGCCGGATCCTTCTGTGCGGCGGCGAGGTCGAAGACGCCGCCGTCGACGGGGTTCTGCTTGAGCACATCGCCCCCGTGGTCGGGCTCGATGCGTCCCTTGTCAAAGATCCAGAGCTGGTACTGCTCCCTGGTCGGGTCATTCTCGGGAAGGCCCTTGAACCGCAGGTAGCCCTTCTGGAGCGTGGCATTCCAGACCACATCGCCCGCGACTTCCTTCGCGGCGACCGGCGTCCAGGCCGCGCGAACGGTGCCGGGCTGCTTGAGCAGGTCATCCCGCAGTGCAAAGACCGTCGGTTCGGGCTTGGGCGCGGGAGTCACAGCCGCCGGCGGGCGATTGCCGTAGACAACAAAGGCGATCACGATCGCGGCTGCGGCGGCAAGCCATCCCAGCGACGCGGCAAAGTTGAAGGGACGAGACGTATCAGGCGCGGAAGTGACGGATGACCTGCGAACCTC
>DATGXW010000194.1:0-7821 GCA_035298585.1 Phycisphaerales bacterium
CGAGCATGAACGAGCCGCTCCCCGCCGCGGGCGGTCCCGACTTCTTCTCCACCGCGTCCATCGCCTCAAGGTACTCAAGGCGCCAGGGCGCCTGCAGTGCGTCGGGTCCTCCGGGATGGTTGGGCTGCGACATGCACGGAGGGTAGGAATCCCAGGCGGGCGACTTTCACGGGACCAGTCCGACGCCGTCGGGTCCCTTGCCGGTTCTCATGTGCCCGACCACCCGCCGTGCGGCGAGATCGATCTTGGCGATGGTGCCGGTCGCGGTGCACGCGACATACGCGTTTGCTCCGCCCGGTTCGATCACGATCCCGATCGGGACGGAACTGCCCTTGAAAGGCCCTTCCGGAACGAGGGGGTCGTGCTCGGTCTTCTCATCCGGCGCGGTCGCGACGCGCCCGGTCTGCTTGCGAGCCTCGGCGTCGTAGAAGATGATCTCGCCCGAAGCACTCGCCGCGGCGAGCACCGTCTTGCCATCGGGCGTGAAGGCGAGCCTCAGCGGATACTTCGCGCACGCGATCGTCTCGACAACCTTCCGACTGGCGGTGTCCAGGATCGAGATCTGGTCAGACTTGTTCCCGGCAACCCAGAGTTCTTTGCCGTCGGGCGAGAGCGCCAGCCCTTCCGAGCCCGGCGCCGTCGGGACGTTGATCACCGCCGATGTTCCGGGTTCCGGAGCCCCGCCGGAGGCCGTGCGTGCAAGATCCACGATCGAAACCGAGCCCGACCCGACGTTGGTCACGTACGCGATCTTCTCATCGGGCGAGAGGACCACCATGTGGCTTCCCTGCTGGCCGGTCTCCCAATGGTCGACGACCTTGCCGGATTCGATGTCCACCTTGATGATGGACTGGTTGACCTCGGCCGTCACGAGCACATGCCGGCCATCCTTGAAAAGCGCCAGGCCGTGCGGGCGGCGGTAGTCTCCCAGCATGATCGTCCTGGTCGTGCCGGGATCATTCAGATCCACCACGGCGAGCGACTGGCCCGGCGTGGTCCCGCCGTAGTTGCTCACGATCGCCCGCGTACCCGAGATCACCACTTCGTGCGGACCATCTCCCACGGAGAACGCAATCGTCGATTCAAGAAGACCCGGGGTGAAGACCATCCCGTTGGCTTGCGCTTTGTTCAACACCACAATCGAACCGGGTTTGATGGCGTCTTGACGCTCTGCCGGGGCTGCCGCGTGCTGCGAGCCCGCCGGCTTTGTCGCTTCACCCGGCGGTGCGTCCAATCCCCCGATGCAGGATGCGGCGATGCCTGCGATGACCAAATACATCGCAGGTCGCGGTGCGGCGACGGCTCGACGAATCCCGGAATGGAGCATGAAAACCTCCGCAAAGCGCCGCTTCCCACGGGGCGGGGGTGGAGACTTATACGCACATTCCCGCCGCCGGTGCCGCTTGGAGACCTAAACTCTCCTCCCAATCGGTGGGATTTTCCCGCATTTTGTCTGGAGCCATCATGTTCGAATCGATCAGCGTCGGCGGTAAGGGCAAGTCCGAAGTCCTCGTCCTGGGCGTCTTCCAGCCCTCCTCCCTCAAGGATCGTCCGACCCTTGATCGCCAGACCGCGTCGATCGATCCCAGCGGCGCTGCAAGCGAAGCTCTCAAGCGTCCCGAGGCCGGCGGCGAGGCCGGCAGCGTGATCGAGGCGTATGTCGGCAAGGCTCTCAAGACCGGCCACACCCGCGTCTGGATCCTGGGCCTGGGCAAGAAGGAAAATCTCAAGCCCGACGTCCTGAGAACCGCCGCGGCGAACCTCGGTCGGCGTCTTGCCGCCGCCAAGTCGACGAGCGTTGACATCGAGATCCTCGCCCAGTGCGCCGCCGCACGCATCGACGCCACCACCGCGGGCGTCGCCGTCGGCGAAGGCCTGGGCCTCATCGGCTGGATGTGCGACGACTTCCGCGGCACGGGCGTCAAGGCTCCTGAGCGCCGAAAGCTCGCCGTGCGCGGCGGCGGAGAACGCTTCATCAACGCCGTGGATCGCGGCCTGGCGCTCGCCGAGAGCACCAACTTCACCCGGACGCTGAGCCAGACGCCCCCCAACATCGCGACGACCGGCTTCATGGCCGAGTGTGCACGCAAGCTCGCCAAGGAATGCGGCCTGGGCTTCAAGCTCTTTGAAGGAGATGCACTGGTCCGCGAGAAGTTCGAGGGGCTCATCAACGTCGGCAAGGCCAGCGAGAACAAGCCCTGCATGGTCCGGCTCGAATACAAGCCCCGCAGCGCGGCCAAGAACGCCAAGCCCCTCGTCCTGGTCGGCAAGACCATGACGTACGACACCGGCGGGCTCTCGCTCAAGATCAACAACGGCATGGTGGGGATGAAGCGTGACAAGGACGGCGGGTGTGCAGTCCTTGGCGCGATGCACGCGATCGCGACCGTGATCAAGCCGCGCGTCCCGGTCGTCGCGCTCCTCTCAATCGCGGAGAACTCGATCAGCGACGAAGCCTATCGCCCCGACGACGTCATCACCTACCGCAACGGCGTGACCGTCGAGGTGACCAACACCGACGCCGAGGGCCGCCTGGTCCTTGCCGATGCACTCTGCTGGGCCTGCGAGCAGGAGAACCCCGCGGCGATCGTCGACCTCGCGACGCTCACCGGCGGCGTGGTGGTCGCGCTGGGTTCCACCTACTGCGGCATGTTCTGTGAGGATGACCGCCTCCGGGGCAAGGTGGAGACCGCCGCGCAGGCCGCGGGCGAGCGCGTCTGGCGCCTGCCGATGCACGAGGAATACCGCGAGCTGATGAAGAGCCCGGTCGCCGACATCCTCAACAGCAACCCCAACCGCAAGGCACACCCGATCCAGGGCGCTGCGTTCCTCAGCTACTTCGTCAAGGAGAACATCCCCTGGTGCCACCTTGATATCGCGGGCGTCCATGTTTCTGACGGCAACAAGGGCTGCTACATCGACGGCCCGACCGGCTGGGGCGTGCGGACGCTGGCGAACCTGGTTGATCAGTGGTGATGTGAGCGGATGGATCTAGTAATCCATCGTAAAAACATGTGCAACTTAGAACCCGACGGAACTCCGTCGGGTTTTTGTTGATTCCATTCGCAATCTCAATCGCCATCCTTGCCACGTCTTCCATGCTTGCCCGTGCCATCTCCTCTGCCACCTTCTCCTCCTCGGCCCGCGACAAGTGCATTTCCCCCGCGACCGCCATTCCCGCCATTGAGCACGCTTCCCGCAGGTGCATCTCCACCGTTTCCTCCGCGTCCTCCATCGCCACCGATCCCGCCATCTCCTCCTGCACCGCCATTGCTGCCATGTACGCCATTTCCACCCGGGCCTCCGTGCGGAAAGTACGGGTTGTGCACATGCTGTCCTGGAAACCCCGGCGCTCCGTGGGGTGCCCATAGGTTGTTCAGGTTCGACCCATCACACCCATAGCACTCCCCGTTGCACACGTAGTTCCACTCCCCTCCATGCACAGCATTCCACCGTGCACACGCGATGCAGGAGCGATCAACGTTCCAATAGCCGATCGCAAACAGCAGTGCATCAAGCTCGCATGATGACGACTCTTCTGTTGAGCTTGAGGAATCGGCTTGCATGAACGCACCGAGTTCTGCCGGATCAATCCTGCGGTCCGCATTCTCATCTGCATCGACCGGCACCAGCAGCAGGCCTGCGTCTCTTCCGCCATCATCCATCCCCGTGCATGCGATGATGCCCCTGTCATCGATGAACTCGGCGGAGGTGATGGTCCACTGCCGGTCCGAGACAACGAGCGCATCGAGCGACTGAGCCTCGATGTGGTCCACCGCTATCCCCGCTGAACCAACCTTCACAATGAACGCGCTCGATCGTGATCGAGGCATCCAGATCGTCAGCCCTTCGTCAAGTTGATCGACAGCAGGGTCAGTCTGGCAAGCAGCAAGATCAAACGACATCCCGATGGCAACCCCGGAGCTGTTCACCCAGTTGCACACCGAGTGCGTGAATCCTTTGAGTGGAACAACCGGCCGCAGGTCGCCAAAAACATCCCACGCAAAGCCGATGACGACCGGCGCGCCGTGCACGTCATGCTCCCCTGTCTCGGACCAACCCGCGACTATGCCATTCTGGCTGATGCCATATGCCTCGTTTCGCCCAGAGGCAGTGAGAGCATCGATCAAGATTGAATGCGTCTTCGGCGTCCATGCCCATGCACGGCGATGCGAGACGAGCGCATCAGGAAAATAGGAAGCGGCCCAGTGTTCGGTTCCAGCGTTCACCTGTCTCGTCGAGTTCACGCGACCCACGACATGCACACCCGTGTGCATCTCGCCTTCACTGCGCACAAGCCACGCGATTGCGTGCATCTGACTTGCCTCGTCCGCAACGTGCCCCACGACCTGACCGCGTACACCAATGCGAAGCGGAATCGCAGGCCCTTGGAAGCCAGTAGGCAAAGGGAGCTCGTACGCGATGTAGAGCGTCTCTGGTTGTGCAAGGCACATGCTGCAGAGACACGCGATAACGACGCAGCCGATTCGCATGATGCACACTCCCCGGAAGAACCTCATGCTGATGAGGATCTGTGTCGAGCGTACATGCTGGCGTCGCGGGATGTCGGCAGTGGAGGAGTGCAAGTTACACGAGCGTGACGCGAGATGGACGTGAAGCCGTAAGATCGAACACCGCTCATGGACGTGATCTCAGTTCAATCGCTGCAGGATCAATGCCGAGTGCACGGAGGCCATCATTCCACGCTCCCGTGCTGTCATACTTGATCGTCGCGTGCCTTTCAGTGTCGAGTATGAACCAGCCTGCAACTGTACCATGTACACTCGCGCGTTGGGGTGCACAGTGATACAGCGTCCCCACCACATACTGGTCGTACACGGCAAGCATTCCAACTTCAAGGGAGCAGTATTCAATCGGTTCGAATCTGAGAACGCGAGAATCAGGTACTGCAATGCTGCGATTCGCGGAGATGACACGCGGGGACTGATGAAGCCGATATCCGTTGATCAGGGGCACGGTCCCGTCGATCCGGCTCAGATCAACCTGACTGATCGCGACCCCTCCAATAAGGAGCAGGATTGGTGCGGAAATCAGCCCTGCAAAGATGACCAGAATCATGCGAAGCCACATTGGCATTTCACGCCGTCTGCTCATGCACATGCAGGTCGACCTGCTCACGGATACTCCTCAAGCTGCACCGTCGCGGGTGCAATGCCCACGGCCTGCAGTTCCGATTCCCACGTCTTGAGATCTGCGTACTGATGCACTGCGTGCGTGGTCGTATCCACGATGAACCACCCTGTCACTGCCCCAGGCGCGGAAGCAGTGCTGCTGTACCCCCTGATCTCCCCGACGATGTACTGTCGATCCTGTGCGATGCGGCCCACCTCGGTGGTCCAGTCGTGATGCGTACCGGTGTTCCCCGTCGGAAGCACCGTGCTGCCTGGTGCATCGATCATCCGCGGATATGCCTTGAGCCCCGAGAACGCATAGCCATTCTGCAGCGGTGTAGTGCCATCGAATCCCGGATCGAGCATGTATCCGATCACAGGCCCCATCGTGAAGAGCGCGATGGCAGAAGCAATTGCGATGATCGGCAATAGGAGAGCGGCATACGCCGTAACGACAAGCGTGCGAGACAGCTTTGATCGCGGCTTACTCAATTCGGATACTCCTCCATGATCAGGGCACGCAGCCATCTGCGAGCGCGAGGACGTTGTTTTCAGTGATGACTCCCCAAAAACAAACGGGGCGACGTTTCCGCCGCCCCGTCGTTCACTTCATGATTCCCCACGAGCACCCCTTACTTGCCGATGTGCAGATCCAGGAACTGCACGAGCCTGTCCACATACAGCAGGCGGTTATCCAGCTTCGCAAAGCCGTGCCCTTCATCCGGGAACACGAGCAGTTGCGGCATCAGCCGCGGGTCGCTTGCGGCCTGTGCCTTGAGCGCCATCGCGAGCTGCACCGCTTCATCAATCGGCACCCGCGGATCATTGAACCCGTGTGCAATGAACATCGGAACCTTGATCTTCTCCACCTGATTCAGCGGCGAAACGCTCTTGAGGAACTCAGGGTCGCTGAGCGGGCCGTACTCGACTTCACGCAGCTTACGACGGTACCCCGCCGTGCGTTCAAGGAACGTCTGCATATTCACGATGCCGACGATGTTGACGCCAGCACCGAACACCGGCGTACCCGTGTTCTGATCCTCAACCAGGCATGCGACCGACATGTACCCGCCGTACGAGCCGCCGTACGTGGCGATCTTCCCCGCCGTCGCGTACTTGTTCTCCACCAGCCACTGTGCGGCGACCACGCCATCCTTCACCGAGTTCCAGCGGTTCTTGTAGTCATCCATCATCTGGAACGCGCGCCCGTAGCCGGTCGAGCCGCGGACGTTGGGCTGCATCACCCCGAAGCCGCGTGCAATCAGGTACTGGGTCTGTGCGCTGAACTGCGGGCGATGCTGGCCTTCGGGTCCGCCGTGGTAATTCACCACAAAGGGAACCGGCTCACCCTTCCTCGCGCCCGGCGGCAGATAGACGAATGCAGGGATCTCCTGCCCGTCAAAGCTCTTGTAGGTGATGAGTTCGGGGAGCGGGAAGGTCTTGAGATCGATCCCCTGTGCATCGGTCATCGTCCGCTGCGTCGCCTGGACGCGAGCGTTGCCGTTGACCTGCGTCGGCACCGTGTAGGAGTAGGCGACGCCCGCCGACCGTGCATTGCTCAGCGTCCAGACCACCGTCCGGTCGCGCAGCCCGGCGAGCGAGACCACGCCCTTCTCGATCGGCGGCAGCGCGATCGCGTTGAACTCCGGGAGCTTGAAGAGGTACAGCACGCCGTACCCGCCCTCGTTGACCGTCACCGCAAGGAGGTCCTTCTCATGGCTGATCGCGGCCGAGTCGATCTCAAACTGCGCCAGGCGATCAAGCGGCTGGGTGATCGCGCCGGTCGCAAGGTCCTTGACAAAGAGCTGCCGGCGACCGTCGATGATGTCGCTGGTCAGGAGCACCTTTGTCTCGCCCGGGAGGAACCCGATCGCGCTGTTGGAGCGGGTCCCCGCGGGGGCTCCCTCGATGTCGACCGTCAGCTCCTTGAGCTCGCCCGAGGCCGCGTCGAGGAGGTAGACTGACGAATCCGACGCGCTGCGGTACTGGCTGACGATGAGCTTCTTGCCATCCTCGGTCACATCATCGCACGACCAGCTTCCCTCCTTGGCCAGGACGCGGGTCTTCTTGCCTGTCTGCCCCGCGGGGCCGAAGTCATACCGGTAGATGTAGAAGTCGGCCGGGCTCTCTTCGTTCCCGGTGTAAAAGAAGCCCGAGGAATCGTGCGTCCACGCGTTGATCGCGTACTGGACCTTGGGATTCTCGGTGATGGGAACAACCTGGTTCCCTTCTCCGAGCATGGAGATCTGCGTGTTCTCGTTGCCGCCGATCGCGGCGGTCATGAGCACGCGCTTGCCGTCGGGCGAAACCGTGTACCCCGAGATGCCGTCGCGGAAGTTCGTCAGCCGCTCCATGCCCCCCGCGGCGGCGTCGGCCTTGCCGTCACGCGTCCTGTAAAGCTGGTTGACGCCGTCGGGCCAGTCCACCACGTAGAGCGTGCCGTCGGGGAGCAGCGTCGGACGACCGGGAGTCCTGACCTTCATGAACCGGTCGAGGCTGGCCGTGGGCTTTGCTCCCGAGGCCTGCGCCGCCGGCTGAAGGCCGGATTCATGTGCACGCGCCGTGCTACCGCACACGGCCAAGAGAAGGGCAAGGACTCCGGCAATCGGTCGGTACGATTTCATCACTCGGCTCTCCAGATTGAGCATGGACCATCGCGCCCACCGCGATGGCCGATCGGAAGTCGGAT
>DATGXW010000195.1:0-7124 GCA_035298585.1 Phycisphaerales bacterium
GAGCGAGGCGGTGGGGATGGGCTCGCTCGCGCTGGTCGCCATGGGTGTGCCGTCGTCGTTGGTCGACCGCCGCGAGGCCATCACCCAGCCGGCGTCCTGGCGGATTCGCCGGAAATCAAAGACGCCGTTGACGGAGGCAAAGTCGAGCGTCCCGGGCTCAGCGCCGGGGCCGACGATCCCGAGCTTGAGATTGACGCGGGCCTGGACGCCCCAGACATAGCTGGCGCCCTGGAACAGCAGCTTGCGGTGATGCTCATCCCGCTGCGAACTGCCCGAGGGGCTCAGTTCGCTCGTCATCATCTCCAGCGTCGCCCGGTCGCCCGAGTGCAGTTCGATCAACCGCTCATACTCCGCGACCGCGCGGTGCACAGCGTCGATCATGGACCGCTCCACGCCGCTGTGATCGATGCGCTCAAGCAGGATCCGCAGCCCCGGTCCCCCGGGCATCTGTTCAAGCGCCTGGGCCGGGTCATCCTCCTGGATGATCTTGGTCACTTTCCAGGCGAGGTTCTTGGCCAAGCCCAGCTTGCGTGCGACATCCTGATGGTCTCCCGGGTCTGCTCGCAAGGCCCCCAGCACCTCTGAGAGGGCTTCCCGGAGTCCGCGGACGACCGCGCGGGCGTGGGATGAGAAGGAGGGCAAGGGTGCGAGTGGTGCCGCCATGAGAGGGAGCCCCTATGGGTTGGGGGTGGTGGACATTCTATCCGAGTCGTCCATTGGACCGTGCGGCGGCATTTCTTTCCAGAGATATTTGCACAAAGTTTTACAAAAAGTCTTGTGCGATTATTCGTGCGAATGTATCGTGCCGCGAACGACCCGTGTGAACACGGGCTGATTCATTCACGGAGGCAGAGCACATGAAGATGCGTGCAATGGCGGGTGTGGCGGCGGCGATGGGTCTGGCGAGCACGGCGATGGCGGGCGTGACTCCGGTTGCCGAGTTCAACGGCACGTTGTCGGAGGGCTTTGAAGCCATTTCCATGCCGGGCGGCTACCCCGGACCGATGTCGATCTTCGGCGGCCAGGCGACGCTTGTGGACACGCTTGCCAACTTCCACGTCATCACCTTTGTGTGGAGCGGCCCGGCGGGTGATCTTCTCCCCTACAACGGCAACCTGATGGGCGGCTGCGTGGCGGGTTCAACGCTGTTCACGTTCGCAACGCCGGTCGCGCAGTTCGGGGGGTACCTGAGCACGGTGGGCACGCAGGGCGGTGGAACGGTCATTTTCCGCGATGTGAACGGCGATGAGATCGACACGCTGAGCCTCGACATCACACCCACGCAGTGGACCTGGAACGGCTGGAGCAGCACGACCCCGATCGGCAGCATCGAGGTGATCGGCGCGAACATCCCGATGGTTTCGACGCAGTTTGACGACCTCCAGGTGACGTTCGTTCCGGCCCCGGGCGCTGGTCTGCTGGCGGGGGCGGGGCTCATCGCCGCGGGCCGCCGTCGCCGCTGAAGCGGGCGTGTTCGAGACACGGAAAGACATTGGAGCGTGACATACCGCGCACGCAACGGCCTTTGGGCCGCGTTGTGTGCACACTGGAGCAGAGACACATGCGTTCAGACAATCGTCTTCTCATCATCGCGGCGGCCTCGACATTGGCATTGACCGCGGCGGCTTCCCGCAGCGCCACGGTGTACGCACTGAACGGGCTTGCACGCCCATTGGACGGCCAGGACGCCCTGATCCGCTTTGATTCATCGAACCCGGCGGGGTACACGACGATCGGGACGACCGGTGTGAACAACATCGGGTTCGGCGGCCTGGACTTTGACGAGAGCGGCAACCTGTGGGCGTACGCCTCGTACTTCAAGAACACGGGTGGTGCGGCGGCCGGACTTTACAAGATCAACCCCGCGACGGGGGTGGCGACGGCACAAGGGAACCCGGGGCTCCAAAGCCTGCAGGACATCGCGTGGAACCCTGTGGACAACACGATGTACGGGATCAACTCCCAGAACAACGTGTCGCGCCTTTACAAGATCAACCTCAACTCGGGCGTTGTTTCGCCGGTGGGGATCCTGCAGGGTCTTCCCACGCAGCAGCACGTCATGAGCTTTGCGATCGATTCGACGGGGAGCTTCTTCATCCACGAGATGAACTCCGACCGGATCTACAAGGGTTCGACGCTCTCGCTCTCGCAGTTGTACCAGCTTCCCGCGGACACCAACTTCAGCCAGGGCATGACGATCGACTGGTCGAACGGTGACACGGGGTACCACGCCGCGGTGGGGTACGGCGTGTATCCGCACTACTTCAGCCGCCTGAACACCTTCTCGGCGGACGGCTCCTCGTACGTGGAAGGCGCGGAGTTTGGCCCGGAGCTTCCCGACGGGCTTCCCCCGGTGGAGTGCGGAGACCTTGCGATCATGCCCATCCCCGCACCCTCGACGGGGCTGGTGCTGATGGGACTTGCGCCGATGGTCATGCGCCGCCGCCGTTAAGGCGTCACCGGCGGTCCTGTGCGCTCCCGCGGGACGCCCTGATCGCTTCGAGCATCGTGGAAGGGCCGATGGATATTCCATCGGCCCTTTTTTCATTGGGTGATGCGGCAGCGTCGCAACAACAGACAAGGGTGCATTCCCTACGCAATATCACATTCGTGGGCGATGAACACCGCCGCGCTGGTGTAAACACACTAGCAATGGCGCGCCGCGGCTTGAATTGGGGATGTGACCTGATTGTCCGCATGCTTGGAAAGATGATGCTGATGTCTAGAGTATTTGCAATGCGCGAGGGTGTTGAGATTCTGCAATCACGGGGACTTCTGAGTTCTGCCGGGCTTGGGCTGGCGGGAAACAGCGCGGGGTTCTCACGCATGAACAGCGCAGGTACAACTTCCGGGGCGGCTGCACACAAGGCCTTGAAGCACGCGCAGGCGGCAGAGGCCCTTCGTGCACAGGGTCCCGCCACGCTTCGGACCGTGATCAAGGTCCTCGCGATCGCGACCGTGCTGTGGGGCATCAGCGCGCTGGCGGTGTTTCCCGGCAAGCTTGCCACGGGCCTGATGCTGGGCGTTCTGCTCGTCGCGACGCTGGCCGCGGGGTGGATGCTCGGTCGGTCCCGCGCGAGGGCCGCGACGGCGCTGCTCCTGACGGCGTGGAGCGCGGTCTCGGGCACGGTGGTTCTTCTGACGGGGGGACTCCATTCACCCTGCCTTTACATGCCGCTGATACCCACGATCATCGCATCGCTCACGATGGGCCGGCGTGCACACCTGGTCTCCGTGGGGGTGCTGGCGGCGTTCTGCACACTGCTGTTGGCGATGGACCTTGCGAGCATCGCCATCCGCTACCCGATTGATGGTCCACCGTGGGCGCTGTGGCTGACGCACAGCGTCACGCTGGGGGTCGTGTGCGTGATCGTCGGCGAAGCGGTCGTGGGGCTTGGACACTCGCTCGCGAGCCAGAAGCTCGAGATCGAAGCTCGCCGGCAGGCGGAGCGTTCGCTGCGCGAGAGCGAGCTGCGCCTCTCGGCGGTGGTGAGCAACTGCCCCGCGGTCGCGGTCCAGTGGTTTGACGCGTCGGGGAAGGTGATCTTCTGGAACAGTGCTTCCACGGGGCTTTACGGGTACAGCGCGCAGGCCGCGATGGGCAGGTCGCGGGGAGAACTCATCCTGGTTGCGAACGGGGCGGATCGATTCCGCCGAGTGCTGGAAGAGATCGGACGCAGCGGGCTTGCCAAGGGGCCCGAGGAGTACGAATTTCGAAGGCAGGACGGGAGCACCGGCACCTGCCTTTCGACCGCGTTCGCCATTCCCGGCGAAGGCTCCTCGCCCTGGTTCGTGTGCATGGACATCGACGTCACCGAGCTCAAGGGGGCCGAAGAGCGCCTCCGGCAGTCGCAGAAGCTGCGGGCGATCGGTCAACTCGCGGGCGGGGTAGCGCACGATTTCAACAACCTGTTGACGGTGATCAAGGGCTATGGGTCGCAGGTGCTCGAGCACACCACGCGGGGGCGGGTTCCCGGACTGCCGGCGGTGGAGGCGATCCTGGACGCGAGCGAGCGGGCCCAGCTCCTGACCCGCCAGCTCTTGACGTTCGCGCGTCAGCAGATCATCGAGCCCAAGGTCATCGACCTGAACGCGGAACTCGGGCAGATGCACATGCTGCTGCGCAAGCTCTGCGGCCCCAGCATCACGCTCGACGTCGTGCCGCGGGCGGAGGGTGCGTGGATCAGGATCGACCCCTCGCAACTGCAGCAGGTGGTTATGAACCTGGCGATCAACGCGCGAGACGCGATGCCTTCGGGCGGGCTGCTTCGGATTGAAACGCTGAGCATTTCGGTGGGCGAGAAGCCCCGCGTCCTGCTGCGCATCTCGGACACGGGCTCGGGGATGACGCCCGAGGTGCGGGCGCGGGTGTTCGAACCGTTCTTCAGCACCAAGCCCGGGACGACGGGGTCGGGGTCGGGGTGGGGAGCAGGGTTGGGACTTGCAACCGTGTACGGCGTCGTCGAGCAGAGCGGGGGCGTCATCGAGGTGACGAGTTCGCCGGGGCAGGGGACGAGCTTCTCGATCTCGTGGCCCGCGGCGGACAAGCCCGCGGCCTCGGCAATCTCGTCCTCATCGATCGAGGCAAGACCCGCGATCCAGCCGTCGCGGTCGAAGATGACCATCATGATCGTCGAGGATGAACCGGCCATCCGGGCGTTGCTGACCACATCGCTGCGCGAGCGCGGGTACGACGTGCTGGAAGCTGCCACGGGGGAAGAGGGGCTGCGAATCGCACTTGGACATAATCGACCGATCGACCTGGTTCTGACCGACGTGGTCATGCCGAAAATGACCGGACGTGAGCTTGGCCGCCGCCTTCGTGCCGCCCTTCCGGGTACGCGCGTGGTTTTCATGAGCGGTTATTCGGATGACGAAGCGTTCAGGAATGAAGTCGGGTTGATCGAGGATGCGTTCATTCAAAAGCCGTTCACGATGGACTCGCTGCACGACCACATCGAGCGTGTGATCGGCGGGGGGAAGAGTCCGGCGTCGACGGCGTGCTGAATGAACGCGTGGGGAAACCTTGACGTGATGGATACGTTCTGACTGTCGCGAATGCGCCGGGGACTGATGCCTCTCTCATCAGCCCCGGCGCTTCAATGGTGACCGATCGGCCGGTGGTGGTCCATGCGGTGCCCCGTCTCTCGATCCGCGCTGTGCTGAACCCCACGCGGCAGCACTCAACCGCGCGAGCCATGGTTGCCCCATGCGGCACGGAACCGGGGTGACGCCCAGGCCCGCCGTGTGGACATGTGCAGCAACCTGCCCGTACCTTGCCGAGATCGCGTCAGCGGACCGCGCTGCGGGTGAACATGGCGTTCATGTGCGGAGCCTGGCCGCGCCGAGAGGCCCCGCCAGGAGCGCCCACCGATCAGCCGAGAGTTCCCGCCGCGCCAGCCCGGTGGTATGCCCGGACGCAGCGCTCGGCCGCGACGTCCCAGGTCAGGCGGTGGAGCTCGATATTCCCGTGCTCGCGGAGGGTCTGGCTCAACGGAGGATGTCGGAGGACCGCGACGATCTTGTTGGCCATCTCGTCGATATCCCAGAAGTCGACCTTGAGGACATGCTGGAGGACCTCTGAAACGCCGCTGGTCTTGCTCACGATGACGGGCACATCGTGGTGGATCGCCTCGAGGGCGGCGAGGCCAAAGGGCTCCGAGACGCTGGGCATGACGTAGCAGTCGGCCATCTGGAAGACGCGCTCGACGTCCGCCCCGCGGAGGAAGCCCGTGAAGAGGACCTTGTGGCCGATCCCCATGTTGGCCGCGAGCTCAACCATCCGCAGCGCCATGTCGCCCGATCCGGCGACGACGAACTTGACGTTCTGGATCTTCTCGAGCACACGCTTGGCCGCGGCGATGAAGTACTCCGGCCCCTTCTGCATCGTGATGCGGCCCAGGAAGAGCACGAGCTTGTCGCTCGAATCGATCTGCGAGCCTTCCTGGGGCTGCTGGCTCTCGCGCTCGATGCCGTTGTAGATCACGTCGATCTTTCCGGGCGTCACGGCGTAGCGGCGGACACAGATCGACTTGGTGAACATCGAGACCGCGAGCACGCGATCGGCGCCCTGCATCCCGGCCCGCTCGATGTCGTAGATCCGCTGGTTGACGTTCGTGCCCGAGCGGTCGAATTCGGTCGAGTGAACGTGGACGACCAGCGGCTTGCGCGTCACGCGGGCCAGCGCCAGGCCCGCGGGGTACGTCAGCCAGTCGTGTGCATGGATCACATCAAACTGCTCTGAACGCGCCAGCGCGACCACCAGGCGTGCGTACCGCTCCGAATCCCCGATCAGGTCGGAACCGTACCCGTGCCCGGCGTGGCTCTGACCCGCGCCGATCTGCTGCGCAACCTGCTGGATGTCCACGTGATGGAAGGCCGGGTCGCCGCTTGCCTGCTCGGGGCTCGTCACCCATTGCGGGAGGATCGTGCCGTCGGAGAGCTTGACGAAATTCGGCGTGCTGAACGCCGGGTAGGGGCTCGAAAAACTCGCCGGGATCCCGATAAACCGCGTGTGCTCAAAGCCCGGGGTCCAGTAGCCGCCAGCGCCCCCACCGCCGACCGCCGCGCCGGGGACGGATGGATTCGCGGCCTGCCCCGCCGCCGTGGGGCGGTGAGCGATCTCGCCGGGGGTCAGGAGCTTGACGTGCGATGACTGCGAACGATCCACCTGCTTGGGCAGGATGAATGTGATCTCGTGACCCTGCTTGTCGAGTGCACGCGTGAGGCCATGGCAGGCAACGCCGAGCCCGCCTGCGATGAACGGTGGAAATTCCCAGCCCAGCATCAGGATCCGCATCGATCACTCCACCGTCGTTGCACTCAAACTGAGTGCATTCAAACCATGCCCCGAATACTCCCGCGAGGCGGGAAACCGCGACCAACTCACTCTTCCCGCGCCGAATCTCCGCGTCGGTCCATTTTCCTCGAAGCTCGCCGGATGCACACGCTCAACCTGCGCGTGCCGTCGGCGCCGCACGCTCATTCCTCATCATCCCCGCCCGCCATGTCGCCGAGATTTCGGAAACAGGCTTCATATCCGCGGAGGCAGGTGAACACAAGATCGATCGCGGCCGGGTCGCCCGCCGCCGCCGCCGAAGCCGACACCTGCGTCGACGAGCGGA
>DATGXW010000196.1:0-6903 GCA_035298585.1 Phycisphaerales bacterium
GATGGAACATCTTGTGAACGCTCCGCAGCCGCGAGCGATCCACGTGCGTGTAGATCTCCGTCGTCGCGATGTCCGCGTGCCCGAGCATTTCCTGCACCACGCGAAGGTCCGCGCCCCCCGTCAGCAGGTGGGTCGCAAACGAGTGCCGAAGCGTGTGCGGATGGACATCCTTCAGCCCCGCCGCCCGTGAGTGCTTCTTGACGATCTGCCAGATCGCCACGCGTTCCAGCGGGCGACCACTCCTCGAAAGGAAGATCCGTCCCTTGTCGAGTGCACGCCCGGGCGTTTTCGAACGTCCGCGGGCCAGGACAGGCCGGGCATCCTTGAGGTACGCGGCAAGTGCGGCACGCGCGGGAGCGCCCATCGGCACCACGCGGTGCTTGCTTCCCTTTCCAAAGACCCGAAGAGCCGAGACCGACTCGAGCACGTCGGTCAGGGAGATCGTCGCCGCCTCGCTGGCACGCAACCCGCTGGCGTACATGAGTTCGAGCAGTGCACAGTCCCGGAGTGTGATCGCCGCCGCCTGCGGGTCGGGCTTGCGTCCCTTGCGGCCATCTCCTGGGTCGGTCAAGGCCGTCTGCCTGCCCTCGTCGGGAGCCTTGAGAAGCTTGCGCATCTGGCCCGGGGTCAGGACCTGCGGCAGGTTCCGCCAGCGGTGGGGGCGTTCAAGGACATCCGTCGGGAGCCGATCGATGTGCTTCGAGGCCAGGCACCAGCGGTAAAACATCCGGATCGCCGCAAGGTGCCGGGTGACCGACGTCGGCTCCATCCCGCGCTTGGCCTTCAGGTCCCCCAGGTGGAGCGAGAGATGCCGGGGGGTAACCCCGCGCACTTCCTGAACACCCATCCCCACCAGGTCCTCGATCATGTCGTGCATGTCACGCGTGTACGCCGAGAGCGTGTTGCGCGAAAGCCCGCACTCCACGCGCAGGTAGATCAGGTAATCCCCCAGGATGTGCTCCCATGCCTTGGGCATGGGTGGACGCACGCGGGCTTTGCGCCCTCGCCGGGTTGTGGTCGTCGCGGGTGTCATGTGCAGTCGCTCTGCACATCCCTATCGGCCAGACGTGACCGGCGGGGCGATTTCCCATGGCCCGCGTCACGGGAGGCCATGGCACAAGGCTTGCGTCATGTGCCGCCATGATGTTCCGCCGACTCGGAATCTTCCTGATCCTTCTGATGTCCATCGCCCTCCCCGCCCGGGCGACGACCGTCAAGGAACTTGTCCGTATGAAGGGACAGGGCGAATCCGTGCTCCGCGGAACGGGCCTGATCGTCGGCCTCCCCGGGACGGGCGACTCGGGCAAGGAGCCCGCCCTGGCGCGGCCCCTCTCGGAATACCTCAAGAACAGCGGCAATTCCATCGGGAAGCTCGAGGAGGTCGCGGCCACCAAGTCCGTCGCCCTCGTGAGCATCAGTTGCGTCATCCCCGAGGGGGGCGCGCGGGCCGACGACACGATCGATGTCTACATCTCGACCCTGGGAACCGCCAAGAGTCTCAAGGGCGGGCGGCTCATCATCACCCCCTTGGTCGGCCCTTATAAGGGTGATCCCGTCTACGCCATGGCCGAGGGCGCCGTGACGGTCGAAGACTCGACCGTCCCCACGAGCGGGCGTGTCCGGCTCGGAGCGCGGATGTTGCGCGACATCCTCATGGCGCCGGTGGGGGACACCTTCGACCTGATCCTCCGGCCGCACTTTGCGGGCTGGAGTGCCGCGACGCAGGTCGCCACCTCGATCGAATCGCTCTATCGCGCCGATCCCCTGGCGAGCGGTCCGACGATCGCCAAGGCTGTCGATGAGCGCACAATCCGCGTCTATGTGCCCGAGGCCGAGCGCATGGACCGGGCGGCGTTTGTGGCCGACGTCCTCTCGGCCGACGTCAACACCGCGCTCATGCGACTCCCGGCCATGGTGGTCGTGAACCCCGCCGACGGATCGATCGTGATGACGGCGGATGTGGAGATCGGCCCGGTGGCGATCACGCACAAGGACCTGACGATCACCACCACGATCCCCGCGCCCCAGCCGACGCAGTTTGACCCGCTCGTCCAGCGCACCCGCTGGACGAGTGTGCAGACGCCCCCTCCCGCGACGCCCAACTCAAAGCTGTCGGATCTCCTGGCCGCCTTCAAACAGCTTGATATCCCCGTCGAGGACCAGATCGACGTCCTTCAGATGATCCAGAAGTCCGGGAAACTCAACGCCAAGCTGGTGGTCGATTGACCAGAATGAACACGTCTACTCCATCCATCTCCCGGAGTTCGGGGCTTCTGGCGGGCCGTTTATACGGCGCCTCGCCGGCCGCTCCGACGTCGGCCGAGCAAGAGGACTTCGCCGCGATCCTCGGTCGCCACAACGTCGGCCACACGGCCGGGACGTCGAGCCGGGAGAAGTCCGCCCGCAAAGCCTCCGAGGAGTTCGTCTCCATCGCGCTGATCCAGCCGATCCTGGCCGAGGCGCGGGAGAGCACGATGGCCGCCGAGCCCTTCGCGCCCAGTTCGTCTGAAAAGCAGCTGCAAAGCCTGCAGGACGCCGCACTGGCCCAGCGGATCACCTCGGCCGCGCACTTCCCGTTGATCGACCGCCTGACGCGCGACCTGCTCAAGGCGGGCGTGACCTCCTGAAATCCGGCTTGCGATGAGAACATCCATGCACGTCCCGAACCTCTCGACCGGACACATCACCGAGCTGGAAACGCTGCTGGCGGATCTGTACACCGCACATGAGAAGCTCAGCCTCGCGGCGGATGCACAGCGCGAGGCCGTCCGCAGGGCCGACCCCGCCCTTGTGAACCGCTGCACGGAAGAACAATCCGAACTCCTGCGGGAGATCGCGGGTCTTGAGGAGCGGCGGCGTGCACTCGTGGCGGCGATGACGGCGGGGTTCTCCCGTCGCGCCCCCGGGCAGGGACCGATCACGCTCTCAGAACTGGCCAAGATGACCCCCGAGCCCCACCGGACTCGGCTGGTTGAACTGGCAGCGCAAGTCCGGGCCGCGGTGGAGCGAGCCGCCGACCGCCAGCAAACCCTCAAGGCGGCGACGGCATCCCTGCTGGCGCACATGGAAGGGTTGATGCGGCAGGTGGCACAACGCCTCAGCCACGCGGGCACCTATGGACGCCGCGGCATGATCGACTCGGTGCCGGCGGTGGTCTCGGGCCTTGACCTTGTGACCTGAGCCCGCGCCGGGATGAAGCGCAAAACTCGCGCGGGGGCGTCTTCCTCACAATTCGAGCGATTCACCAGCGGCATGAAGGCGGCGCCCGCGTTGGGCCTTGTTCTCATGGCGTTTGCCGCCGGCATGGGCCCGCACATGTCCATTGTGCACGCGGTCATGTGCGGCCCGACGCGTGGTTCATGGCGTGCTGCTGCATGGCGGCGACCCGGCCGGGGTGTGTGCATCGGGACTGGCACGCCAATCGCGTTGCATCCTCAGTCCCGAACCTCGATCGGCAACTTTGGCCTGTGTTGCGGCCTGTCCAGCATCAGGTGATTCTCCATGAGCCTTTCCGCAGCACTGAACATCGGCCGCTCCGCCCTGAGTGCCAGCCAGCTCGCGCTGCAGGTCGCCGGAAACAACATCGCCAACGTCGGGACGCCCGGGTACTCCCGGCAGGTCGCCTCGCTGGTCCCGATCGGGAGCTCCGACCCTTACAGCCGCCTGGGTACGGGCCGCGGCGTGGGAGTCGCGGATGTCCGGCGGCAGATCGACCAGGCCCTGCAGGCCCGCCTGTGGATGAGCAGGTCCGACAAGGCCGCGGCCCAGCAGAACCTCGACACCATGTCGCAGGTGGAGGCCGTGCTGGGCGAACTCTCGGGTAACGACCTCTCGACCGAGCTCTCTACCTTCTTCAACACCTGGAGCGAGCGGGCCAACAACACCAAGTCCTCGGCCTCGGTCGTCCAGCAGGGTGACAAGCTCGCCGAGATGTTCAAGCGTCTGCGGTCCAACCTGACGGACATCAGGACGCAGATCGACCGCCAGCTCGGCTCGGCGATATCGGCCGCCGACGGGCTGCTCGACCAGGTCGCCGAACTGAACGCCGCGATCTCGTCTTCAGAGCTCGCCGGCGGCGAGGCGGGGGCGCTCCGCGACCAGCGCGACGAGGTGATCGGCAAGCTCAGCGAGATGATGGATATCAGCACGATCGAGCGTCAGAACGGCTCGATCGATGTCCTGGTCGGCTCCACGCCGATCGTCCTGGGCGGGCTCTCCCGCGGGGTCCAGATCAAGCCCGTCTCCAGCGGTTCGACGGTCGACATGACCGTCGCCGTGGGGGATGATGGCGAGCCCCTGCCGGTGGGCTCGGGGCAGATCGCCGCGCTGCTCAGCTCGCGCGACACCGCGGTCGACGGCGTCCTGGAGCGGCTGGACACGGTGGCGGCGCAGCTTATTTTCCAGGTGAACAAGCTGCACTCGACCGGCGCCAACCTGTCGAACCTCACCCGCTCGACCGGGACCCTCAAGCTCAACCAGGCCGACCGGGCCCTGGCCCTGAACGATCCGTCGAACCAGACGCTCTCCTCGCTCCCCTTCTCGGCGTCGCACGGATCATTTACGATCCGCGTCAAGAACACCGCCGACGGCTCCTTCCAGTCGACGCGCATCGATGTCGATCTCGACGGCGTCACCTCGACGGGCGCGAGCGGCACGGCCGACGACACCTCCGCCGAGGACATCCGTGCCTCCCTCAACGGCGTGCCGGGGATCACCGCGACCTTCACGCCCGACGGGAAGCTCGAGGTCACGGCTCAGGCGGGCTTTGAATTCTCGTTCGAGGATGACACCTCGGGGGCCCTGGCGGTGCTGGGCGTGAACAGCTATTTCGACGGCTCGAACGCCGCGAACATCGCCATCCGGGAAGACCTCAAGAGCGACCCGACGCGCCTGATGGCAGGACGCATGACCTCCTCGGGCCTGGTTGAGAACGCGACCGCCCTGGCGATGGTCAACCTGCAGGACTCGGCCAACACGGTGCTGGGCGGACGCTCGATCCGCTCGGGCTGGATCGACGCGGTCCAGGCGGTGGGGATCCGGACCTCCGCCGCCGACAACGAGAACCAGGCCTTGTCTGTCGTCCAGGAGAGCCTCGAGGCCCAGCGCGCCGCCGTCAGCGGCGTCAGCATCGATGAAGAAGCCATCAACCTCATGAACTACCAGCGCCAGTACCAGGGCGCTGCACGGGTGATCTCCGTCGCCGACCAGCTCATGCAAACGCTGATCTCACTGGTCTGATCTTCCTTTCGTGCCCGCCACGAACCGTTCACCGCACACTCCCCCCCCGCCATGACACGCATCTACTCCGGCCTCTCACGTGCACCCAACCTGATGATGTCGCGTCTTGCGCTCAACAGGATCTCCCAGACCAACGTGGATCTCTACAAGATCCAGAACCAGCTCATCTCCGGGCGCGCGATCGTCAACCCGTCCGACGACCCCGTGCGGATGGCGACGGTCCTTGAGCTGGACGACCGGCTGGAGCGTTCCGAGCAGCGGATCCGCAACATCACGCACGCGCAGGCGGCGCTGGGCACCCTCGACACGGCCCTGACCGAGGCGCACGACATCGGGATCGACGCCAAGGAAATCGTGCTGACCCAGATCGGCTTTGGATCCTCGGCATCGGAGCGGAGCGGCCAGGCGGTGGTGGTCCAGTCGATGATCAACACGCTGCTGGGCCTTGCCAACCGCGAGGGCGTGGCGGGATACATGTTCGGCGGCTCCTCTCCCAACGCCGTGCCCTTTGTCGAGTCCGGCTCGGGGTTCCGGTACATGGGTTCGGGCTCGGGGCTCGTCACGGAGCTCTTTGCCAACAGCTCCATCCCGATCACGACCAGCCCCGACGGCATCGGCGGCACCTCGGGACGGGTCCGGGGTTCGACGGACCTCGACCCGGCGCTGACGCCCCAGACCAGGCTCTCGGACCTGCGGGGGGGGCGGGGCCTTGGGGTCTCTGCGGGCCAGCTCGAGCTTTCGATCAACGGCGGGACGCGGATCTCGGTGGATCTCTCGGGCGCGCAGACGGTGGGGGATGTGGATGCACGCCTGACCCGCGCGATCAACCAGTACGAGACCGACAACAGCGTGACGGTGCTGGGGCCCGGGGGCGTCTCGACGAGCGGGGGCGCCTTCTCGATCGACGTCGCCGCGGGCAACCAGGTCGAGTTCTTCGAGGTCGGCACCGGGATCACCGCACGCGACCTTGGCCTGACGGCGGACACCCCCTTCAGCTTCACGCCCGCCAACGCGACGGGCTCGAATCTGGAGCCCCGCCTGACCTGGTCGAGTCCGATCTCCGCTCTCACCGGCGTGACCGGGGCGCTGGGGTCGATCCGCATCAGCAACAACCGTGCATCGACGGTGGTGGATCTCTCGGGCGCTGCGACGCTCGAGGAGATCAAGAGCCGCATTGAATCGAGTGCACCCGGCACCCGCGTCATGATCAACGACGCCGGGACGGGGATCGACGTCCTGACCGAGGTCGCCGCCGGGAGCGGCGGGGCGCTCTCGATCGAGGAAGTCCCGGGCTCGAACCTCACGGCCACGCGCCTGGGGATCCGGACCTTCTCCGCCTCGACGCGCATCAGCGACCTGAACTTCGGCAAGGGCGTGGGGATCGTCGACGGGTTTCATGACCCGGTCACGGGCCTTCCCGACCCCTCGAAGGATGTCGATTTCACGATCACGCTGGGGGACAGCGGCTCGACGCCGATCACGATCGATCTGCGGCCGCAGGATCTGACCGACCTGGGCGCGGTGATCGGGCGCATCAACAGCCAGATCCAGGATGGATTGACCGCCGCGGGGCTCCCCACGACCGCGCTGGTCGCGGGCCTTTCCGATGGCGGCAACGGCATCCGGCTCATCCAGGACTCGACCTTCTCGAACGCGATCAGGGTC
>DATGXW010000197.1:0-13693 GCA_035298585.1 Phycisphaerales bacterium
GGGCCGCGTGTTTTTGAGGGGTTTTGTGGTGACCGGGGCGGGCGGGATCCGGGGAAAGGTCGGTCTGGTATCATGTGTGCGTGCCGACCGGCGAGCACATCACCAGGCCGCTTGCGCTCGAGTTCATCGGCGATCTGTACCGCCAGCCGTTCATCCTGCGCGCGGCCCGTCCGACGACGATCGGACGGGCGGCGGAGTCGGACGTGATCCTGCTGGGGGAGACGGTTTCGCGCCGGCACGCGTCGGTGATCCTGCGGGGGACGACGGCGTTCCTGACGGACCTTGGGAGCACGCACGGGACGCTGCTCAACAGCCTGCGCGTGGATGCGAACCGTTCGACACCCTTGACGCCCGGGGACCTGATCCAGGTGGGTCCGTTCATGCTGCGGGTGGTCGTGCACAACGAGAAGAAGGGGATGGGCCCGAGCACGATCTCGCTGCAGGACGACGCGACGACGGCGTTCGCGGTGCAGACGCTGGCGTCGGTCTCGCCGCACGCGGGCCGCAGGCTGCGTGCGCTGACCGAGTGCATCGCGCGATTGGACGCGGCCAAGAGCGTGATGGACGCGGCGGAGATCGCGCTGACGTACGCGCTCGACGGGAGCGGGTACGGGCACGCGGCGATCCTGCGCAAGACGACGGACTCTGAGGTCGAGGTCGTGGCCTCGAAGCGGCTGGATTTCGGGGGTCAGGCGTCGCAGTTCAGCCGGTCGTTGATCACGGCGGCGGAGTCGGGGAAGACGGCGGTGCTGGCGCCGCAGAACCGGGTGTCGAGTCATTCGCTGGTGGGGATGAATGTGCACTCGGCGCTGTGCGCGCCGATCCACGTGGGGGATTCGATCGCGGCGTTCTTGTACCTGGATGCACGGGACAAGGAGTCGCCGGTCGACCCGGACGCGGCGGGGTTCTGCGACGCGTTGGCGACGGCGCTTGGGCTTTCACTCGCGAACATATCGCGGGCGGACCTTGAACGTCGGCAGCATTCGCTGGCGGCGGAACTGACGGCTGCACACGAGGCGCAGCAGTTCATCCTGCCCGAGTCCGAGGGCAAGAGCGAGTTTCTGCGGTACGGGATGCAGATGCGTCCGGGCGCGTATGTCGCGGGGGATCTGTTTGACGTGGTGCCGTTGTCGGATGGGCGGGTGGCGATCGCGATCGGGGACGTGGCGGGGCACGGGGCGGGGTCGGCGATGCTGATGGCGTCGACGCAGTCGCACCTGAATGCACAGCTCCAGGTGCTGCGGGACCCCGGGGGGGCGCTGGCGGCGGTGAACGCGTACCTGGCGGGCAAGGCGCTGGGGGGACGGTTCGTGTCGCTGTGGGTGGGCGTGTTCAGCCGCGACGGGGTGGTCGAGTATGTGGATGCGGGGCACGGGCACTGGATGCACATCACGGTGGATGGGAGGCCGGGGCAGTCGCCGATCACGGAGGGGGCGATCCCGGTGGGGGTCGCGGCGGGGATCGACTACCGCTCGTCGAAGTTTCAGTTGCTGCCCGGAGATCGGATCCTGCTGTACACCGACGGGGTGGTGGAGCAAAAGAGCCGCGAGGGTGTGCAGTTCGGGACGTCGGGATTGCGTCCGATCGCGGTGGAGAAGGCGGAACCCGCGGCGACGGTGAAGCGCGTGCTTGAGTCGGTGGTCCGGCACAGCGTGACGGGCTCGCTCGAAGATGATGCGACGGTCGCGTGCATCGAGTTCGGCCCGCGGGACGTGAAGTGATCCATCAACCGCCCGAGGCGCGGAGACGATCGACCATCGCCTGGGTTTCCCTGGTCGCGGCGTGGTCGGGTCCCAGGAGCTGGAGCCTTCCCGCGAGGGCTTTTTCGGCCAGCGCGAGTGCATCGCCCGCGCGGCCTTGCTTATCGCGGATGACCGCGAGCGTCCAGCTTGCGCCGATGGTGGTCGGGTAGTCAGCGCCGAACTTGGCGGTCGACTTGGCGAGGACGCTCTCGATAATCGAGGCGGCTTCGTCGATTCTCTCCTGGCCGACGAGCCAGCGGCCGTAGCCGAGCTCGGTCTGGAGCGTCTCGGCGTGGTCGGGTCCGTTGATGCGGGTGAGGATCGCGATCGACTTGAGGTACCACTCGCGTGCCTGGTCGTGCTTCTTCTGGGCGGCGAAGTTGGAGGCGATGTTGGACATGAGGACGGCGACGGATTCGTTGTCTTCGCCGAGCTTCTTGATGGCGATGTCGAGGGTCTCGCGGAAGAGGTTGCCGGCCTCCTCGACGTTGCCGAGCTTCTCGCGGACGACGGCGAGGTTGGACATGAGCAGGATGGTGTCGGGGTGGTCGGGCCCGCTGACGGCCTTGCGGATGTCGAGGGACTCGGCGAGGACCTTCTCGGCGGACTTGATGTCGCCCAGGTCGAAGTAGGCGGTGGCGAGGTTGCCCAGCGCCATGAGCGTGGCGGGGTGGTTGCTGCCCAGGACGCGTCGGCGCGTGTCGACGACCTTCTGATAGAGTTCGCGGGCTTCTTCGACGCGGCCGGCGTCGTGGAGGACGATGGCGAGGTTGGTGATCGAGGAGAGGGTGGTCGCGTGCTCGGGTCCGAGCCTTTGCGTGGCTTCCTCGATCACCTGGCGCTGGAGCTTTTCCGAGGCGGGGAGATCGCCGAGGTTGCGGAGGCAGGCGGCGTGTGCAGCGCGTGACTCGATCGATTCGGGCATTCGCCCCGCGGCGGCGAACTGTGTCGTGGCCTCTGCCAACAGATCGGCGGCTTCTTTCCACCGGCTCTGGCGGAAGCGGAGGCTTCCAAGATCATGGAGGGAGGCGGCGTAGTCGGCGGAGCCGGGGGCGATTGTGCGCTGGATGTCGATCGCGCTTGTGAAGAACTTCTCAGCGCTGTCGTAATTGCCCAGCGAGGCGTAGGTCTTGCCGACGACGCTGTAGAGGCGGGCCTTGAGCGCGGGGCGGTCCTTGAAGGCTTCGTCGATCTCGCCGGCGGACTTGTCGAGGACTTCCGCGACGGTCAGCTGGCGGCCCTGGGCTTCTTCGGGCGCGGCGGCCATGAGCATGCGGTTGACGAGGAAGTCGTTGACGGCCTTGGCGGACTGGGCCTCGATGTCGGCGCGCTCGCGCTGCTGGTCGGCGAGGGCGCGCTGCTCGATGGCGCGGGCCATGCCGATCGAGGTGCCGACGATCCCCAGCACCAGGAGGATGAGCGCGATGGATGCGCCGGCGACCAGGCCGCGATTGCGGGCGGCGAACTTCCTGAGCTGGTAGACGGTGGTGGGCGGGCGCGCGGAGATGGGTTCAGAGCGGAGGTGGCGTTCGAGATCGGCGGCGAGTTCTGACGCGGTCTGGTAGCGGCGAGCGCGGTCCTTCTCCATCGCCTTGGCGACGATGGTCGAGATGTCGCCGCGGAATTCGGTGTCGATCTCGCCGAGCGTGCGCGGCTCGGTCTCGCTGATGGTGCGGGCGGCCTCGACGATGGTGCGGCCGCCGACATCGAGCGGGAGTCGGCCGGAGAGGAGCTCGTAGAGGATCACGCCCAGGGTGTAGACATCAGAGCGGGTGTCGAGCTGGGATGCGTCGCCCGCGACCTGCTCGGGGCTCATGTAGGGGAGCGTGCCGACGAGCTGGCCGACGTCGGTCTGCATCGTCGCCTTGATGTCCGAGTCGGTGGCGCGGGCGATGCCGAAGTCCAGAACCTTGGGCTGGCCTTCGGGCGTCACGAGGATGTTGCCGGGCTTGAGATCGCGGTGGATCACGCCGCGCGAGTGTGCGTGCTGGACGGCGTCACAGACCTTGGACACGAGGACCAGGCGCTCGGCGGTCGAGAGCCTGCGGAGGTTGGCGTACTCGGTGAGCGATTGACCGCGGACGTACTCCATCGCGAAGAAGGGAGCTCGCGGGCCTTCCACGGCGGAGCCACCCGGACCCACGATGGTCGAGACGCCGGCCTCGAAGACCTGGGCGATGCCGGGGTGCTGGAGGCGGCCGAGGACCTGTGATTCAAGGTCAAAGCGCCGAAGCATCGGGGCGCTGAGCATCCCGGGACGCACGACCTTGAGCGCAACGGTGCGCTTGGGGCGTTCCTGCTCGGCGAGGTAGACCATGCCCATGCCGCCTTCACCGAGGACACCCAGGATGCGGTAGCTGCCGATCGATTCGGGGTGGGAAGCGCCCGGGGCGGGGGCGTCCGTGTGCGGGATCCTGGCTGATTCAAATAGGTCGGCGGAGGTGGAGGCGACGCCGAATATGGTCGGGGCGCCGTGTGCGTCTGACTCGTAGACCTCTTCGCCAAGCTCGGTGCGTGGGGCCGCGGGCGCGGGATCGGGATCGGGCATCGCCTGGTGGTCGCCGCCATCGGAGGATCCGGGCGCGAGGGTGGCCGATAACATCGTCGTGATCGCGGTGCGCGTGCGTTCGAGCAGGTCGGCGTCAGCGCCGCAGCGGGTGCGCAGGAAGGCGTCGCGCTGGGGGGCGGGGAGCCTGATCGCCTCGCGGGCGAGATCGGCGGGTGATGTGCGGTCTGGCGTGTGCATGATGAAGACTGGACCGGTCGCCCGCGGGGTGGGCGGACCGGTGAGACTTCATTCGACCACAGGGAGGGCGGTGCCGCACTTGGGTGTTTCACCCAATCAAGACTCCCCGGCTGCCCGGGCGGTGCACACGGAACAACCGGAGCAGATGGCGCGGGGTGTTTGCCGACGGGGTGCGCGGGTGGCTCAATCGTGCGAGAGCGAGCCGGTCTTCATGACCTTGGCGTACCAGCGTGCGGAGGCCTTGGGGGTGCGCACAAGGGTGTCGAAATCGACGTGGACGAGACCGAATCGCATGCGGTAGCCCTCTGCCCATTCGAAGTTATCGAGGATGGACCAGTGGAAGTAGCCCTTGCAGAGGCCGTCGCTTGCTGCACGTCCGACGGACTCGAGATAGCGGCGGGTGAAATCGATGCGCTGGGGATCGTGGACGTTGCCGTGGACGTCGACCCAGTCCATGCACGCCAGGCCGTTTTCGGTGATGTAGATGGGGAGCTTGTAGCGTTCGCTGAGGAAGCGGATCGCCCACTCCATGCAGTGAGGCGTGACGGGCCAGCCGAAAGCGGTCTGCGGGTGGCCGGGGCGGTGGGGAACGAGGACGGGTTCACCCTGGGGACCTGCACACCAGCGGTCGCCGCTGTAGATGTTGACGCCGTAGAAGTCGATGGGCTGGGAGATGAGCTTCATCTCGGCGTCGTTGTGGGCGGGGAGGTCTGCGCCAAAGAGCGTGCGTGCGTCGTCGGGGTAGCGGCCGAGGCAGACGGGGTCGGCCCAGAAGGTGTTGCTCCAGGAGTCGTGTCGTGTGACGGAGTTGAAGGCCTTGCGTGCGGCGTCGATGTCGCGGGGGTCGGTGGTGGCGGGGTGGTCTGCGCGTCCGCACACGGCCCAGCCGACCTTAACGGGGCGCTTGGCATGCTCGCGGATGGCGGCGACGCCGCGTCCGTGGGCGAGGAGGGTGTTGTGCGAAGCGCGGAGCCGCTCGGGCATGGAGAGCTTGAGGCCGGGGGCGTGGGCGCCGTCACCGTGCCCGTGTCCGATGAAGATCTGGGGCTCGTTGATGGTCATCCAGTGCTGGACACGGTCTGAGAGTGAGCGGGTGACGGCGGCGGCGTACTGCTCGAACCACTCGGGACTCCTGGCGTTGAGCCAGCCGCCTTCCTTGAAGAGGGCTTCGGGGTAATCCCAGTGGAAGAGGGTGACCCAGGGCTGAATGCCGTGTGCGAGGAGCGCATCGACGAGGCGGTTATAGAAGGCAAGGCCGGCCTGGTTCACGCTGCCGACGCCGCCGGGGAAGATGCGTGACCAGGAGATGCTGAAGCGGTAGGCCTTGACGCCCATGGAGGCCATGAGCCTGACGTCGTCCTCGAAGCGGTTGTAGTGATCGCAGGCGACATCGCCGGTATGGCCGTCGCGGACCTTGCCGGGCGTCCTGCAGAAGGTGTCCCAGACGGAGGGCCCTCGGCCATCCTGGGCGGCGGCGCCTTCGATCTGGTAGGAACTTGACGCGACACCCCAGAGGAAATCACTCGGAAATTGCATTCAATCGCTTCCTTCGGTGCACATCAGGGGCGGGGCGGACTGGTCAGCTCGATCGATCGGGGGAGCTGGTCCACGCGGACTTCCCGGTCGCGGATCGTTCCGTCCATGCCATCGACGAGGACGGTAGAACGATCCCATCCTTCGGGAACCTTGATCCTTACACCGCCGGGGGGGATCCGGCAATTCCCAGACACCCTGATTTTGAGGGTGTTACTTTCTTTGCGGAGCGTTACATCGAGGGTTCCTCCGGCGAGGACGAGGCCGTGGATCCCCAGTTGCTCCTGGGTCTCAACCCAGCGGCGCGGGATGCCCGCGAGGAGGACGATGGAGTCGTCGGCGGCTCTTTCATAGGCGAACATGGTCCTGAGGGAATTGAGGAAGTCTGACCCGCACCAGGTATGGGGCATGTCGCCGACGAAGCCGGGCGTCCGGAGGCCGGGGCGGACGACTTCCGCCCAGTGGTTCCACTCGGCGGGCCGGCGGTGGGCCATGTGGAATTGGAGGACCTCGTAGGCCCGCTCGGGCTGGCCGAGCATGACGTACGAACCGACCTGCCGGAGCTCGTAGGGCGTGTAATCAACCCAGGTTGGCGGGGACTGATCGCGGCGGCGGGTGAAGGTGGTCCAGTTGCGTTCGAAGGTCCGCCCGGCCGCGGCCTCGAGGGAGCCAAAGAGTACCTGGCAGGGCCAGAGCAGGACGGTGGTCGAGGTGGGGTCAAAGTCGCCGAGCTCAACGCAGCCGGGGATGTAATCGATGCCGTGTGCACGCGACGCGATCTTCACGGAGTTCTCAAAGGCGCGGGCAAAGTCGTCGGCCCAGGCTGAACAGGTCTGCGCGAAAGCGGCATCGCCGACGGCGTGTGCAGCTCGGGCGGCGTCGAAGAGCCCGCGGATGCAGAAGGCGTCATCCCAGTACGAGTGCATGGGCTTGGCGGAGTAGCCCTCGTGGCTGATCGATTCGGGGACCAAGCCTGTAAAGGCGGAGACGGGAACGGGAGGCTTCCCCGGCTCCTGGCGCGATCGGGCGGGGTCGTTCCATTCGAGGGTCTGCCTGCGCGAGCGGAGTTCCTGGATGTGCTCGGCAGCGCGGCGGATGTGCGGGTACTGGGCCTTGAGGAAATCGAGGTCCTGGGTGTACTGGTAGTAGTTCCAGATGAGCCAGATGAGCTGGCCGTGGCTGTCGTGCTCCGGGACGGGGTCGGGGCCGCGTCGGTCGACGACGCAGGGGACCGCGCCAGACTCAAACTGCCGCGGCGCGTACCACTCGATGAACCGGCGGACTTCCTCAGATTCGCCAAAGGCCAGGAGCGCGGAGGAGGTCAGCGAGCCATCGCGGATCCAGGAGCGTTCATAGTTGCGCGAGCCGGGCTGGATGCCGGGGCCATCCTTGTTGATGAGGATGTAGGCGAGCGTGGTGAGCGCGGTGCGGGCGATGTCGGCGTCTGCACGGGGAACCTCGACGCGGACCTTGGAGAGGCGATCGCGCCACTCGCCGGCGAGTGCATCGAGGCGCGACTGGGCTTGTTCGGCGAGCTGCGCGGGCGAGAGCGTGGGTGATTGACGCGGGGTCAGTGGAACCAGGACCCACCAATCGCGGGACTGGCCGGGGGCAAGGTCAAAGTCATAGGCGATGCGGGCGCTTGCGGCCTGGTTGACGTCGGTGAGCGCGGCTTCGGCGGGCGGGGCGTTTGGCGCGAGGACGCGGTAGGCGCCGGGCGTGACGCCATCGCCATCTTCGGCGGCGGCGAGGCCTCGCTCGGCGGGGTGATCGGGAAACACGACCGTGCGGGCGAGGGGACCCGACTGGTTTGCGTGGAGCGTGGAACCCTCCCACCGCAGTGAATCGATGCGTGCAGCCCCGCCGGGGAGGTTCAGCCACTGGGTGGGGGGATTGACCTGCATCGGCCGGGCGGCGAGGACCAGGCGTCCCTTGTGAGGAGCGTTGTGCGTGTTGGTGAGGGTGTAGCGGACGAGGAGCTCGCCGGCGTCGGTGGGGCCATCGACACCGGCGGTGATTGAGAGTGAAACGCCCAGTGCGGAGCGCGTGATGGTGGGGATGGGGAGGTATCCATCGGCGAGGGCGTGGCGGGATGTGCCGTCGGCCCAGGTGAGGAGTGTTCTGCTGTCACCCTGCCAGAGTTCGATGAACGGCTCGATGGAGAAGTCTTTGCGGCCGACCTCGACCGAGCCGTCTTCAGAGATGAGTGCTTCGTCGACGCCGTCGGGCCTGCCAACGACGGTCCAGTAGGTTTGTTCACCGAGGAATGCACGCGGGTAGAGGCCGCGCGGAGAGCGGCGAGCGGCGTAGGAGAGCATGGCGGTGGGCGTGGCGTGCTCGATGGGGATGAGGGCGAGGGTGCGGATCGCGGGTGCGGTGCGGTCGGAGGCGGTGAGCCGGAGCCAGGGGTCTCCGAACTCACCGAGGCGGATGAACTGGCGGGATGCACATGAAGCGGAGAGGGTGCGCAGCGAACGCCAGGTGATGCCATCGAGGGAAGACTGGAGCGTGAGTGGCGCGGGAGAAGCGCCGGGCTCGTATTGGAGATCGAGACCGGCGATCTCGGAGGGGTTTTCGAGCTTGATGGCGAGGTCGAGGGGGCTCGATGGCGACCAGGGGCCGATGGCGAGGGGATTTTCGGCGGGTGCGATGAGGCGGGGCGGTGAGGAGGATGCGTCGAAGAAGGATGCACATGGAGGGGTGGAGGGATCGACGGCGGGGAGAGGGCGGAATTCAATGTTGCGAAGCCAGAGGGCGCCGCGTCCACCTTCAGAGGAGGCGACGACGATTTCGAGGGTGCCCACCTGGGCGAGGGGTGCACCGGCGGAGGGTCCCCAGGCAAACTCGAAATGCCGCTTGCGTGAGGCAAGCGGGGTCCATGTGCGTGGGAAGGCGAAGGCGCGGCGGTTCACCCACCAGACGTCGTGACCGTCGGGGCTGACGAGCTTGATCTCGAGGTTATTGTCGGGAAGGTCGGAGTAGAGGTCGAAGGAGACGACGTAGTTGGCGGGGAGTGGCGCGTTCACGGGCCTGCGGATGCCGGCGTAGCCGGAGCCGAGCCGGAAATCGAACGAGAGCTTGAGCGCCGGAGTCTGGGTGATGGGGTCGGGCGTGGATTCGAGCGCGACGTCGACGCCCTCGGCGGCGAAGGGGGTCCAGGGGTCGGGGGTTTGGCCGGAGGACTGGAAGATGGGGGGCTGGTCAGCGCGTGCACACGCGAGGGGGAGGAGGAGGGAGAGGAGGAAGAGTGCACACGGGGCGAGGGGAAGCCGCCGGTGATGACTCTGTGGCACGCGAGCGTGTGGCATGTGCTTCTCGGTGTGCGGTGGGCGCGGTGGCCTGCGGGATGATACGGAAAAAAGCAGGCCCGCCTGTGGGGCGGGCCTGCGTTCGAGCGTGTACAAGGATCGTGCTGACGACCTTGCGTTGCATCTTGCGCGAGCTGAAGATCAGCGGCGACGACGCGAGGCGGCCAGGCCGGCGACGCCGGCGAGCGCGAGGGCCGCGGGCGTGGGGACGGCGGTGTAGCTAATGTCGCTGAAGGTGATCTGGCTGCTGGGATCGGCGACGAAGCTGTCGACGAAGGGCATGTAGTAGCCGCCGACGGTGTAGTCGTTGAGGAGACCCCAGAGGCCGTGCGGGGGATCTTCGGCGGGGTTGCCCTGGTCAAAGGCGATGGCGCCGCTGGAGAAGGTGTTGACGCCGTCGAAGTAGGTGTACTCGATGGTGCCGGGGCTGCCGGCGGAGAGGCCGTTGGCGCTGTAGGTGACGCCAAGGCGGACGGTCTGGCCGGCGAAATACTTCACACCGTGCTGGGCGGTGAAGCTGTAGAAGGGAAGGCGGCCGCCGAAGATGGCGACTTCGTGGTTGCCGGTGTTGAGCATGAAGTTGCCGTCGATGGCCTTGGACCACCAGGGGGAGATGTTGAGTCCGCCCTCGGCGGCGCCGGGGCCGTCGATGCGGACGTTGGAGGAGAAGGAGAAGCTCTGGCTGTTGGCGAACTCGGCGGTGACGCCGCCGGAGGCGAGGCGGAAGTTGTGGCGGTTGGCGAACTCGCCGCCCACGCCGTCGCCGTTGACGTTGGCGTCGGCGATCGAGATGAGCGAGGGGTAGTTGTTGACGACGGTCAGGTTGGAATCCGCGTCGTCGTTGAAGATGCGGGTCGTGACGGTGGCGCTGTCGACGGGACGTGCCGAGGCGATCGCGGCGATGCCGGCGACGGCCAGAAGGGCGATACCAGAACGCATGGACTTCATCTCACTTACCTCCTGCTGAGGCTCTCGCGACGGGAGAGCCGTGACACGGAAACTGCACTCCACACCCAAACCCCGGACGACCGCATGGTGGATGGATGGCCTGCAATTCAGCGGGATCCTGAGCGTGCCAGCGCATGGGCTTTGCCGGCGGATGCACACGGTCCCGTTGATGTCTGGTTTCCACCCACCCTTGTATCCGGGACTGACTGTCCCGGGGTTGCAAACGCTTTCATGACGCTGCGCGAAGACGATTCGCGTTCTCCTCCCCGGAGGTTGCACGAGAGCCGGCGACTTCCGCCCTTTCGTGGCTTTTTTGAGATTCGCGGACCTTGTGAACCGTGTTCGGAACGGGTCCTGAACCGAAAGCTCTTTCGACCCCGTCAGGGATCGAAAGAGCGGGGCTTATCGGAGAGCGATCGGGGCGGGGCGGGATTCGCCGGTCCTTGGACTCAGAGCTTCCGGCCCGCGGGGTTTCATCAGCAGCCCAGCTCGTAGCGCTGGACGAAGAAGTCGTAATCGTCGGTGTCGACAAAGCCGCTGCCGTCAACGTCGGCGGCGACATCGCCGGCCTCGAAGGCCGTGACGAAGGCGTCGAAATCGTCGGTATCGACGAAGCGGGACTTGTCGAAGTCGGCGATGCAGTACTGGAAGAACTCAAGGTCATCCCAGAAGATGGTGCCGGTCGAGGCGAAGCTGCCAAAGCGGATGGGCAGGATGCTGACGGTCACGGGCGCCGGGGGCGCGATCTCCCAGGTTTCCTTGATCTGGTCGCGGGTGATGACCATCTCGAAGTAGACCCACTGGCCGTTGGTGGTGCCGTCGATCACGAGGTTCTCAAAGCCCTTGGTGATCGAGTTGTTGGGGCGGCGGAATTCGGCCTTGATGCACGACTTGGCGCCGACCAGGGGCTGATTGCCGGGGATGGCGTACCAGCCGGAGATGATGCAGTCGCCGCCGGCGAGTCCGACGCCGGTCTCGATGAACTCAACGGCGGGGTTGTTGATCAGGCCGGTGCCGGAATAGAGGGTGTCGCTGGTCCAGCCGGCGAAGTTGTTGCCGCTGCCCAGCTCGATGGAGGCCTCGCCGGTGCGGACGAGGATGGGGCCCTGGCCATCATCGATGCGGCGGTAGAGTTCGCCGGCGTTGGTGAAGTTCTTCCAGCCGTCTGGCTCGAAGAAGAAGGGGTCGTATTCCTCGAAGCTGCCGTTGTTGAGCTGCGCCATGGCGGGGGTCGCCAGGGCGGCGATGAGCAGGGCGACGATCGTGCGAGTCTTCATGTGCACTCCCATTTTCTCTCTCAAGCCGGGGACCTCGGACGGGACATCTGGTGCATGACCACTATGACACCTGTTCCGTCCGTGGCGGGCTGAATCGGTGTGATTGGCTCAAGTAAGCGCTTACATTTGAGCAAATCAGATTCCGCGTGTCAATGGGCGATCGTCCGAGTTTTGCTTTTTTCGGCGGCGTGATCGCATCACCGGGATTGCCCAGATTGACAGGGGCAAGGACGCTTCATTCCTTGAGGCCCTGCGAGGCGACACCCTCGACAAAGAACCGCTGCGCGGCGAAGAAGACGATCACGACCGGCGCGACGACCATGGTGCTCGCGGCCATAAGCAGGCTCCAGGGCGTGTTGCCTGCCTGGCTCTGGTAGAGCTGAAGACCCAGCGCGAGCGTGAACTGATCGCGGTGGTTCACGAAGATGAGCGGTCCGAGAAAATCGTTCCACGAGAAGACAAAGTGCAGGAGGGCGACGACGGCGAGGGCGGGTTTGGAGACGGGGAGGATGATGCGCCAGAAGGTTCCCCATGTGCTGCACCCGTCGACGGCGGCGGCCTCGTCGAGCTCTCTTGGGATGGTGAGGAAGAACTGGCGGAGCAGGAACACGCTGAAGGCGCCGCCGCACCAGGCGGGGATCCAGAGAGGCTTGAGCGAGCCGATCCAGCCGAGTTCGCGGAAGATGAGGTACTGGGGGAGCATGATGACGGGGAATGGGATCATCATGGTGCCAAGGACGAGCGCAAGGACGGGACCGCGGCCGCGCCAGCGGATGCGTGAAAGGCCGAAGGCGACGACCGCGCTTGTGAAGACCATCCCGGCCATGCTGAGGGTGGCGACGATGATCGTGTTGCGCATGTAGAGCGGGAAGTTCACGGTGGCGTCGGAGAGGACAGCGTTGTAGTTTTCCTTCGCGAACTGAACGGTCCGGGAGGGGGGATCGGGGAGCAGGCTCATCGAGCCGTCCATTGCCTGCCGCTCGGGCTTGATGCTGGTCGCGAGCATCCAGACCAGGGGGAGCGCAAAGGCGATGGCGATCGCGCCCAGGAGCGTGTGCATCAGGATCGCGCGGAGGAGGCGCGGCAGGCGGGAACGGGGGCGGGGAGATGGCCTTGGCGTGTGCGTGCTCATGCGGCCCTGTACATGACCATCGATCGCGAGAAGAAGAGCGTCAGGGCGGTCAAACCGACGATGACGACAAGCTGTACCCAGGCCATGGCGCTCGCGTATCCCATGCCAAGGTCGCGCGTGTAGACGAACGCGGCGTCGTAGAGGTACATGCTGTAGACGTAGGTGGCGCGGTCGGGGCCGCCCTGGGTCATGATGTAGGGTGCGCCGAAGACCTGGGATGAATTGATGATCGAGGTGATGACGTTGAAGAGGATGACGGGGGAGATCGCCGGGAGCGTGACGTGGCGGAACCGGCGGACCGCGCCCATGCCGTCGAGGGCGGCGGCCTCGTAGAGCGAGGCGGGGACGTCACGCATGGCGGCGAGGTAGATGACAACCGATTGTCCGACGCTCCAGACGCTCATGAAAACCAGGGCGGGCATCGCCCAGAACTTGTCGCCGCTGCCGCGCATGCCGACCCAGTTGGGGGGCGTGATGCCCAGGGGGGAGAGGAGCGGGCGGAGGACCTGGTTGATGAGCCCGTGGTCGCCGTTGTAGAGCCAGAGCCAGACCATGGCGGAGGCGACGGCGGGGACGAGCGTGGGCAGGAAGACGGCGGCGCGGTAGATCGTGATGCCCTTGACGGGCCGGTTGAGAAGGCCGGCGATGATGAGCGCGGCGAGCGTGCACAGGGGGATCGACATGGCCGCGTAGATCGCGGTGTTGCCGACGGCCTTCCAGAAGACGCCGTCCTTGAGCATGGCCTTGTAGTTTTCCAGGCCGACAAAGACGGGCCTTTGCAGCAGCGGGTACTCGGTGAGGCTGTAGTAGAAGCTCATCGCGACGGGGATCGCGAGAAAGGCGCAGAAGCCAAGGAGCCAGGGGGCGACCCAGAGGAGTCCGTGCACGGCGGGGACCGGACGCCCCGGACCGGTGGTGGGCGGGCGGGCGGTCATGGTCCTTCCCCACCACCGCGGCGACGGAGCAGCCGTACACGGGCGGTGTCCATGATGGAGGAGAGGCGGGCG
>DATGXW010000198.1:0-21335 GCA_035298585.1 Phycisphaerales bacterium
CATTGATCGGCTCGCCAAGCCGGGGGATTCACCCGTCTGTCGTACGAATCCTCGCGATGACCACAGTCGTCGGCGTACGAGGTAGTTACACCTCGGCGAACCGTTGGGGGGCAGTGGTTATCCCGGACCTTCCGCCCTCGAGCCCACGCTTGACGCAGAATCCCTCCGGACGGTCGCAAAGAGGCACGCGACAACGCCAAAGAGCGTTGGGTCCTCTCTGCCGCGGTGGAGCCGCTGCCGCGCTCCCCACCATTCCTGGGCTGGCCGCAGCCACACGCCGAGAAATGGCAGCCACGCCCGAGTCTGACGGGCTTGCGTGGGAAACGTCTGAGAACCTGCTTTTGAGGGGTAATGGGCGCAACAGGACTCGAACCTGTGACCTCGGCTATGTGACAGCCGCGCTCTAGCCAACTGAGCTATGCGCCCTTTGGAAGCTCCGCGGGCCGGCGGGCCGGTCTGCGGTGCCGGGAAAGATAGCCCGGTGGGGTGACCGAGTCATCTTCCGGGGTTCCAGCATCGTCGATCATTCGCCGGGGTCGGGCGCTTCGGTCGGACGCCATTGCTTGCCGGTGAACTTGGTCACGATCAGGTCGTCCTGTTGGAAGGCCACTTCTTCGCCAGGACCGGGGAGCCAGCCCCCGCGGCGGTGGTACAGGATGAATGTCGGTTCGCCGCGCGAGGGAAGCGTGTGCACACCGTGTGCGTCTCGGGTTGGTGTCGGCCAGAAGCCCATCTCCAGGTAAAACCGGGCGGCTGGGGCTCCCGAGAAGGCCCCATCCCACACCGCCCATGCAGGCTTCTGGGTGGCGAGTGGCGACCGCGGCTGGACCTGCTGGGAGCTGAGCCACGCGAAGAACGCGGGCCACTGCGGGTGAACACCACGCTGGATGCGCACAGGGATGATCGCAAACACAAGGCCCCCCACCGCCGCGATGAGACCGGCATGCTTGAGCGCCCGGCTCGTGTGCACAAGGCGGGGCAGGATGAGCGATGCGATGAGGAGGGCGCATCCAGCGTGCACGGGCATCGCGTAACGATCGCGCCGATCGGGGAAGAACGACAGGGCACACAGCCACGCGGCGGTCCAGAGGGTTGCAAATACCAGGAGCGCACGGGGACGAGGAATTGTGCGAAGGAAACCCAAGCCCCCAAATCGCACGGCCAAAGCGAGCGCGATCCCGGCCGCCGCGGCCCACATCGTCCACGCGGATGCAAGGTTGATGAGATAGAACCACGCCGGCTGCGTCTGCTTCTGGCCGCCGACGAGCTCTCCGGCGGCACGGTCCGCGATTTCGCGCCCGAAATACTGGGAGATGAAGAGATCGCCGTGGAGATGAATCATTGATACGTGCCAGGGCGCGGCGACCACGATGGCTGTGCACATGCTGCACACGGCCAGGATCAATGCGGTCGGACGCGACGTCACGCGTGCGTTGGCTGAAATCGGTGCGCCGGAGGTCGAGATCGCCCATAGAAGCACGATGACGGGAATACCCAGGGCGATGAGGGGCTTGGTGAGTAATGCACAACCGATCACCAGGCCTGAAAGAGCGGCCAAAGTCAGGCTTCGCGACCGGCGTGGCGTAGTCCGGGACGCCGCCATGGACATGATGAGCAGGCATGCCCCGATGAGCATGAATGCCGTGTTCCACATGTCGAGCGATATCTCGCGCGTCCTGCGGAAATACTCGATATTGACCGCCAGGAGCGTTCCGGCAGCGATGGCGATCTGGCGTCCGCCGAGCGTGCGTGCAATCCACCCCGCCGCGACCACGCCAAGCGACGCGGCGAGGACCGTCGCGGTTCGCGCTTGCCACGCGCCCGCGCCAAGGAGCGACATCCATCCCCCTTGGATCCAGAAGGAAAGCGGCGGCTTGTTGAAGTATGGGTGCCCCGGCGACTCCATCAGCGTCCAAAACCCGCCGGTGCGCCAGGCCTGGAGCGAGATCGCCGCGTACCACGCACTGTCGCCGCGCATCCAGTCTCCATCACCGATGTGCGGGAGCGTGCAGGCCCATAGCACGGTCAGCGGGGCCAGCCACCAGGCGACACGCGACCAGTGGACGAGGATCCCGCCAACGAGCCGTGGGAAAGTGCGAGTTGAGGTGCGCGGATCAGGCATGGATTGGTGCGGCGGCGAACGCGGCCGGGTTCAAACGGCTACTCTAGAGACTTGGCGGCCCTCCGCACGTCGATCTTCGGGGACGATCCCCGGGACAGAGGCCGTGAGAGTGACCCTGGCCTCGAGGAACATGATGGGCAAGCGTACGACCTCCGTGATGATGCTGACCGCACTTCTTGGCATTGGCGCTGTCGCGGCCGGCTTTGGTCCAGGGTTCTCCGGATCCCCCGCGGCGCAGGCCTCGCAGGGCGAAGACTGGGCCAAGGTGTTGGAGGAGCGTGCGCCGTCGCTCGTGACTGTCAAGTTTGTCCTCAAGTTTGAGCCCGCGGGCGAACAGCAGGAAACCGAGATCAGCGCGCTGGTCATCGATTCCAAGGGGCTGATCCTGGCGTCGAATTTCCAGACCGGCGGATTCCCTCCCCTGATCCAGGCCCAGATGTCGGGCATGACCGCGACCCCGACAGAGATGAAGGTGCTGATCGGGGAGGACGTCGAAGGGATTCCGGCCAAGTTGATCGCGCGTGACAGCGAGCTCGACCTGGCGTGGATCCAGATCGATGAATCGGCGGGCAAGACATTCACGGCGGTCGATCTCTCCAAGAGCAGCAAGCCCTCGGTGGGAGACACGCTCCTGACGATCAACCACCTGGGCAAGTTCTTCGACCGCGCTCCGGTTATCAAGACCACCCGCATGGGCGGCAGCACCAAGAAGCCCCGCCACCTGTACGTGCCGGCCGACAACGCGATCGCCGGCGAGTTCGGCACGCCGGTCTTCGCCGTGGACGGCTCGATCGTGGGCTTCACGGCGATGCAGCTTCCCGAGGCGGAAGATGTCCAGGGCGGCGAGTCGGCCCGCGAGTACATGACCGCGGTGATTCTCCCGGCCGAGGCGATCGTGCGGGCGACCAAGCGTGCACTTGAATCCGCCGCGGCCAATCCGCCCGCGGAACCGGCCAAGACGGACGCGGCGCCGGCGATTGATCCCGCCGCGCCCTCTGACAAGAAGTAACCCGGCAGGACCCGCCGAGGACTGCACACTGCGGAGGAAGCCCGCATGCGTTTCATCCTCGACCGCGTCGCACCCATCCTCCGTCTGACTCGCGTCACCACCGCCTTTGCTGTCGTCAGCAACGTGTGGCTGGTGATCCTCTGGACGCGTGCATTTGAAGAGGAGCCGCAGCACGCGGCGCTGGCGGAGCGTTCGCTGCCCCTCCTGCTCCTGTGCTCGGCGTTCAGCAGCCTGGGGCTGTTTGCCTTCGGCGCGTGCCTGAACGACCTGGTCGATCAGAACCGCGATCGCTGGCTGAAGCCAGATCGGCCGATCCCGTCCGGGCAGATCCGTCCCGAGAGCGCTGTGGCGATCGCGGCCTCCATGCTGCTCATCGCGGTGCTGGGCTCGGTGCCCTTTGGAACCTCGAGCATCCTGCTGACGCTGCTCCTGGCGACGGGCATCCTGCTGTTCAACAGCGCGGCCCGCTTTGTGCCGGCGCTGGGCTTTGTCGCGTACGGGATGATCTATGCCGGCGCGATGGTCATGCCCAATCCAGAGATCGCGTTCATCTGGCCCGTGTGGCTGGTGTTCATGCACGCGGTCATCGTGGCGGCCGCGACGCACCGGGTTGCCCGCAAGACTCCTCCGGTCACACCCCGCGCCTGGGTGGCGACGGGTCTGGGCGCCGCCTTCTGGACCATCGCGGCCACGTGGGTGGCGGCGAGCAGGCTGCCGGACGCGTCGTTCTTCTGGCCGGCGTGGGTTGCGCCGACGGCCGCGATCGGACCGGCGGTGATGGGGATCTTCTTTGTCCTGTTGTGCACGCACAAGGTGCGGGCAGCCCGCGATGGCCACCGCGGCGCAGAAAAGGTGAATCGATACGGCGCGTTGTGGCTGAGCCTGTACGCGTGGGCGTGGATGGTGGGCACGGGGAAGCTCACCGAGTCCGTGATCCTGGCGGTCGTGGCGCTGCTGGGGTATGTCGGGATGACGGCACTCCGGGAGGTCTACAGCCTCGCCGAACAGCCGGTGGGATATCGCAGGACATGAACCGGTCAGCTTCCCATGGGGGATCCCGAGGGAACTTCGGACGCCATCTTCAGCCAGGCGAGCAGGTCGTCAGCACCGATCACCCCCGAGACGCGCCCGAGTTCCTTGTCACCGCGGTACATGATCAGGGCAGGGATTCCCGTGACACCCAGGGAACCTGCCTCCTTGCTCTTGTCGGTGTCAACATAGACGGCCAGTGCATTGTCCTTCACCCACGATTCGACTTTCGGATCGACGAGTGCGCCGCGTTTGAATGCCTGGCAGGGGCCGCACCAATCGGCCGTCGCAAGCACAAGAACAACCTTTGAATCTCCCTCGACCTGCGTGCGTGCCTCCGCCACCGTCATTTCTCCCGCGAACATGGGCGGCCTGGGGGCCACGCCACCGGCCGAGCCGCGGAAATAGAGGAAGCCCGCGAAGGCCAGGAGAATGATGAGAAAGGGAAGATTTCGTCTCATGGCAGCTCCATCAGGCCACGGGTCGCGGGGTTTGCGCCCGAGCCTTGTCGTCACATCGCGCCCCCGCCATCGAGCTGTTCGATCAGACGCTCGATGTACCGCCAGGCGTTCAATTCCCGGCGGATGGCGGCGCTGGATTCTGTACTTACCGGGCGGCGGAAGAGTTCAGCAACCCGATGTGCGTATGCCGCACGCTGTTCACCCGCCCATGCACGCCATTTTCTGAGGCCCTGCTCATCGCGGCTCTGCGCGACCTCGTCAATGCCTTCCCGGATCTCCATCATCTCCATGAGGAAGCCTGGGGGAAGAGACTTGTCGGCCGAGGCCGCGGGACCGCCACGGAGCAACAGGAGTGCGGTGGCGCGAGTTTCAGGATTGGCAAGCACGCGGCGGGCATCGTTGACCGCCGCCAGCGATGCCTCGGCCTCAACATCGCCCGAGCCGATCGCCGGCTGCAGTTGTGCGGACCTCACCAGCGCGGCGCGCTCGATTTCATCCGCGGCAAGCTCCATGTGCTCGCGGAGCCCGAGGATCTGGAAGGGATTGGTCGGGGAGGCGCCGGTCATGTCCACGGGAAGCGTAGGGCTCCGGACATTGTGCAAACGCCTCTGGGTGTGATACCCTCCCCCCCGAGTGGCCAAGCACATCGGAATCATCGCGGTAAGTCCTGAAGGCGCCGCCCTGTTCTACGGGCAGCTCACGCGGCATCTTTCCAAGCTCGCCCCGCCCAACGACCAGCCTCGCATCACGATCCACAACGAGCCGGTGAACTCGTACATCGATTCGATCCGCCGCGGAGACTGGCACGCGGTGGCGAGGCTCATGCGGCGATCCGCGGACGTGGTGATCGCCGCCGGGGCTGAGGTGTGCCTGGTGCCCGACAATATCGTCCAGCACGCGGTGCACCTCGCTGAATCGGGGAGCACGGTCCCCTGGCTGCCGATGACCGACCTTGTGGCGCAATCGATCGCAACAGACCATCGCAAGGTGGTGGGCGTGATCGGCACGAAACTGGTTACGGAGTCGTCCACCTACCAGACTCCGCTCGGGATCCGCGGGATCCAGGTGCTCCCCCCGACCGGGGAGGAGGCGGACCTGCTGGAACAGATCATCTTCGGCGAACTGCTGTACGGGCACATCCGGCCCGAGAGCCGCAGCGCGGTGCACGAGATCATCTCGCACTTTGCCAGGCGAGGCTGCGAGGGAGTGATCCTGGGATGCAGCGAGGCCCCGCTGGTGGTGACGAAAGAGAACTCGTGCCTTCCGGTATATGACGCGGCGGATATTCTGGCGGAGCGGGCGGTGAAGTTCTGCCTGACCGGGGGTTCTCACCCGGTTTGAGGGGTGTATCCGGCCTCCGAACACGTTCCGTAAAGCAAGTTTTCCCGGCGGGTGACCTTTACGCGACTGGACAAGGCCTGTCGGAGTCTGTTATTCTGCGTGAATCTGGCGCAAGCCAGAGGCGCCCGACCGCGCTGTCCTCCCCCACGGACTGCGGCGGTGCAAGCGAGGCCGCCGCGATCAGCCTGGCCACAAGCACCATGCTCCCACCTTCCCGGAGCGAGTGCCGAGCCGGGCTGAACCCGACAAGCCAGTGGGTTGCAAAGTGCGGTATCATGGCTCCCCGCGGGGCCCCCCGGGCCCCCGAGTCGCCCCCATGGGTCGGCTCAGCCGCACAAGCCACCGGTATCGGACCACGGTCGCGGCGTCGACAGGGAAGTGGGCAGAGTGCTCAAGCACAGGACTTTCGGTGCTTCGACGGAGTTTGAACATGGCATCTCGACCGACGCGCTCGCTGTTCTCATCGCTCCTTCACCGGAGCCTCCGCCGCACGGGCATGCTGGCCGACCAGGCCGGGCGTGCACCGCGCACCGCGAAGCTTCGCACCAGCGCGATGACCGAGCAGCTCGAGCCGCGCGTCATGCTCGCCGGCGACCATCCCAGCCTGACGGATTTCCCCAACGCGACGACGATCACGCTCGACGGCGGGGGGATCGGATCGGCGACGGGCATCATCGAGCCCCTGGGCGGCGGGATTACGGTCCGCAACGACCTCTTCCGGTTCACGCCGACGACGCAGGACTTCGTCAGCATCCTCGCCGACGCACAGTCGCAGGGCTCGACGCTCAACTCGCGTCTTGAGATCTACGAGGACAACGGCTCGGGCGTGGCCGTGCAGGCCCGCGACGCCTTCGGCAACCTGATCGCGTTCCAGTCGGGGAACGGGACGCTCTCGGCCGGCAACCCCTCGGATGGGTGGGTTGGCTTTGTGGCCGCCGCCAACAAGACCTACTACGTGCTGGTCGGTACCGACGCCACCAGCGGCGCCGCCGCGACCGGCGCGTACACCGTCCACGTTGATGCACGCACAACCGACCTGCTCCCCGCGGCCCAGACCGGCGAGGCCAACGGCGCCGGCGCGATCACGCGGATGGGCCAGGACATCATCTACAAGATCGTCAACGGCAACGGCGCCGAGTTCGACAGCCTGATGACGCTCAACGCACAGGCCGACCGCCAGACCAGCCCGACCTTCGATGTGCATCTTGACATCTACGACGCCAACGGCGTGCGCATCGCAAGCGACACCGACGCGGGCGTTCTGAACGACGCCTTCAAGCTGATCAAGGCACTTCCGAGCGAGACGTATTACCTCCGCATCCGGTCCGACGAGTATCTCCCGGCCCGAACGGCCTTTGGCCTTGGCGATTTCCTCCTGGCGGTCGACGCGGTCGTCAACGAGGTGGGTGATCCGATCGACCCCGTGACGCGCCGGCTGGCCCTGGCGGACGTGATGGCGGACGGGTTCCATACCCGGACTTATTCGTTCGTGGCGCAGGGCACGGGGACGACGATCATCGCGATGACCCCCGGCGGTCCCCCGCCGCCCCCGATCTTCGACGGCGCGATCTCGGTCTACGACGAGAACGGCTTCCGCGTCGCGTTCAACGACGACCGCTTCGGCGACATCCCGCAGGTCGAGATCGCGCTCACCGGCGGCCAGCGGTACACGATCCTGCTGGACGCTTTCAGCGAGACCCAGCCGGGCGTCTCTTTCAACCTCTTCATCGAGACACACCACACCAACGACTCCACGCAGACCCCCCTGCCGGTCGACGACCACGTCAACCGTCCGGTCTATGACGCCAACAACCCGCCGACCAACGTCCGCGACCTGTGGCGTGCCGCGACGCCGCTTGAGTGGGGCGACCCCTTCCTCCTCAACGATCAGTACAACTACTTCATGCAGGACGCCGGGTGGCGCGTCAACGCGACCGGCACCGGCCGCATCCAGACCTCGGGCGACAACGACCTCTTCTCGTTCATCCCGCAGGTCGACATGCAGTTTGAGTATGACGGCGACAACGGCGACGACGGCCCCTCGCTCTTTGTGGGCGGCAACTTCGTGCGCGCCGGCGCGGTGACCAACGACATCGACTACGAGGTCAACAACGTCGCGACCTACGACGCGGGCGAGTGGTGGACCGTCGGCCGCGGCTTCAACGGCGCGGTGCGTTCGTTCGTTCAGTTCGATGATGACGGCGACGGCGAAGCATCGCTCTTTGCCGCGGGCGATTTCACCGCGTTCAAGAACGACGAACTCGAGGAAGACCCGACCCCGGCCAACCACATCGCCAAGCTGATCTATAACCCCGATTTTTCGCGTTGGGAGTGGGCCGCGGTCGGCAACGGCGTCAACTTCAACGTCTACTCGATGGTCGTGTACGACCAGATCGCCGTCGGCGACAACCCCGATCCCGACCCGATCCTCATCATCGGCGGCCAGAACGGCATGTCGCAGTTCGACGGTGCCGGGTTCACCGCCATGGGCGGCACGATCAACGGCATCGTCCACGCGCTGGCGACGTACCAGCTCGACGAGCCGGATCCCGACGGGGATGGCTCCCAGACCGATCCACCCCCGCTCATCGAACTGATGGTCGGCGGCACGTTCACCACGATCGGGCCCTTCAACAACCCGACCACCAACACGGCCAACCGCCTCGCCACGTGGTCGGACATCGAAGGCTGGTTCCGCTTCGGCACGGGCGCAACCACGAACGGCGCCAACGGGGCCGTGTATGCACTCCAGACCTTTGATCCTCCCGTCAACAACGCCACGGAGAACTTCGGCCAGGGCGTGCTCATCGGCGGCGACTTCACCCGGATCAACGGCACGACCTTCAACCGCATCTCGTTCTGGACGGTCAACGAGGGCATCCAGGACGCCGCGTACGACTTTGTCAACATCGGCAGCCTGAACGGCGCGGTGCGTTCGATCACGCTCTGGGATCCGATCGATCCCGACGGCTCCGGGCCGTACCCCGACCTTGCCGAGCAGGTCGTCCTGGGCGGTGATTTCACCAACGCGGGCAACCGCGTGACCCGCCTGAACTGGTTCGACGAGTCGTACAACGCACTTGGCAATCCCCTGGCCGACACCCCGGGCTTCAACAGCACGGTCCACGCCCTGACGGTCATGGAAGACGCCGACGACGTCGGAACGGTCACCGGGCAGCCGATCCTCTATGCGGGCGGCGCCTTCACGCTCGCCGACGACGCTGCCGCCAACCGCGGCGCGCAGCTGATCTTCGACGAGTTCCTGGGCGACTGGGTCTGGGCGAGCCTGGGTTCGGGCCGCGACAACGGCACGAGCGGGACGATCTTTGCGCTGAGCTCGTTCCAGGATTCGGACCCCAACCACTGGGACCACGAGCAGCGGCGAGGCTCGCGCCTGCACCTGACGGTGACGCCCAGCTTCGGGCCCAACCTCGACACGACGATCACCGTCTACGACAGCAATTTCAACATCGTCTACACGAACGCCAACGTCGATTCGGCGCCCTGGGGCAGCCAGCTCCCCGACGGCAGCAATTTCCCCTTCGACGTCGGCCGCTCGGGCATGGTCGACCCGAATCTCACGCTCCCCTCAGCGCCGCTGCCCGGCAACCTGGCGGGCATCACGCTCTGGGGCGGCAGGACGTACTACCTCCAGGTCTCGGGCGAGGCGGGCAGCACCGGCCGTTACGACATCTCGATCACGGCCGAGGCGTATGTCGCCGACGGCCCGGACCGTGCACACGTCGATCCGGTAGATGAGAGCGACCCGGCCTCGGGCGTGATCATCCCGATCCCGGCGGGCACGGGCGACAATACCAACTACCTCGCCGCGCCGACCAACCCGATCAGCCCCCCCGCCGCCGCCAACAACGTCGGCCTCTACAGCAAGACGGGGTGGGTGACGTACTCGGACTATGGCCAGATCGAGACCGTCGATGACACGGACGTCTACCAGTTCCGTGCCCAGGCCTCGGGCTACGCGGCGATCCGCATCAACACGACCAACATCACCGACGAATGGCACCAGGACGGCCCGGGCCGGGTCGACAACACCGACACCTATTCCTCGGATCTTGATTCGTACATCCGGGTCCTCGACGGCGACTTCACCCAGATCGCCTTCAACGACGACAACCCCTTCTCCACGGGCGAGCCCGGGACCGCGCAGGCGACGGGCAATCTCGGCAACCGGATCTACCAGGAACGCGACGGGTACGTGGTCTTCCCGATCGTCGAAGGCGACTTCTATTACATCGTCGTGGGGAGCGGTCAGAAGTGGGTCGACGCCTCCCCCGAGGATCCGGCCGACCGCGTGGCGATCGACGAGAAGGAGCGCAACGTCCGCGTCGCGACCGGCTCGTACGAGATCCTCTTCGACACGATGCTGGACCTCGACGCCGGCACCGACGACCACGGCAACACCGCGGCCAACGCCACGCCGATCGCGATCGGGTTTGATCCCTCGGACGCGGCGACCAACGGCAAGGCGACGGTCAATGCGATCATCAACAACGCCGGCGACCTTGACGGCTTTGTCTTCAACTCACCGGCCCGCGGCATCGGCCGCGTGACGATCTCGCGTCCGACCGGCTCCACGCTCGTCGCACGCGTGATCGTGTACGACTCCACGCTGACGCAGGTCGCCAACAACACGACCCCCACGAGCGGCGATCTCACGCTCCAGTTCAGCGTGCTCCCCGGCGCCCAGTACTTCATCTCGGTCGGCAGCGAGGCGAACACGACCGGCACCTACACCCTCTCGTTCAACCTCCCACCCTTCGCCGACGACCACGCCGACGAGACCGACATCACCAACGCGACCACGCTCAAGCTCTTTGATTACCTGGGTTCGGGTGAAGCAAACGGCTCGATCGAGAACCCCGGCGACGTCGACGTCTTCCGGTTCGAGGTCAACGACTACGAGACCTTCTCGGTCCGCGTCCGCAACCTCTCGCCCAACTCGTTCGACCCGCGCGTTGAGATCTACGAGCTCTCGACCTCGATCGACGCCGACACCGCCAAGACGATGTGGCACCGCATCGCGGCCAACAACGATCTCAGCGCCGAGGTGACCGACGCGCAGGTCAGCTTCTCCGTCACGCCCAACCGGACCTCGCTCTTCACGGGCCAGACGTACCGCTGGTACTACGTCTTCGTGATGGCCGAGGACCGCCAGAACGCCTCGGGCAACTACAAGGTCGAGGTCAGCTTCCCGCCGACCGACGACTTCCCCGACGCGACCGAGTACACCGAGGCCGCCGTCCTGATGCCCGACCCCGACACCGGCCTGATCACCCAGGACGCGATGATCGAGCTCTCGGGCGACACGGACCTCTTCTACTTCAACGCACTGGCGGGCGGCAACGCGTCGATCATCGTCGACCGTCAGCCCGGCAGCACGATCATCCCTCGCATCACGGTGATCCAGCTCACCCCCGGCGAGACGACGATCGTCACCGCGGTCGCCAACGACTCGGGCTTTGGCTTCCAGGCCGCCAACACGGGCGACTTTGCGGTCGAACGCGGGGCGATCTACTACATCCTCGTCGAGGCGACGACCGAAGCGCTGGGCGGGTACACGATCACCCTCGCAAGCCCCCCGCTCGACGACTATCCCAACGCCGGCGAGTGGAGCATCGCGCACGTGATCCCGATCAGCTCGACGACCGGCGACGGCGCGATCGGCGCCGGCGTCGCGGGCGACCCGGGCAACGCGAAGATCACGCCCGACGACGACACCGACCTCTTCCGGTTCACCCCGGTCAGGACGGGCCTGGTCGTCGTCACGGTGACGAGCTACCGCGGGACCTTCGGCAACTTCGCCCCGATCCTGACCGTCTTTGACGCCAACCTCGCCCAGATCGGCACGATCCAGGCCGACGCGCCGGCGGGGATCAACGACCCCCGTACGGTCGAGCTCAACTTCTCGTCGCTCACCAGCGGGCAGGTCTACTACATCCAGATCGCCTCGGTCGACGGGCTCCCCGCGCCCGCGACCCGCACCGGCGAGTACTACCTCACCGTCAACGGCCTGGCGGTCGACGACGGCGGCGGAGGCGACCCCGGCGCGATCGACTTCAACAACCCCACGAGCGTGCCCCTCTCGTCGCGCACCGGTGACGGCTTTGCCAACAGCTTCATCGACGTCGCCGGCGACCGCGACCTCTTCACCTTCACGGCGCCCGCGACCGGCAAGGTCTTCGTCCAGGTGGTCACGCCGACCGGCAGCGTCCTGGACGCCTCGGTCACGCTCCTGCGTGCACCCAACGAGCTTCCCAGCTCGGTCATCTTCACCGACAACGCCGGCATCCCCGGCGCCACGGCCAACGGCGCGTTCGACGCGACCGGCGGTCAGCAGTACTGGGCCATCGTCTCGGGGATCGCCGCGGGCGTGGGCGCCTACCGCCTCCGCATCGACGCCGAGCCCGAAACCCACTATCTGTACTACCCCGAGGGGTACGCCTCGCTGCTCATCCGCGAGTTCGTCTCGGTCTCCAACGCCAACAACTACGATGTCCGCTTCAGCGTCAAGGTCCGGTACGAGGACCATGTCGAGGGCCAGCCCGACGAGACGGTCGTCGCCTCCAACATCATGGTCGAGGCCGGCGCACGCGGCGGCGTGACGATCTCCAACGCCGAGGCGGGCCCCGCCGCCGGCGTCCAGCTCTACCGCCCCTACGCGATCATCATCGAGTCCGACGGCCCGCTGGGCGCAACCTTCTCGCACTACGACTTCTCGAGCACGCTGGGCGATTCGTTCACGGGCGACCTCAGCGCAAGCTGGAACTTCGCGCGTGTCGAACGCAATCCCGGCGCGGTCTTTGACTTCCTTGTCTACTACAACCCCAACAACTTCGACGTGAACGTCCTGGTCACGTTCTACACCGGCAACGCCGCCGTGACGATCCCGCAGACGATCGCGGCCGGCAAGCGTCTGGGCCTGAGCGTCAACGACATCGCGACGCTCCCCACGGGCGTCTTCGGCGCGACGGTCGTCGCGGCCCCGGCCAACCCGGCCAACGAGTCGGCGTTCATCGGGATCGTGGCGGCACTCTCACACTACGACTCGGCGAACACCGCGGGCTTCGGATACATCGGTGACGGCCAGGGTGGTTCGACCAAGGGCGCGATCCCCTCGATCACCCAGGGTACATCGGTCTCCTCGGAAGTCTCGATCTTCAACCCGGGCACCGCACGTGCGACGGTGACGCTCACCGGCAAGTACCTGACGGCGAACCTTCCCCCGCTCGTTCGGACGTTCGACGTCCCGGCGGGTCAGACGGTGCGCCTGACGGGTGCGGCCCTGGGCATCACCTCCAACCAGGCGATGGGCATCAGCTACAGCTCGAACGTCCCGGTCGTCATGGCCTCGAGCCAGACCCAGAACGGCGACGCCGATTCGACGCTGCCCTTCACCGAGGGCTCGACGAAGTTCTTCTTCGGCGACGCCTTCATCAACACCGCCCTGGCCGGTTCGCTCTACTTCGAGACCCTGTCCTTCTACAACCCCACGGCCGCGTCGACTTCGATCGTCGTCACCCTGCTGTTCACCAACTCCGACTCGATCAACGTTTCGGTCCCGATCTCGCCGCGTTCGTACGCACAGCTCAAGCTCCACGAGCTCCCCGAGCTGATCGTCGACCGCCCGGGTCTGAACTTCTTCTCGGTGATCGCATCCTCCGCGGTGCCCTTCGCCGCGACGATGACCCACTACGACCTCTTCCTCCAGGGCGGTTTCACCACCGCCGGCGTCCCGCTGGGCCTCAGCAACGCCTTCAACACGATCCCGTAAAGCTCGCATCTTCGGTCCATGTCCAAAAACACGAAGGCCCCCGGTTCGCCGGGGGCCTTTTTCATGGATGTCGAGTGTTCTGCTATGGCGGAGCGTGCGTAGCAAGCCCCTGACGGCGCCGAGGCCCGTCATCCCTTGCCATGGAGGTTGGAACGGCCCGTCAATTCTGCTGCTTGGCCGGTTCACCCGTCGCGGGCTCGCTCGCCGGGACCGTCGCGTCAGTACCCTCGATCGGGTAATTCATCCCCCGCCACTCATCCAAGCCGCCGGCAAAGAGCCGGACATCGTCGTAGCCCACCGACATCAGCCGCTTGGTCATCCCGCGGGCCACCGCACTCCCCGGATCGTTCCCATACACCACGATGTTCTTGTACCCCTTGTACCGGGGATCGACGCCGCGCTGCTCCATGTCCCTCCGGAACTCCATGTGCACAGCCCCCGGAATCCGCGCTGCGTCGTACGCCCCTCGTGACCGGGGATCGATCAGCAAGAGCGCCTTGGGCTCCTTCTCGGCCTGCAACTGTAACTGACGGACCTCGGCGATCGTTGCAAACTCGATGTCCTGATCCGAGATCTCGCAGCCCGTGAGCGTCGCGCCCATCGCCAAGGACGCCGCTCCCGCCAGCGTGCGGGCCGTCCAGAAGCGTCCAAAGGCCTTTCCAAGTGTGCACATCGTGTTCATCATGACTGCAATATAGAGCACCCGCCGGTCCAACGCCCGAGCGGAGCACCCTCGGCCCCAGGCTCTTGTTCTCGAACCACCCCACCCTATTGGTCGTAGCATTGCTGATGACAGGTTTTCCGTCGGTGGCTCGGATCGCGGTTCCCCTCGTGTGCACATGGCTTGCCTTCTCCGCAGCCTCGGGACGCGACATGGCGGGCTCGGTCGATGCACACGCACCCGGAGGACAGCCTCCATCATCCTCTCAGTCGCGTCGTGCATCCGTCTCTCTGATCGCCGATACGAACACCCCCGAGCCCGGAAAGCCGTTCCTGCTCGGCATCCACTTTGAACTCAGCGGAAACTGGCACATCTACTGGAACGGGATGAACGACTCGGGGCGGGCCCCGACGATCAAGCTCCAGCTTCCCGCGGGGTGGAAGCACGCGCAAGTACAGTGGCCCGTCCCCAAGCGGCATGTGGTCGCCGACATCGTCCTTGATCATGTGTACGAGAAGCAGGTCACCCTTCTCGTCGAGGTGACACCAGGTCCAGATCGGATCACCGATCCCGCGGTCATCAAGGCGGATCTCACGTACATGATCTGCGATGAGATGTGCGAGATCGAGCGAGCACAGGCATCGCTCACACTTGATCCACACGCCCCTTCACGTGCCGACGGCTCGAAGGACACCATCAGCGCAGCCCAGGCCCGGCTTCCTCGCCCGCTGAGCCAGGCGGCCCGCGATGGATTCACCATCGAACGGCTTGTGCAGGCGTCCGCCGACGGATCCGGCGTCGAGAAGGCGGGTTTCAAGATCGCCGGCGCGGCGGAAGTTGAGCTGTATCCCGCCCTGGAAACTCCCACCATCCAGGGGCTGCTTCGTTCGGGTTCCGTCAAGGGCGACGCTGTGATTGTTGAGTTCGAAACACCGATCGAAGACCCCCGACTGAAAGCCAATCCGCTTCTGGGCGGCGTTCTTTCCATCGTCCCCAATGGCGGGAAACCCCGGGTGTATTATTCCATCGACTGATTGAGGGTGTGCAGCGTGACGGATCACACCACATCCTCCATCGACATGTATGCCGCGCATCACGCGTCTGCATCGGCACGCGTGGTGCATCCCCCGACTGGACAGCACAGGGGATCGGGCTGCTTCTGGACCCGGCCAAGCCCGATGCAACGCATGGACGGAAACGTCTATCTGACCGGCCCGACACGCTCCGCGTGCAACGCACGTGAGGTGCGATCATCTGGCGGGCCGGCGCGAGCTTTTCATATGACTGATTTTCCCGCGGCCTACCTGGGATGTTCTCAGGTTCGTTGTGCACGGGATGTGGCGTTTCGCCCGCTTGTGAACCCGGCCGGCGTGGCCGCGGGCGCCTGAATGGAGTTGGCAGCTATGACGACCAGGACCCTTCTCTCGATGTTCGCTGTTGGTGCTCTTTCGCTCGGCCTCGCCTCCTCGGCCTTCGCGCAGGCCGCGCCGACCAAACCGGCGCAGCCCGCGGATAAACATGAGCACAAGGACGGCGACAAGCACGATCACAAGCACGACGAGAAGCAGAAGGACAAGAGCAAGGACGCGAAGAAGGTTGAAGCCGCGACGGTCGGCTCGATGGCTCCCGACTTTGAGCTCAAGGACACGGACGGCAAGACGCACAAGCTCAGCGACCTGACCAAGCAGGGCAAGATCGTCGTGATCCAGTGGTTCAACCCCGACTGCCCCGTCGTGAAGATGCACTACGATGCGAAGACGTTCCAGGACCTGAACAAGAAGTACAAGGACAAGAACGTCGTGCAGGTCGCGATCAATTCCGGCGCGGCCGGGAAGCAGGGCTCGGGCGTCGAGCGCAACGCCAAGGCCCGCAAGGATTGGTCGCTGGACTTCCCGGTCCTTCTTGATGAAAAGGGCGAGGTTGGAAAGGCGTACGGCGCCCGCAACACCCCCTCGGTGTACATCATCAACAAGGACGGCATCCTTGCCTACAAGGGCGCGATCGACGACGGCGGTCCCGACGGCGTCGGCAAGACCAACTACGCCTCCAAGGCGCTCGATGAGATCCTCGAAGGCAAGAAGGTCACGACCACCGAAACCAAGGCCTACGGCTGCGGCGTGAAGTATTGATCCAGACCGCGATCTCGCGGTACGGAAAAGATGCCAGATGGTCGACGCCCGGTCCACGCCGGGCGTCGGTCTTTTCTGAGAAGTTCCCCCTTTCCCGCACCCCCGGTTCCATGTCCTCGCTGGGTTGACGGCCGACGATCATCGGCTCGTCGGCGTATCGTCCCTCTCCATGTCGACGTCAAAGAGCCCGAGTCCGTTTGCGACAACAACGATGCACACGAACGCACAAGAGCGGTGGATGAACCTTGCGATCGAGGCGGCCCGGAGGGGTATCGCGGCGGGGCAGTCTCCGTTCGGGGCGGTCATCGTCAGAGGCGACGAGCTCATCGCCGCGTCGCACAACGTGGTCTGGCGAACGACCGATCCGACAGCACACGCGGAAGTGACCTGCATCCGCGAAGCGGCGAAGCGCCTCTCCACGATTTCGCTCGCGGGGTGCCGGATGTACACCACCTGCGAACCCTGCCCGATGTGTGCATCGGCCATCCACTGGTCGGGGCTCGACTCGGTTTCCTGGGGAGCCACGATCGCCGATGCCCAGAACGCGGGCTTCCGCGAGCTCCGCATGCCCTGCGAACGTCTTCTTCAAGAGGGTGGCAGCCGAGTACAGACCTTTGCGGGCATGTTGAACGCCCAGTGTGCAGCGCTCTTCCGCGAGTGGATCGCCGCCGGCGGGCGCTCCTATTGACCGGAGCCCACGCTCCATCGCGACAATCCTGCCCGCCGCTTGACTCTCCCGCGTGAGCATTTTTCGAGAGCGTCCAAGGTGACTTTGGATGTTCATCCCGCGGATCGAAGTCAGCCTGCACGAATGACTCGACCCCGCCCCACGCGCGGTACACTTCGCTGATGCGGACCCGCCTGAAAGTGTGCTGCATTTCATCGATCCGCGAGGCATCGATCGCGATCGCGGCCGGCGCGGACGCACTTGGGCTGGTCGCCTCCATGCCCACCGGCCCCGGGCCCATCGCCGATGAACTGATCCGCGAGATCGCCTTGGCCACGCCTCCCCCACTGGCGACGTTTCTCCTCACCAGCCGCGATCAGCCCCGGGATGTCGTTGAGCACGCCCGGTACGTGGGCGTCAACACGGTGCAGCTTGTCGACGACACGGTCGGAGAGGACGTGTGGGACGAACTCCGGGAGGCGTTGCCGGCGGTCCGGATCGTTCAGGTCATTCACGTCCGAGATGAATCATCGGTGGATCTGGCCCTCGCCGCGGCGGCTCATGTGGATGCGCTGCTTCTTGATTCAGGACACCCGGCAAGGCGGGAACTCGGCGGCACCGGCCGCGTCCACGACTGGTCGCTCTCTCGGCGCATCGTGGAACGCACTGACATTCCGGTATTCCTTGCCGGCGGAATCAATCCGGACAACGTCGCCATGGCTATCCGATCCGTTCGACCCTTTGGCATCGACCTGTGCAGCGGTGTTCGAACCAACGGTGTACTGGACGCCGCCAAGCTGCACGCATTGACGTCTGCGATCCGGGCCGCCGACGCGCAGGCTCCGCCCTCAATACCAGGTTCATCCCACTGAATCAGGGTGCCGGAAACCTGGATCGAGCAGTCCGGGGACATTCAAGTACAATCTGAACTTCACCGTGCATGAGCAAGACGCCACCATCCTGATGAACGCCGCGGCCCAGGGCGACGCGATGGCGGTGGATCGCTTGCTTCCCCTGGTCTATGAGCAGCTTCGCCGCGCTGCACAGTTGCATCTTGCCCGTGAGTACGAGCAGCAAGAGGGCCACGGGAAGGTCGGCCGGACGCTCACCGCCACCGCCATTGTGCACGAGGCATATCTCAAGCTTGTCGGACCCCGCCACGTTCCCTGGACGGGACGAGCACACTTCTACGCGGCCGCCGCCGAGGCCATGCGCCGCATCCTGATCGACCACGCACGTGCACGCCAGCGCCTCAAGCGTGGGCCTGATCGAATCCGGCTTGAAGGAGAGTCACTTTCAGTCCGCAGCGTGGCGGAATTGGCGTCGGACGCAGATTCAGAACAAATCGTGAGGCTGGATGAGGCCCTCCGGCGCTTGGAGATCGAAGACCCGGAGGTGGCGCAGGTCGTTCGGCTTCGGTTCTATGCCGGGCTTACCGGCGATGAGACCGCTTCAGCGCTGGGCCGATCGCCCGCGACGGTCGATCGGGATTGGGCATGGGCGCGGGCGTGGCTCTATCGGCAGCTTCGTCCGCTGAGCAAGGAGTGTCCGGGGCGCGGATAGTCGCGGGCGATTCTCGCGGGAGGCGGACATGAGCGGCGAGCGTGAGCGGATGCGGGAGGTCTTTGACCAGGTCCGGCGATTGCCCGGACCCGAGCGAATCGCCCATCTCAACGGCATTCCAGGCCTGAACGCCACCATGCGCGGGCAGATCGAGGACATGCTCTCAGCGCTCGACGAGGCGGGGCCGTTCCTTTCTGAGCCCACGATGGACATCCCCGACGCACCTCGAACCGTGGACTTCTCGGCCTCATCCGCCGGCGATCCGCTGCGAGAAGGCCCGGGCGCACGGATCGGTCCTTACAAACTGCTGCAACTCATCGGGGAGGGCGGCTTTGGCTCGGTCTTCATGGCCGAGCAGGAGAAGCCCATCTCACGCCGCGTGGCCCTCAAGATCATCAAGTGGGGCATGGACACCCGGCAGGTCGTGGCCCGATTCGAACAGGAGCGACAAGCCCTGGCGCTCATGGACCACCCGAACATCGCCAAGGTGCTCGACGCCGGGGCGACTGAATCGGGCCGTCCCTACTTCGTGATGGAACTATGCAAGGGCGACTCGATCGTCGCCTACTGCGATGCCAACAATCTCAGCGTCCGCGAGCGGCTGGAGCTCTTCTCGCAGGTGTGCCAGGCGGTGCAGCATGCACACACCAAGGGCCTCATACACCGCGACATCAAGCCCGGCAACGTGCTGGTCAGCACGCAGGATGGCAAGCCCCACGCCAAGGTAATCGACTTTGGCATCGCCAAGGCCACGTCCAGCCGCCTCACGGAAAAGACGCTTTTTACCGAGCACCGCGCCCTCATCGGGACTCCCGAGTACATGAGCCCCGAACAGGCCGAGGGCTCGCTCGACATCGACGCCCGCACGGACGTCTATTCGCTCGGCGTCATGCTGTACGAACTCCTCACGGGCACGACGCCCTTTGATTCCAAGGGCCTGCGGTCGGCCGCGTACGCGGAGATGCAGCGGATCATCCGCGAGGTCGAGCCCGCAAAGCCCAGCACGAGGCTGAGCAGCAACTCCGAGTCCATCGCGGGCGTCGCGGCCAGGCGGCGCACCGAGCCTGCACGCCTGGGCAAGATCGTTCGCGGCGACCTCGACTGGATCGTGATGAAAGCGCTCGAGAAGGAGCGTCAGCGGCGCTACGAGACCGCAAGCGCCCTGGTCATGGACATCCAGCGGCACCTGACGGGAGAGGCGATACTTGCCGCGCCCCCGAGTGCAACCTACCGGCTGCGGAAATTCGCCCGGCGCCATCGCGCCGGGGTCGCGCTGGCATCGGCGGTTTCAGGCGCGGTCCTGCTCGGCCTGATCGGAACAACCACCGGCCTGGTGTGGGCGATGCGTGAGCGGGACCGCGCAAATATTGCAGCCGACAGCGCACGCCGGGCTGAGGAGGATGCACAGGCGCGTTCACGGGAGCTCGAGCGCGTCGTGTCGTTCCAGTCCGCGCAGCTCTCTGGCGTCGACGTGATGCAGATGGGCATTCGCTTCCGTCAGGACCTGCTCGCGGGAATCCGGCGCGCGGGGGAGAATGCACGCGCGACGCCGGAGATGATCAACGCGAGGCTCTCGGCCGTCGATGGAGTCCTCGCGGGCGTGGATCTCACCGAGCTTTCACGCTCCGCGCTCGGGAACGGCGTCCTCAGGCCTTCGATCGACGCCATCCGCGGCCAGTTTGCCGACCATCCGACCGTGCGGGCCGACCTGCTCCTCACCGTGAGCGAGAGTGCACGCCGCCTGGGACTCTTTGACCTGGCGGAACTTCCGGGACTTGAGGCGATCGAAGGCCACACCGCCGCCCAAGGCGCAAACAGCATCAAAGCGCTCGACGCACGCATGCGCAGCGCCATGCTCGCCAAAGACCGGGGCAAGCTCGATCAGGCCGAGACGCAGCTGCGCGCGTGCCTGGATATCGCACGCAAGGAGCACGGCGACAACACCAGGATCGCGGCGGACCTGACGGCGAACCTCGCCACGGTGCTGACCGCAAAGACCCGGTACGCCGAGGCGGCGGAACTTTACCAGCGAGCGCTCCCCTGGCTCCGCGCGAACCAAGGCCCCCTCGACGCGGACACGCTGGGGTGCATGGCCTCGCTGGCCTCATCGCTCAGCAATCTCAAGAGATTTGATGAGGCTGAACCGCTTTTGCGTGAAGCTCTCGACGGCTTCCGCTCGACGCTGGGCACGGGCGCCCAGCGGACGATCCAGGCGATGAACAACCTCGCCGGTCTGTATCGCGCTCGGGAGGACTATCCGGCCGCCCAGCGGATGTATGAAGAAGCTCTCGACGCAGCCCGCCGGGCGCTCGGGGAAGATCATTACCTCACGCTGATGATCGTCGACAACATCGGCGGTGTGCGTTTTGCCCAGAAGGATCCTCAAGGCGCGGCCGAGCACGCCCGCGCTGCGCTCGATGGCCGCCGCCGCGTGCTGGGCGAGGGGCACGCCGCGACGCTGCGATCCTGCTTCAACCTGGGGAAGGTCCTGGAATCACTCGGCCAGGAGGAGGAATCCATCTCGCTGTACCGGCGGGCCGCCGCCGGCTTCGCGGGCGTGT
>DATGXW010000199.1:0-4419 GCA_035298585.1 Phycisphaerales bacterium
GAACCTTCCATGGCGGCACGGCCGCGCGGAAGCTCGAATCGATCCCTCGATGTGCAGTACAAATCCCCGCCCATGCGGGCCACCGCGTCGAGCCGCGCCGGATCCGTGTGCAGCCGCTGGTTCAACAGTCCTTCCCGCGCGTGGATGTACACCACCTTGCCGATCACAATGTTCCCGCCGGCGACGGCGCCCGGGTTGGTGCGGATCACCTGCCACGTGGTGCACTCAAACGACACGGCGGCCTCCTGCACCCGCGGCGGCTTCACGCGCGTGGAGGCAATCGGCGTCAGGGCGGCCAGTTCGAACTCGGATTCGCCGTAGGGCAGGGGCTCTGCACACGCGGCGATCTGGAAGCGCTCTGCATGGCTCAGGATGTTGACGACAAACTCCCCCACGCCCCCCTCCTGCACGAAGGCGGCGTTGCGCAGCGAATCCTTCTCGCTGCCGTCGGTGTTGTTGGCCGGGCAGAAGAGCAGCAGCATCGGGTCGCTCCCCACCGCGTTGAAGAACGAGAAGGGGGCGAGATTGTGCTTCCCGTCGGGCGAGACCGTCGAGACCATCGCGATCGGGCGGGGCGCGACGCACCCGATCAGGAGCTTGTAACGGTCGGCCTGAGAAAGAATGTCTGGATCGAGTTCCATGCGGGGTCCATCGTACTTGTCCCATCCGGGGTCGGCACGGCCAGGGGCGGAACCTCGTCGAGTTGATGAACTCGGGGCCGCTCCCGCTTCTACCATCGCCTCCCGTGACACCGAATACCAGATCCGAACGCGACGAATCCAAGGACCTGACCTGGGCGATGCTCCTGGCGCGCTGGACGGAGTTTGCCCGCGCTTCGGTTGCACTTCCCAGGAAGGGTGAGCAGGGCCGATGGCGGAGCGCGGTGGCGGACATCATCGGCCTCCAGGCCCTGGCGCAGGCGATGGGCGAGGTCGATGAACTCGTCCGGCCCGGCGAGCGAACGCTTGGACTTGACCTTGCCGACATCCAGATCAAGGCCCATGCCCGGAACCTGCACGAGATCTGGAAGGACGCTCCTCTTCCCGAGCAACTGGTGGACCTGATCGATGATGCCAGGGCGATGCACACGGCGTGCAGGAACGCAGGGGTTGAATGGTCGGTCGCGAGCGAGCAACTGATGGCCGAGCATCCTTCGGCTCTGGTTGAAGTGCTGCGGGTGATGGGATTCAAAGGCGATCTGTACGTGCCCACCCCCGGCGTGACGCTCTTTCAAACATGCCCGGCGATCTATCTCTCGATGCCCGGCGGAGAGATACCGGATGAGGAGATCATGGCCGTGATCGATGCACACGCGGGTTGGGAGGGTGAACTCGCCGAGCCCGAGCGGATGTACGGGATGCGCCAGGCCTACCGCCAGTTCGACTTTCTGCGCGGCGGCGCGTTGCGGGATGTGGTGCTTCCGGTCGACGCCGGGTTGCCCGGGGGCCAGCCCCTGCTTGTGTGCGCCATCCGCGCGGGCGAAGCACAGGGGGTCACGCTCCCACCGCGCAAGAGCGCGCCGATGAACCCCCTCCCGGTTGAATTTCTCGAAGAAGCACCGCCGCCGCCGCCCCTGCCCCCGCGGTAGTCCTGATGTGCATCTGGCCGCTCACTCGGGCTTCCAGAGGATCCAGTCGCCCCGGGCGGCCGAGAAGCGGCCGGCATCCGCGCCCGTGAGCGGCGCAAGTGCGCCCTGTGCATCGAGCGCCCCCGCGGGCAATCCCCGCTCGCGCCTGAAGTAGGCGATCCAGTTGAAATTGCGGACTTCCTGCCGGCCCTGAGCTTCACCCGTCGCGGCGCCTCCGTTGTCAACGCCGTCCACGCCGACCGAGTACAGCACCGGCACGCCCGCCGACGACAGCACATAGTGCATCGGCTCACCTGTCATCGGGTCCAGCGGCGCCGAGGGGAGCAGCGAGGGAATGAGTTGATCCAGCGCGGAAGGCCATGTGCCGTGCCGACGCAGGTGGAGCTCCGCAGCGAGCTTGACCAGGGCCGCGGCCCGGTATGTCTCCACCATGTCCCTCGCGGCGACCGCGGCAACACTCGGCGCTTTATCGCTCCCCAGGAACGATCGCAGCGGTGGGAAGAGGGTGTACACGCCGCTCTCCATCAGGCGATCCCACCACAGGGGGCTGATTCGCTCGTGATGTTTCCAGGGCGGGAGGGCCTCGTCGCGCTGTGCGGTCTCGATGAACCGGTCGAGCAGGTTCTGAACCTGCCTGCGCGAAGGAGCAATCGCGCTCTGCACAGGGACGTAGGCGCGCAGGAGCGGCAAACCCCGCGGCCTTGCCATGCCAAAGTCGTCGTAGAGTGCGTCGATCTGTTCGCCGCCGATGAAGTAACCATCCCCCGCCCCATCGTCGCTGTAGTAGCGCTGCAGGATGTCCAGTACACCGTAGCGTTCACCTTCAAAGTCGATCCGCATCCGCCCACCGGCAAACCCGCCGATCTCGTGGGAAAGATCGCGCAGATCCGCCTCGCCGAAGACTTCCGGCCCGAGCCGGGCATCGAGCACACGCTCAAGCGCCACGTGCGTGATGGCGACCCCCACGAGCTGAGAGATGATGAACGGTTCTCCCAGGCATTGCCGCGCCATCCCCAGGATGGCGCGGATGTTCGACCGATAGCGGGATCCATCCTTCTCACGCAGCGCCAGTGTGCAGTCGCCGGCCAGCAGGCGGGCATGGCTGCGCAGCTCTCCCAGGTGCGGCAGCAATACGCCGATCATGAAGGGATTCTCTACCCTGGGCGTCGACACCTTGGGCCCCGAAATGCGCCCCGCGTCACGCATCGCCGCGTCAAGACCGGGATCGATGTCGTTCGCGAGCATGTACCCGATGACCGGACGCGCCGCCGCTTCTCGGATCAGTTCCAGCACATCGGCGTGCGACTTGAGCCAGGCCGCCTGCTCATCCCAGTATGGATCCGTCAGCGCAAAGGCTGCCTGTCCCCGCTCCATGAAGGAAGGTCGGGCCCCGGTCCTGCGGATCACCTCGAGGTAGAGAGGCCATGCACGCTCTGATTCAGGGATCCCCCGGGTCCGTGCATTCAATTCCTCCGAATAATTGTGCGCGATGTTGGGGCTTGAGACGAGCACACGCGCGGCAAAGAAGAGGTACGCCGCGATGGTCAGCGCGACCGTCGTCGCGGCCGCGCGGAGGGCCAGACGCCAGGCCCGATACCAGACCGGACGCCCACGCCGCTTGGCGGCACGGATCAGCGAACTCGCCCGCCGAACATCCCCGAAATCCGCGATGAGTTCCTCGGCGGTGGCGCCCGCGGAAAGCCCGTCCGCAAAGTGTGCACAGAGCTCGCGTGCGACGTCCGCACGCTCCGCTCGCCACAGCCGGGCCCGCACGATGGTCTCGCGGACCACGCCCGCGACCGGATCGGGAAGGCCCGCGACGGAGATGACCGCGTTGAAGTCCGTATGCACGGGCTTCCTGACCGTGTGCACCGAGGCGCCCGGGCCATTCACGACGCACCTCCGGCAAGGCTCTCAACACTCGACGCCGGCAGAACCCCCAGCCCCTTCATCGCCACCGCCAGGGCCCGCCACTGCTTGATGTCGTCGGCCAGACGCTTCTTCCCCGCGTCGGTGAGCCGGTAGTACTTGCGATCACGCCCCGAATCCGCCTCGCGCCAGAAGCCCTCGATGAGGCCCTTGGCCTCCAGGTTGTAAAGCAGCGGGTAGAGCGAGGATTGCCCCATCGCCAGGACGCCCTCGCTCTGGTCGTCCAGCGCCTTGATGAGCTCGTACCCGTACATCTCGCCCCCGTGGAGGAGCTTGAGGATGGCGACGGGTCCTGCACCACGCATGAGCTGCTGCTCGATCCGCATGTCGGTCCTCCGGGCAACGAACGGTGATCCACATACTATGTGACGCATAGTATACAAGCCAAGATACCGCGACGTTGCAGGATCCGAGCGAAAATATGCGAACAGCGTGGGATGTGGTCAGATCGCCGACGAGACCGCGCTCGACTCGATCGTGAGCTGCGTCGCCCGGGGCAGGGTGATGACAAACTCGCACCCCGGGTCGGTGTTCCGAACGGAGATCGAACCGGCGTGCAGTTCGGCGATCCCCTGCGCGATCGAAAGCCCCAGCCCGAAACCGCGTCCGCGGACGTGCTCGGTCGGCGCCTGCGTGAAGCGGTCAAAGAGCGTCCCCATGATCTCTTCGGGGATGCCCGGCCCCGAGTCGCGGACACGGACGATCCACTGGCTCGGATCGCTCTCGACCGAGATATTCACGCACCCCTGGGAGGGGGAGAACCGGATCGCGTTGCGGATCAGGTTGTCGACCATCACGCGGAGCAGTTCGGCGTCCCCGAAGAGCACGGCCCCCCCCGAGACGTCGAGCAACTGCGGCTCGACGATGACCGACTGCTGTCGGGCCATCCCCGAGCACGTCAC